>QQNE01000115.1 GCA_003402735.1 Verrucomicrobiota bacterium
GCCCGGACGGTTGATTTGGCGCAAAAGCGCTACGATGCCGGGCTGGTCCCATACTTTGAGGTGCTCGACGCGCAGCGTTCGCTCCTCCGTGCGGAACAGGATTTGACCCGCATCCAAGGTCAACGGTATGCCGCCGCCGTGATCCTGGTGAAAGCTTTGGGCGGAAGCTGGGATCGCTGAAGGGCGTGGCCTTATTTGGGAGCCACAATGGTCTTGAGGTTCGCCACGTTCTGGCGCATCACGCTCAACCAATCGCCCTGCTCCGGGCGATTGGCGCAGGGATCGAAGACGACGCTGCCGATTCCCAAGTCCTTGAGTTTGGCGATGGATTCCCCGGCCGGTGAGGCCTCCCAGATCATCCACTTGGTGGGGTGTTTGGTGAGGAGCGCGCGCAGATCGCGAATGGCGGCTTCGTCAGGAATGGTTTCGGGTTCCCAGAGCACGGATTCAATTTGGAGGCGGTAGCGCCGCGCAAGGTAGTGATAAACCGGGTGGGATGCGAGGATAGGTTGTTGCCCAATTTCCTGGGATGCTGACATCATTTGTCGGTCCAAATCGTCGAGTTCGGCGAACAGGGATTGGGCGTTGGTCTGAAATTCTGCCTGGGCACCGGGGAGGAGGCGCACCAGGCAGGGGAGGATGGTTTCGGCCTGTTTGCGGGATTGCGCGAAATCGATCCAGGTGGTGAAGGCGGTGCCGGCATGGGAGTGGCTTCCCTCCTTGCCGTGGCTATGGGTGGAAGACTCTTTGACCTCGATGAACTGCGGCGCAAAGACCTCCGAGGTATCGACGAGGATCGAGTCCGGCAACGAGACATGGCTCAGCCATTTTTCGTAGGTGGCGCCGTTGAGGAGGACCTTGTCCGCATTCTGCAGTTTGGCGATCTGGAGGTCAGACGGCTCCCAGAATGCGGGATCCTCGTCGGGCGGAGCGAGAAACTGGACATCGATTCGGTCGCCGGCGATGCGTTGGGCGAAGTAGGCGAGGGGATAGTTGCTTGCCTGGATCACTGGCTTTGCGGAAGCCGGCATCGCCAGAATCAAGAGGCAGAAGAGGGAGAGGGAACGTCGCATCACCATTTGTAGATGAAACTTAGACGCAGTTGTCGAGGTTCCACAGGATGAATGTGATGATCATCCACACCGACCGCTGGTTCCCCGGTAAGTCGTGAGGTGTAGAAGTATTCGATGTCGTTGTCCCGCGCATCGAGCAGGTTGAGGGCTTCCAGAGCGACTTCCCACGCCCCCTTGCGGTAACCCGTCCGGGCGCTGATTTGAAAGGCGTCCTTGGATACAACGCTGCCGTCCGGGCTCAGGGGACGGGGGGAAAAGTAGCGAGCGCGCAACGTGCCGAAAGGCCCGCTGGATCCTCCCAACGTCACCCCTCCGGAAAAGGTGACCGGCACGGAGTTCGGCACAACTTCCCCGGTCGGAATGAAATAGGCATCGCTCACCGAAAATTCGGTGTCGACCGCAAGAATGTCGTTGGGCCGCCAGTAGTTGGACCATTCAATGCCGTATCGCTCGCTGGCATCGCCCGGTTCGTTGGTGCCCGCATCCCCCACGTAGACGAGTTCGGAGTCGCTCTGCAGATACCAGAGCGAGAAGGTGCTGGTGAGGTTCTGAATTCTCTGGGTCCGGATCCCGGTCTCGGCCCCGTAGGTGCGGACCAGGGGAGGGACGGGATCAACAGGGGCTCCGGAGGAGGGATCGATGGTGGTGGTGACGCCCCGGGCGTCGTTGCTGTGGAACCCGGTGCCGCCGTTCAGGTAAAACTCGGTCTCCTTCCAGGGACCGAGAACGAGGCCGAGTTTCGGGCTGACAATGGTGTCCCAGGCGGTGCCAGAATTGGCCGCGAGGCTGCTGTTTACATCAAAGGCGTAGAGGTCTCCGCGAAGCCCGGTCTGGGTGCGCATCCAGTCCGTCCAACGGACCTCCGCCTGAGCGAACGCGCCCAGACTGGATTCAAAGACGTCATCCTGGCGGACCGTGGAAAGGGTCTCCGTGGCACTGGTTTTCCGCAGGGCCAAGCCATTGACGAGATCTTGCTGGGTCTGTGCGCCGAAACTGAGTTCGGTGGGGCGGTCGAAGAGGCTGAGGTCGTTGCGGGTGCGTTGGATGTTCGCCCCGGAAAACCATCGATCATCGAACTGGTTGAATTGATCGCCCCGGACCGGGTCATCCAGAAAGAGAGTGAAGTTGGAAAAGAGATCGAGATGATAGGTTCCGACATAGGCGGAGGCCGTGGTCACGCCGGAAGCGTCTTCGGAGCGGTGATCAACGGAAAGGCTGTAGCGGTGTGAGGCGCCGCCCACGGTGTTGTCGAGATTGTCGAAGCGGCCGATGAGTCCTCGTTTGATGGCGCGTTGGGGAACCTGGTCGGTGGCGTTCCACATCGAGTCGTATCCCATGAACGTGACGGTGGTGAAATCGAATTCATCACCCGTGGAATACCGGACCAGGCCGTTCCAGCGCTGCAGCTGGTCGGGCCGGGCCCAGGGACCGTCATAGTAACCGTATTCCAGCGCCAGGGTGAGGGCCCCCTCGGCGGTCACGATCGAGTCCGCGATGAGGGAACGGTAAAAGTCGTTTTCCCCGATGGTGAAACTGGCAAGGCCCTGCGGCAGCACACGGTAGAGATTGAAGCGGGCCGCGCCGGCGGTGGTAAAATCTCCGAGCTCGGCGTAGTAGGGGCCCTTGGCGTAGTCGAGCCGTTCCACCAACTCGGGAATGATGAAGTTCACGTCGGCATACCCTTGGCCATGACCATGGGAGCGCATGTTGACCGGCATGCCATCGACGAAGATCCCAAAGTCGGTGCCGTGATCGAGGTTGAACCCGCGCAGGAAATACTGGTTCGCCTTGCCGCCGCCGCTGTGCTGGGTCACGATCAATCCCGGGACGACCTCCAGCAGTTCGCCGCGCCGGACGAACGGTCGGTCCTGCAACTCCTTGGCACTGGACTGGCCTTGTGACGATGTCTGAGCCTCGCCGAGAAGGTTCTCGGCCTTTCCCTTGACCACGGTCGACTCAAGCTGCGGAGCTTCCTGGGCTCCCAGGAGCAGGGGCAAACAAACAAGGAGGGAAAACAGCGCACGCACACCCCGCAAAACGAGCGTCCGGGGTGGCACCCCACACGGTTTTTTTAAAAAATCACTCGACCCGGTTCCACCAGGCCAAGAGTTCCTTGCGGGCTCGGTAGAGTCGTCCCTCGACGGCGCGCGAAGAGCAATGGAGGATTTCGGCGCATTCCTCGTGGGATAGCCCTTCCTGGGCGCACAGGATCAGCACGGCCCGGAGCCGCTCCGGAAGGAGATGGATGCCCCGCTGCAGTTTTTCCAGGTCGCCGGACCGGGCCAGGGCTTCGTCAGGGGCCGGACGATGGCAGGCGAGCGGGGATTCTCCGCCTCCGAGTGTCGCCGTGGCCCTGCGTTGTCGGGATGCCTTGGATTTGTGACGGTCCCGGCAGACGTTGAGGGCAATCCGGTAGAGCCAATGAGAAAAATGGCCGCGGTTTTCAAAGCAGTCGAGAGCTTGCCAGGCGCGCAGGAAGGTGTCCTGGGCCGCCTCTTGCGCGTCTTCGGCATTGCGCAGCCAGTGGCCGCAAAAGCGGAGGATTGGCTCCTGGTGAAGATCGACCAACTGGCGGAACGCCCCGGTCTCTCCTGCCTGGGCGGAGGCGATGAGACCCGCAATGGCATCGACCGTCTCCGGGGGGGCAGGAACAGGAGTCGTGCTGGAGATCTTCCAGTCGATGGAACGGGAAAGATCAACGGGCAGATCCATCGAGAAGATTGTCGTGGGTCCAACGGACCAGTTTTTGGGCTTGGGCAGGATCGAGGTGATCCTTCATCAGGAAAAAATGGCGCAACGTGGCCCGTTGCAACTCTCCTTGTGCGGTCTGCAGGCGTCGCAGGGCGTCTTCCACGGAATCCGCCTTGGCTCCTTCCGTGCCGATCGCGGTGGCGAGCAGGGCCGCCGCCTCCTGAATCTCGTGGCGGAGGCGCGCCCGCTCCTTCTCATAGTTGGCCTCGAAAGGTTTGAGAGCGAGATGTTGGGAAGGGCTCATCGCCAAATTGGCGTGCAACCAGTCGTGAAAGCTGGATTCAGAAGGTTGCGCCAGTGGGTGCCGGACCACGCGCCAAGCCGCCGTGACCGCCACGAGGATGGTGATCACGCTCCAGATGATGGTTCGGGGCGCGACGTTCATGGAATGGCGAACGGGTGGGAGGCCGGTTGTTCCTGGAAAAGCCGGAGAGCTGGAGCGGAACCGGGGATGGATCCGAACCGACAGGCCACCGCGAGGGCAAGGCAAAAAGCGATCACGGTAGCGCTTCCGAGGAGGAGGCAGACATCCTGCCAACGTTCCCGGGGGCGAAGACGGCGGATGACGGCGCCCACCAAATCCCGCGGATGGGCGGATCGACCGGGAAAAGCCGACGAACTTTGGTGAAGCAGTTCGTTCAATTCCTGCTCGTTCATGGCCTGAGGTCAAGCGATGTTGGTGAACACAGCCTGGACGTCGTCGTCGTCCTCGATCCGGTCGATCAGTTTTTCAATGTCCTCTTGTTCGGCCTCAGAGAATTCGACGGGAGAGGTGGGAACGCGCACGATGCTGGACTTGGCGGCCTCGATGCCGAGGGTCTCGACGCCGTGACTGATTTTTCCATAGTCGGCGAAAGCGGCGTAGGCATAGGCGCGGCCGTCGTTGACCTCCAGTTCCTCCAGACCGTGGTCGATGAGCGCCAGTTCAATCTCGTCGATGTTCTGGTTGGCGGGCACCTCGAATTCGATGAGCGCTTTGCGCTGGAACATGAACTCGAGGGAACCGCTCTCCACCAACCTGCCGCCGCCCTTGGAAAAAATGGTTTTCAGGTTGGCCACGGTGCGGTTGGTGTTGTTGGTGGTGCAATCGACAAACAGGAGCACACCGTGGGGTCCCTTGCCTTCGTAGCTGACCTCGCTGATGTCCTCGGCATCCTTGGCGCAGGCACGCTTGATGGCGCCGTCGATGTTGTCCTTGGGCATGTTTTCCGCCTTGGCGTTGAGGATCGCGATGCGGAGCTTGGCGTTGGTTGCCGGATCGGGTCCCGCCTCGCGGACGGCCAGGGTGATGGAACGGATCAGTTTGGGAAACACCTTGGACATCTTGTCCCAGCGTTTCTCTTTGGCGGCACGGCGGTATTCGAAGGCTCTACCCATAAAAAAAGTTGGATTCGGGGTCGGTGGATCCTCATCCTAGCGTAAATTTGTCAGCTGACAACCAGACGCATGAAAGCCCTCGTGAAACGCCGCGCCGAGCCCGGACTCTGGCTGGAGGAGATCCCCGAGCCGCAGATCGGAATCAATGATGTCCTGATCCGGGTCGATCGCACGGGCGTCTGCGGAACGGACCTGCACATCCATGCCTGGGATGCCTGGGCGCAGAGGACGATCCCGGTCCCGTTGGTGGTGGGCCACGAGTTTGTCGGCGAGGTGGTGGCGCTGGGGACGAATGTTCACGATTTTCAGGTCGGTGATGTGGTTTCAGGGGAGGGGCACGTGGTCTGCGGGCATTGCCGGAATTGCATGGCGGGTCGGCGCCACCTCTGCGCGCACACCGCCGGAATCGGAGTGAACCGTCCGGGGGCCTTCGCGGAATTCATTGCGCTGCCCCAGGCGAATGTCTGGCACCATGATCACGGGATCGATCGCGATGTGGCTGCCATCTTTGATCCCTTGGGCAATGCGGTGCATACCGCGTTGTCGTTCAAAGTGTTGGCCGAGGACGTCCTCATCACGGGGGCGGGCCCAATCGGTTGCATGGCGGCCGCGGTGGCCCGGCACGCCGGGGCTCGGCACGTGGTGGTGACCGACATCAATCCGTGGCGACTCGATCTCGCCCGTCGGCTCGGGGCCACCCGGGTGGTCGATGCCCGGCACGAGAGCCTCGACGCCGTGCAAAAAGAATTGGGAATGCGGGAGGGCTTTGATGTCGGGCTGGAAATGTCTGGCAATGGAACGGCTTTCCGCGATCTCGTGGCGAACATGTGCCACGGCGGAAAAATCGCCTTGCTGGGCATCCCGTCGGGCCAGATCGAGATCGATTGGACCTCGGTGATCTTCAACATGCTCACCATCAAAGGGATCTACGGGCGCAGAATTTTTGAAACTTGGTATCAGATGTCGGTGATGCTGCGAAACGGGCTGGACATTGCACCGGTGATCACCCATCGGTTGCCGTTTCAGGAATATGAAGAGGCGTTTCGGCTGATGACCTCGGGCGAGACTGGAAAGATTGTCCTGCATTGGAGATGACGGCATGGAGAGCGGATTGTCCGGAAAAATCGCGTTGGTGACGGGTGCGTCGAAGGGCATTGGCCTGGCCATCGCGCAGGGATTGGCTGCGGAGGGCGTGCGGGTTGTGATGTCGGCGCGCGCCGAGGCTCGTCTCCACGAGGAAGCGGCCAAAATCGGGGCCTTGGCCATTCCGGCGGATGTGAGCCAAGCCGGGGAGATCGAACGTCTCACCAGGGAGACCGCAGCCCGGGCGGGTTCACCGGATATCCTGATCGTCAATGCCGGAGGACCGCCTCCCGGTGGGGCGTTGGCTCCGGACGACGCCGCCTGGATGGCTGCGGCGGAACTGACGTTGCTGAGTGCCATCCGTCTGGCCAGGGCCTGCATTCCGGGCATGCGACAGCGGCGGTGGGGGAGGATCGTCCACGTGACGAGCACATCGGTTCTGGTTCCAATCCCAAATCTTGTGCTGTCGAATGCGCTGCGCGCCGCGGTGACCGCCTTTGCCAAAACGCTGAGCACGGAGCTGGCTCCGGATGGCATCACGGTCAACAGTGTCGCGCCCGGAGCGACCGATACGGAACGGATTCGCCAGCTCTATCCGGATCCGAAGGCCCTTGAAGCAGCGGTCGCCAAAATTCCAGCGGGGCGCCTGGCTGCACCCTCCGAAGTGGCGGCGGCGGCGGTCTTCCTTTGTTCGGTGCCCGCCGCCATGATCACGGGGCAAACTCTGGTTGTCGACGGTGGCTCAACCGGCCGGATCTGAAGCGAATGAGGTGAAGATTCTTGCGAAGGGGCAACCGCGATGTGTAGGGTCGGCCCGCATGAAACCCATATCCGCTCTTTGTCTACTGTCTCTCATGAGCTTGTCATCCATTTCCGCCGGCACCATCACCTCCAAGGATTTCGGTCAGGTCGATGGCCAAACGGTGCAGCTTTACACCCTGACCAACGATCACGGGATGCGGGTCTCGATCACGAACTACGGTGGAATCATCACCGAAATCGTGGTCCCCGACCGCAACGGAAAGATGGCCGATGTCACCCTCGGCTTCAATCGGGCGGAAGACTACGCGGCAGGACATCCCTATTTCGGGGCCATCACCGGTCGCTACGCCAACCGCATCGCGGGCGGTAGGTTCCAACTGGATGGCAAGGAATACACCCTGGCCAAAAACAATGAAGAGAATTCTCTCCACGGCGGACTCAAGGGCCTCGACAAACAGATCTGGAAGGCGGAACCCAAGACGACCCCGGCGGGTCCCAGCCTGGTGCTGCAACACACCAGCCCCGATGGAACCGAAGGTTACCCGGGAAATCTCGCGATGACGGTCACCTACACCCTCACGGCCGACAACGGTCTCGAGATGCGCTACGAGGCGACGGTGGACAAGCCGACGGTTCTCAACCTGACCAACCACGCCTACTTCAACCTTGCGGGCGAGGGCAGTGAGACGATTCTCGACCATGTGATTCGGATCGACGCCGAAACGTTCTGCCCGACCGACGCGGGTGGAATTCCGACGGCTCTGGCGCCGGTTGCGGGGACTCCCCTGGATTTTCGCAAGGCGACGCCGATCGGGGAGCGGCTGGGTCAGACTCATGAGCAATTGACGGCTGGGAAAGGATATGATCACACCTACGTGGTGGCGAATTCCCGCGGGACCGAGCCGAAACTGGTGGCGGAAGTGGTGGAACCGAAGTCGGGACGTTCCCTCAAAGTCCTCACCACGGAACAAGGAGTCCAGTTTTACATTGGGAACTACCTGGACGGAACCGTAAAAGGGAAGAGCGGAAAAGTTTATCCTTACCGCTCGGGCCTCTGCCTAGAAGCCCAGGTCTTTCCGGACTCTCCAAACCTCTTCGGCAAAATTCCCGGTTACACTTCAGCGCGCCTCAACCCCGGAGAGGTGTATCGGCAGACGACGGTCTACCAGTTCGGAGTGGCGGCTCAATAGAGCATCCACCGGGCGCGTCGCTGGACTTGCTCCAACCGCTGTTCGAGCAGGGCGAACTCATGCTCGTAGGGCTTGATCTGCTCGGCCATCTCGGGGTAGCTCTTGGACCAATCCTTGAGCTTCGCCCGGGTGGAACGAACGCTGGTGAAGAGCGCGAACAGCTGCTCCTTCTGATCCCTCTCGACACTCATGGTCTCCACCGCTGCCTCGAGCCGATCGATTTCGTGGCTGAGCTGAGCGAGGGACGCATCCATGCCATCGAGTTTGTCGACCAGTGTCCCATCCGGCAAGATCACCGGCGGTGGTGGATCGGTCGGCTTGAGCCGGATCGTCGATTCCGGACGGTCGGGCAGGCCACCGCTGCGGCTGTTGATGACCCGGGGCGTGATCATGATCATGAGACTCTGCCGGGTGCGACGGGCGGACCGGGACTTGAAGGCATACCCGATCACCGGGACCTTGCGAAGCACGGGAAGGCCGGACTCTCCCTGGGACCAGTTCGCCTCGTCCAGACCGCCAATGGCCACCGTGTAGCCATCATCGACCTCGACGGGAGCCCGATAGACACGCGAGGAGGCGATCGGGTAGGGGTTCCCGGTGATGACCTCCTGTCCGATGACGCGTGAGACCGTCAGCGCGATATTGAGCTGAATCTTGCCGTCGCCAAGGCGCTTGGGCAGGATATTGAGAACGGTGCCGATGGGGAGATAGCTGATCGCCTGGGTGTTGGTGGCGCCGCCGCCCAGCGAAGTGCTGGCTGTGCCGGCGAGCACGGGCTGGTTGACCACGCTGCGCAGAATGACTTCCCGGTTGTTTGTGGTGACCATGCGCGGATACGAGAGGCTCTTGGTGTTTTTGTCTTGAGCCAAGGCCAGCAGCTTGAGTTTGAGACTCTCAAACGAAACGATCGCCGTCGTGGGCAACTCGAAACTCGAGGGATTCGATGGATCGAAGGTTACGGACTCGATGGCCGTGTTGACGTCGTAGCCGTTGCTGAGGGTGCCGGTCCAGTCGAGGCCAAACTCGATCTGCGGGTCCCGGTTCATCTCGATGAATTTGACCTCGATGGCAATCTGGTCCTGAGGCTTGTCAGACGAGGCCAGATAGCCCTCGATCCAGGAGTGCTGCTGACGGGTGGCTACCACGTAAAGACTATTTGCATCCGAATTCCAGATCACCCTGGCGGACTCCCTGGCGTCGTCCTCCTCCTGTTTCAGGCCCGGAGCGAGTGGATTCGTGATGGACTGCGGAAGGAGCATGTTGCTCGCGTTGCCAGAACCGCCGGCCAAGGCATCTACAGTGGTTGATCCGGCCAGAATCGGGGTAACCGAGGCCGTGATGCCGAGGAGCTCTTTGATGTCCTCAAGAAGCCGGCTAGGCTCCACCTCAAAGGAGGCAGTAGCTCCCTGGAGGTCGATGCTGGAGGAGGAGGTGGTGGAAGTCCCCGTCGAGTTCTGGGCCACGGTTCCCGTATTGTCCCCAGTTGAATTCGTCTTGATCTCCTGGATTCAACGCTGAAGTGCAACGGAGCTATGGAAAATAAGGTTAGCTGGGTTATTCTGGCTGCCGAAACAATTCCCGTTGTACGATGCCAGTATTCACCCAGCTAACCGAAGGTGAA
>QQNE01000116.1 GCA_003402735.1 Verrucomicrobiota bacterium
CCCTTTTGGAGGGAGCGAGTGGGCTTTACGGGCTTGGGTTGTCGACGGCCCAGGTCAGCGCCGGCCTTCCGCGGGATCCCCAGGCGAAGCTGACGTTGGGAACGCAAGCCAGCGAAACGATTTCCGGTTTGCAGCTTCAGGCGGTCGATGTTTCGGTGACCGTCACGACCACCGACAACACCGGGAGTTGGACGGCCGGGCGGTGGACCGGGGGTGGAAATGCCAGCGCCACGCAGCGGACCAACACGGCGCGGGTTTATCGTTCGCCGTTGCAGCTGAAGCCGTTTCCGTGACCCGGGGCGGGCTTGTGAAAAATTTCACAAGTTCCCATTGCGACCCGTGTGGCGGCGGGCATCGTAGACTCAACGCCATGGCAACGAAAATCGTGCAGGAGATCGAGGCCGGAGACTCCGCGGCGCGGGCCTCTCAGGCCGCGCGCGATCTGGAAGCCTACCAGGAGGCTGCCACCGATGTGATCGGTGAGAAACTGGTGTTGAACATGGGACCTTCCCACCCGGCCACCCACGGCGTGCTGCGGTTGGTGCTGGAGTTGGACGGGGAAGTGATCACGGCGGCCACTCCGGATGTAGGTTACCTGCACCGCGGGGACGAGAAGATTGCCGAGAACATGCATTACAACCAGTTCGTGCCCTACACGGACCGGCTGGATTACCTTGCCCCGTTGGCGAACAATGTGGCTTACGCCTGCGCCATCGAGAAGCTGATGGGGTGGGAACTGCCACCACGTGGCCAGGCGATTCGGGTGATTTGTTGTGAGCTGGCCCGGATTTCTTCGCACCTGCTCGGGGTTGGGGTTTACGGAATGGATGTGGGCGCGTTCACCGTTTTCCTTTACACGTTCACGGAGAGGGAAAAGATCTACAACCTCTGTGAACTGCTCACCGGGGCCCGATTCACCACCAGTTACACCCGGGTCGGAGGTCAGACCCGCGATCTTCCGGAGGCTTTCCTCAGCGGATTGCGGAAGTTCCTCACCGAGGTTCTTCCCGTGGTGGATGAAGTGGACAAGCTGCTCACGCGGAACAAGATCTTCATCGACCGAACCCAGGGTGTCGGAGTCATCTCCAAGGAGGACGCGATCGGTTACGGCATCACCGGGCCGAACCTCCGAGCCAGCGGCATCGACAATGATCTCCGCGTGACGCATCCGTATCTCGGTTACGAGAAGTATGAATTCGATGTGCCCGTGGGGGCCAACGGGGATTGTTACGATCGTTACCTGGTCCGGATGGAGGAGCTCCGTCAGAGTGTCCGCATCCTCAACCAGGTCTTGGCGCATCTTCCCTCCGGCCCGATCAATGTGGGCGATCCAAAGGGCCGTCTTCCGGACAAGGAACGGGTCCTCATGAAGATGGAGGAACTCATCCACCATTTCATCGTCGCCACCCAGGGCATCGACGCCCCGGTCGGAGAAGTCTATTTCGCGGCGGAGAATCCCAAGGGCGAGCTCGGCTTTTACGTGAACAGCAAGGGGGGCGGGGTGCCGCATCGCCTCAAGATTCGCAGCCCCTCCTTCGTGAATCTGAGCATTCTTCCCAAGATCTTGATCGGGCACATGGTGAGCGACGTCCCTGCCGTGCTCGGGAGTCTGGACTTCGTGATGGGCGAGTGCGACCGCTGAGGCGGGCACTCCCACTCTTGCCAGAACCGCGCAAACCCCGCAGAATGCAGGGCATGAGGTTGGACCGCATTCTTCCGTTTCTCTTGGTGGGGTTGGCCCCGGCCGCCCAGGCGCTCGATTATGTCACCGACATCTTTCCGATCTTCGAGGCCAAGTGTTTCGACTGCCACAGCAAGCGCGAGGGCGTTTCCAAGGGCAGCCTTGAACTCGACAACCTTGCCGACATGGAGGAGTTCTACATCGGTCCCTACGCGTCGATGAAGCCCGGCAAACCCGACGAGAGCGACTTGGTCCGCTACATCAGTGACCCGTCAGATCCCGACACCATGCCGCCGAAGGGCAAGGGGGAGCGGCTCACCACGGCGGAGATCGCGCTGGTCAAGCAGTGGTTAGCGGAGGGAGCCAAGGTGCATCCGCAGAAGCCGGGGTCCGCGGTCGCCAAGAAGGTCTCCCCGGATTTTCACAATTGGCGCAATGCCGACGGCAAGGAGATCAAGGCGAGGTTTGCGGGATTGACGGACCAGAAGGTGGAGTTGCTCCTGGCGAACGGGGTCAAATACAGTTACCCGCTGGAGAAGCTTGATCCGTCAAGCCAGGCTCTGGCCCGTCAACTGGCCGCCAAATGAAAGGGACGGAGTCGGATGATGGTCAGGAGCGGCCCCGGACGGAGTAGACCCGCTGCCGGACTTTCGCGAGCATGGAGGGCATGTCCTTGTGCAGGTTGTGGCGCACCATGTTTTGCGGGATCCCGTTGCCTGGATCGATGAAGAGCTCGTAGAAGACGACCGTGCCCGGTTTGCCGATGAGAGCCGGGGCATCATGAAGGACCCAGCGCCCTTCGAAAGCGTTGACCTGGCCGCTGACGCGGATGAAGTCGATTTTTTGCAGCGGGACCTGCTGCGTGCGGTAGCGGTAAGAGAGCGTCATCGGCAGAAAGCTCGGTTTCACGGTGTGGTCGACGAGTTGGGAAACGGGGGAGAGTTGGGTGACGTGCGCCCGCTTCACATTGGAGAGGAACTCGGGTTGTTTTGCCGGGTTGCTGATGACGGCCCAGACCTCTTCCCGGTTGGCGTCCACGTGGATGGCGGCGGCCAGACGGGCTCCGGTGGAAGGGTGTTTCCCCGGATGGAAAAGGGGCACGCCTCCGTTGGCCAGCTTGGTTTTGTTTGAGGAGGACCAATGGGGGGAGATGCCGGCCTGAACGGGCAAGGCCAGGAGAAGGAGAGCGAGGCAGGAGACGAGGCGACGTGGAAAGGGAAACATGTTAGATTCTTAGATTGTTAGGGAGCCTTAAACAATTACAAATATGAGAAGGCTTTGTGAGGCTTTCCCTATCGTTCCACGAAAAATCACTGCGGGCGGGTTTCCCGCCTTTTCTCTTCCGCCACCACTGGTTGGGGAGGAGGTGGGGCGGGGTGAACGATCTCCACGGTTCCGCCTTCGGCCGGGACGGTCTGGCGGGTGGTGGTTCCGTCAGGCCAAAGGACCCGAAGTTCCGGTGGGGGACCGCCTGGTCTGGGCAAGGCGAAGAGAGGTGCCCCGGGGAGACCGGAGCGGAATCCTTCCCCGGCGCGGATTTCCCGGACTTGGAGAGGCAGTCCGCTGGTTTGCAGGACGAGGCGAGCCCCGATCGCCTGGAGGTTCGGCGAAGGGCCGCGGAGGGAAACGGCGAGGGAGGCGGGCCCTTTCCCTGCCTGGTTGAGGAGGACGGACGGAGCCTCTCCGAGGCGCGCCGTGACCAAGTCGGCGCGGCCATCCGCATTGAGGTCCAGGGCGGCCACGCTGCGTCCAGCTCCCGGGAGAGAGATTCCGCTCTCGGCAGCGGGCACGGCCAGGAAGCGGTCCTCCGGTTTTCCGGGCTGGCCCGAGTTGCGGAGGAGTTGGCCGATGCCTCCTGCCATCGCGGCGAAATCGCCCAGGTGCGCGGTCTCGTTTTGCGCCAGATAACAGTCCGTGCGGCCGTCTCGGTCGAAGTCCTCGAGAGCGATTCCGAAGGCCGGAGCGATCTGGGCGATTTGCGGGAATGGGGTGAAGGTGAAGCGGGCGTGGCCATCGTTGGTGAAAAATCCCGAGCGGGACTCCGCCGCCGTGAGCACGGTGAGCTTGCGGAGCCGATCGATTCCGAAAAGCTGGTCCAGGGGACGGCTGGCGAACTCATGATAGGTCATGGTCCCGGGAAAGAGGCTTGGCAGATGGTTCTGCCAGAAAGGGAGACCGCGTCGCGGATACCAGATTTGGTTTTCCCGGTAGGCCTCGATCGTGACCAAGTGGCCATCGCCGAGGAGATCTCCGGCAAAGACGGCATCGGGAGCTTCCGGGGTGGCGGGGTTGGCGTGGTTGAGACCCCAGTTGGTGGCGGCAAGGTCGATGTCGCCATCATTGTCCAGGTCTGCGGCGGCCACCGCGTTCCAGTGACCGGCGGCGGAGACCGGTGTCGGTCCGGTCAGGGTGCCTTTGCGGTTGGGGTAGATGAGGATCGGTCCCCGGTCCTGGGCCAGGACGAGTTCGGGCCACTCATCGTCATCGCAGTCGGTCCACAAGGCGCTGGTGATGAGTCCGGCGGATTCCAGCCGCGCTGTCTGGGCGGCGGTGACATCGGCGAATTCCTTGCCGTCCAGGTTCGCCAGGAGCCGACCGCCGGCGGGCAAGGGATAGAGTCCCGGTTGCCCCAGGAAACCGGTGAAGAGATCCAGATCGCCGTCCCGGTCGAAGTCCGCGGCGCACACCGCCGAGGTGTTTTCCCGGATGTCGGGGAGACGATAGGATTCGTCGTCAAAGAACCCATCCCCGTGATTGATGTAAAGGCGGTCGCGCAGGGTCGAGGCCCCCTCTTCCTGCCCGCGGGCCCCGCTGCCGACGAAGAGGTCGGGCAAACCGTCGCTGTTGGCATCGAAGAAGAGAGCGGTGGTGTCCTCCCGCTCCGCATGGGTATCGAAGAGCCACTGGGTCGATTGGGTGAAGCGAAGTTTGTTTTCGGGCGAGGACCGGTTGAAGAGGAGGCGTCCCGGTTTCCCCGGGGCTCCGCCAAGGTAGACGTCCGGTTTGCCGTCGGCGTCGGCGTCGCCCCAGGCTTGGCAGGGGCCGAGTCGTGACAGCGGAATGGGCAGGGTCGGGGCCTCCCGGGGCGGGGGGGCGTCCGATCGATTTTCCAGGGAAAGGTCGGCGGCGAACATCGGGGATGGGTCTGGGGTTTTCGGCGGCGTTTTGCCGGTTGAGGGTTCCGTGATGGTGTAGAGTCGTCCGGAAGGCAGATCCTTGAATTCCTGAGTGGCCCCGCTCGGCCAGCGGACTTGGAGCCGCGTGACGTTCTGGTGCGGTCCCAAACCGAAATGAGCGGTGCCATCGTTCGCGGTCAGATAGCCCTGCGATGTGCGGATTTCCCGGACTTGGCGGCCCATCGGGGTGGTCGCGATGATCCGGGCCCCGATGCCTCCGCGGTTCGTTTTGTTTCCCGAGAGGCGGACGCGGATCGAGTGATGGCCGGGGCTGTCGTTGCGGAAGACAAAAACCGGGTCATTCAGGCCGCAGACCGCGAGGTCCAAATCGCCGTCGTTGTCGAGATCCGCCTGGGCGCAGGAGTAGCTCATGCCGACCAAATCGAGGCCCCACTTCGCGGAGACATCCGGCCAGGGCATGGTGGCGGAGCCGCGGAACGCGAGATTGGCCTGACGCAGCTCTCCGGTGGTCGTCGCATAATGATCCCACAGGGTGCGTCCCACGAGTTGGTCGTGATCGAGTTTGGGCAAATCCCCGTGTTGGAAATGGCGGGCCGCGCCGTTGGCGATGAAGAGGTCTTCCCAGCCATCCAGATCGCAATCTCCGCTGTTCACAGCCCAGGTGTGACCGGTCCGGGCCAAGCCGCTGAGCCATCCCGCCTCCAGAAAGCGGCCCGCTCCGGTCGCGAGATAGAGGGCGTTGTGGGTGGATTCGGTATCGGTCCCTCCCGTGTGGCGCTGGTAATGGGTCTGGCCGGAGACGCTGCCCACCAGAAGATCCAACCGCCCGTCCCGGTTGGCGTCCAGCACGGCGCAGCCGCGGGCTGGTGTGGGACCGGACGGAAGCAAAGTTTGGCTCACCTCGGTGAAATTTCCCTTGCCCGAGTTCCGGTAGAGCAGGCTGGGAGCATCCTCATTTCCCACGAAAAGATCGGGCCAACCATCCTCGTCAAAGTCCCACCAGAGGGCGGAATTGCCGGTGGCAGGCTCCCGGGAGAGACCGGTTTCCGCGGTCACATCCCGGAAAACGCCGTTGTCGTTGCGCAGAAGGAGGTCGGGGCGACCGTGCTCCCGGTAGGTCCATTTGCCGGAGGGATCCGGGCGGTCGGCCACGGCGTAATACCGGGCCAAGTCCCCGGTCACCGCAAGTCCGCCTCCCTTGGCGGCAGCTTCCAGCTGCAGGGCGGTGGCGGGACGACCTCCCTCCCGGAGGAGTCGGTGGGTCAGCAGGTAGAGATCGAGATCGCCGTCCCGGTCGAAGTCGGCAAAGGCGGCCATCAGGCTGGCGTCGGCAATGTCGAGCCCGAACCGCGCGGCCTCCTCGCGAAACGAAAGTTTGCCGCTTTCCGCGCGTTGGTTGATGAACAACTGGTTGGGCCGGTCGTAATGGCAGACATGGAGGTCGTTGTCGCCGTCGTTGTCGATGTCCAGAATCACCGCGCTCGGGGACCAGTGACCGGCCGCTTCGACCGAAAGCCCTGCCGTGATGTCGAGAAAGGAAAGATCCTCTCCCTGGAGATAGAGCCGATTGTCTTCCGCGCCTCCGGCCACAAAGAGATCGGTCAGGGAATCCCCATCGAGGTCACCGAGGGCCAGACTTCCGCAGGCAAAGCCGGAGAGATAGAGTCGTTTCTGATCGTGCCAGGGGGCGATTTGGCCGGAGAACCCGAGGCGCGTGTGATCCGGGCCGAGTCTTGTGAAGAGTGGAACGCCGGTCTGGCCAGAGCCCGTGCGGGGGCGCAACGGTTCGGAGCGGATCACCGCCGTTTCCTCACCAGACCACACGGAGGGGAGACACGTGAGCAGGCACGCGAACAGCGGGAGGAGGGAGGCGGCACGGACCGGAAACACGTGGCCCCGACCATAGAACGGGGTTAGGAACGAATCAACTTCTCAGCGCTCGCCGGGCCTCGAGAACATCCCGTTGAATCTGGGCCTGCAACTCTGCCAGACCCTCGAACTTCTGCTCGCGGCGCAGGTGTCGGAAAAACCAGACTTCCATGATCTCCCCGTAAAAATCAGCGGCCGGATAGTCCAGCAAATGCACCTCCAAACGGCTCTCCCCGGAACCGGAGACGGTGGGGCGGCGACCCAAGTTGGCCACCCCGGGGAGGGATTTTCCCTCTTGCAGCGCTGCCATCACCGCGTAGACGCCTTCGGGGGGCAGTTGTTCGTTTTCCACCGCCAAGTTGGCGGTCGGAAAGCCGATCGTCCGACCGAGCTGATTTCCGGTCACCACGGTTCCGAGCACGGAATAATCCCGGCCCAAAAGCCGTTTGGCTCCCTGGAGATCTCCGCACCCGATCAGTTCCCGGATCCGGGTGCTGCTGACCGGAGCTCCATCAATGATCAGCGGTTCGAGTCCGGTCGCCACGAATCCATGCTGTCGCCCGAGTTCCTCCAGGCGCGCAAAATTGCCGGAACGATTGTGTCCGAACTGCCAATCCCTCCCCACGCAGATCTCCGCCAGGTCCGGGCTGTGGCGATGCAGGTCCGCCACGAAGCTGTCTCCGGGGCGGCTGGCGAACTCCCGGTCGAAGGGGACGACCAGGATCGCATCGATTCCCAAACGGCTGGCAATCCGGAGTTTGTGGTTGGTGTGAGTGAGAATGGGCGGGCAATTCCCCGGGGAGAGAACACTTCGCGGGTGAGGATCAAAGCTCACCAGGATGGCGGTGCCGCCGCTTTCCCGGGCATGGAGAGCCGCCTGGGCCCAAACCGATTGATGGCCGAGGTGGAGACCGTCAAAAACCCCGATGGCCAAGTGATGAGGGGCGGGGAACCGCGCCAAGTCCTGAAGGCGGTGAATGGTGGTCATCGCAGCCTTGGGGGCTCTTTGCTCGATCGCTTCCCCGCGTCAGGCGCCCCGCAACCGGGAGACTTCCGGCAGGCTGAGCAACTTTTGCAGAACGGCGTCCCGCTTGCCTCCCATCAGGTCTGCCATGGGCACGGCTCGGGACAGGGTGAACCGGCCGGACCGGGTGCGCCGCAGGCTGCTGAGGTGTCCTCCGCATCCCAGTGCTTGACCCACATCGTGGGCATAAGTCCTCACGTAGAAACCCTTGCTGCAAACCACACGGAAATCGATCTCGGGGAGGGCGATGCGCTTGATTTCGTGGGCATAGACGTGGACCAGACGCGGTTCCCGTTCCACATCCTGACCTTTGCGCGCCAGTTTGTAGAGGCGGACTCCATCTTTTTTGATGGCGGAAACCATCGGCGGGATCTGGTGAAAATCCCCGTCGAAGCGGGCAAAGGCTTCCTGGATCTTCTCGTTCGAGAAGGCGGGCACCTCCCGCTCATCGGTGATTTCGCCCTGCCGATCTTGCGTGGAGGTGGATTTCCCGAGGGTGACGGTCCCTTCGTATTCCTTGTCCTCAGCCATCAGGAGATCCTGAATTTTGGTGGCCTTGCCGATCACCAGAATGAGCAGGCCGGTCGCCATGGGGTCCAGCGTGCCGCAATGGCCGATTTTTTTGGTTCCGAGGCAACGACGTGCAATGGCCACGACATCGTGAGATGTCATGTCCGGAGCCTTGTCGACGAGCAGCACTCCATCAGGGGGTTCCATCATGATTCAGTTCTTGACTCACTGCGGCGAGAAAGCGTTCCGAGACCGATTCCAGAGTCCCTTGGACTCGGGCTCCGGCGGCCAATCGATGACCGCCGCCGCCGAAGGCTTGGCAAATTTGCGCGACGTTGGCCTGGTCCGCGTCCAGGGAACGGGCGCTGATCCGGACCGTGCCATCCGGCTCCTCCTCAAAGGAGACGGCGACGACAACTCCGGAGATCGAGCGGAGCATGTCGATCAAGCCATCGTGATCGTCCGGTTGGATGCCGAGGCGTTTGATGAGTGGTTGGGGCATCATCCAGGACGCGATCCTGCCATCCTCGCTGCGCCGGACCGAGGCGAGCAGGTCTCGCAACAACTCCAGGCGGCGGAACGGATAATTCTGGAACAGCATGGCGCTCATCCAGGCCAGATTGACGCCGTCTTTCAGAAGCCGGGACGCGATCGCGAAGGTCCGGGGCGTCGTGGCAGGGTATTGAAAGGAGCCGGTGTCCGTGGCCATGGCCGCCCAGATGTTGTCGCGGGCGGTCGGGGTGAGCGGCCAGTCCATGGCTTCGATCAATTCATAGATCAACTGGCCGGTGGCCGGACTGTCCTGATCCACGTAGTTCATCTCCCCAAAACGTTGGTTGCTGGCATGGTGATCGATGACCAGCGTCGATTTGCGACCGGCCACCAGTTTCCACACTTGATCGCCCAACCGATCCGGGGCACCGGTGTCGAGAGCGACAAAGAGCGGGGCGTTCGGTGGTTCCTTGATGGTTCCGGGTTTGAAGACGGAATTGGCGCACGGGAGAAAGGCGTATCGCTTCGGGACGCCATCCTGATTGACGGCGATCACGCTCTTCCCCAGTTCGCGCAGGGTGTCCGCCAGGGCGATGGTCGATCCCAGGGCATCGCCGTCCGGCCTAGTGTGGCTGGTGATGACGATGAAGGGAGCTTCGAGCAGCGCCTTGCCGACCTCCTGCAAGCTGGGATGGATGTCTGCCATCTTCGGTTAGATCTCGACATCGTCCTCTCCCAGAGGGCGGATCTCGTCGGGGATATCGATTTGATCGATCAAGGAAACGACGTTCGTGCCCCGCTCCACGGAGCTGTCGTGGTGGAAGGAGAGCCTGGGAGTGAATTTGAGGACAACCCGCTTGGCCACCTTGTTTTGCAGATACCCGCGGCGTTCCGTGAGCTGGGCGATGATATCTTCCGGGTTGGCCATGGTGCCGAGGATGCCGATGAAGACATGC
>QQNE01000117.1 GCA_003402735.1 Verrucomicrobiota bacterium
AGCGCGTTCCATCGACTCAAGGTATACTCGATTGCCTTGCCCAGCGGACTCGATGGCAAGATCGAGGCGCGGTCACGGTCAGCATCGAGGCGCGCCTTGATCGATGTGAGTATCGGCTGGCTCGTAAGCGTTCGGCCACCCCGTCTACCAGCCATCCCTGAACCGATGCATGGTGCTGCGTGTCACGCCGCTTCCGCCATCCACATCTCTCGATCCCGTTTGCGCCATTCGGTGCGCTTTTCCCGGGTCACGTTTCGACCCTCCGCCTCTTGCAGCTGTCGCCAGCGGTCGGGGAGCAACTCTTCCAGGCGCGAGTTCGGGTGCGTATTGAACCCCCACCATCCCACGCCGACCGGTGAGTCGTGGGCGGGCGGGCTCCAAAAGGAAATTCCTTTCAGCCCCCCTCCCGAACAACCGGGGAAAGACATCGAGTGAAACCGTCCCGAACCGTGTGTTTTCATAAGAGTTAATCTCCTTGCCCGAAGGAACCGACCGAATTCGTGGGGCAAGATGAGCGAAGCCCCGGAATCCAGATCCGACTCGGCCCACGAACGGGAGCGCAGCGTGCGAACGGGCCACGCCGCCCAAATGGGAATCGCCACCGCGTTTTTTGGGGCGGGCGTGCTCTTCTTGCAACCAGCTTGGCCAGTAACAGTGGGCGTCTTGGGACTGTCTGCACTGGCGACCGTGGTCGGGTGCTTCATTCTGAAACGATCGGAACCCCATCCAAACGGCCATGAGGCAGCCTAAGTCCGTGTCACCCTCAACGCTTCCGCCGAAGAATCGGATTCCGGTCCGTATCCAGTGCGAGACAACGCCGTGATCGAGGGATCAGACTTCGCGGTGGTTGAAGCGCCCCAGACTGGCCCAGGCCCGGGTTGACGGGAAGGACCCGCCATCGTTGAATCCAGCCATGTATGAACATCACAGTAGGCAGCTCCTGAGCTGGGCCGAATTCAACTGGCGGGTCGTCCAGCATCTGGCCGCTGGCCTGATCCTGATTGCGCTGGGTCTGGGAATCGGTGTGTTGGGATATCACTACCTGGGCGAACTGAGTTGGGTCGATTCCATCCTCAACGCGTCCATGATTCTGGGCGGCATGGGACCGGTGGACGCCTTGTCGACTCCGACGGCGAAACTGTTCTCCGCCGGTTACGCGTTGTTCTCCGGCCTGTTCTTTATCGGCATCGCGTCGTTGCTGGTGGCGCCATTCGCCCACCGATTCCTGCATACGTTCCACGCCGGAAAAGCGAAAGCGTGAGGGGCAGGGTCCGTGCGGGCAGGAGCGATGGAATTGGGAGGCGGAATGCCGCAAGTGGTGTAGGTTGTGGCCATGACCGAGGATGACGCGGGGATCTGGCGCACACTTGGGGAGGCGGAACAGGCGAGCCGGGCCCGGGATCTGGCGGATTTGCGCTCTGGACGGCGCACCGCAGCGGAAATCAACGCCGCCAACCGCATCGTTCCGGAAGGCGGACACCTTACCTGGCCAGAAGATCTAGCTGATTTGGACTTGGCGCTCGACCCAGCTCCGCCCCTAGAGTCAATCGACTCAATTCCATCCACCCCTTGATTTGTCTTTGCACCAACAACTTCGCCGAATTCTGGCGGGAGGACTTCCGGATTCTCTGATCCTTGTGGGCGGTCAAGCGGCGCTCTACTATGTGGATCGCTACCGGGAGGACGAACCGTTTCTGGACCGATTCACCGTGATCACCTCTCGCGATTCCGATTTCCTCGGCACCTCGGCCGACGTCGAATGGCTCGCTTCCAGATTGGGAGCGCCGGTGCATCGATCCGCCCGCAAAGGCGGCTTCCTCGGGCTTTCCTTGGCGCGAATTCATCCTGAACCGGAGAACGAAACCGAAGAAGCTCATTTCGTCGAGATCCTTGGATCGGTCCTCGGAGCCCGGCAAACCGATGTGGAACGGACTGCAATGCGGGTGCAGTGGCCGGACGGGGGGACGTTCAGGATCATCCATCCGGTGATTTTGATGGAAACCAAGGCCGCCAACCTTGTTTCGTTGGATCAAGCGGATCGCAACGACCGCGCCCACCTGGGGATCGCCTGTCTCGCCGCCCGTGCTTCCTTCCGGGGCATGAATCGCGAGCCGGAGCAAGGGCGGAACTTGGTGACGCTGGCCAATCGGGTTTTGGATTTGGCGGAAAGCAATCTGGGGAGGGCTTTGCTGGCGGACCATGACCTCGACCTAACCCTGGCGCTACCCGACGACCTGCAGCCCAACCACCCGAGCCTGGGGAACTGGCTCCTCCAAGGCTTGCCCCGACGCCAAGCGCGCATCCAGGAGCTGGCTCAGAACGAAGGACTCAGGCTGGGCACTCCGCTGGAGGAGGTGTTTTCGGGATGGTTCCGGGAGTAGCTGCGCGAGGGAGGTGCGACCTTGCAACCTCCGATGGATCACGAGAAAAAGATCTCGATGGAGGCTTGCCGAATGGGATGCTGCGGCCACCGGTAGACCACGAAGCTCGATCATGACGTTTTTGGAGACCAAGGAACTGCTCGGACATCCGGCGGCGGGCTTGTTGCGCAAGAAACAGGCTGCGTTCCTACTGGCGTTTCTGCATGCCGCCTTCAAGCAGACGGGATTGGTCCAGGTGGAGAACGAGGTGCTGCGGCTTTCGACAAAGGCCCGGACCGGCGCCCTATCGACTGGCGATCAGAAGCGCGCCGTGCTTGAGTAGAAGGTGCAGATCGAGCCTGACACCAGGCGCGGTGGGATATTCGCCTCGAATAAGCCTGACTCCAGGAAGATTCGCTTGCGGTATCTGGCCTTTGTGCACGAGGAAATGGGTCAGCAGTGGGCCTAGGACATGATTGAGTTGCTCTTGCATGCCAAGAAGCTGCGTGAGAACCATGACGAAGGCACGAAACGAATCACCAAAGACAAGACCGCTCTGATCCTGAACATCTACCGGGGTATCTGAGGTGGCCGGAGAAGCGGAGCCAGGCGCGGCAAGGTTTCATTACGATTCCGGGCAGCTTGTCAGGTAGGCTTCGGTTTTCGTTGTTGTCCAGTGCGGATCACGCGGCAACCTGCGAAATCGGCTGGCTTGAGGCCGGGAGGCAACCCGAGCGCCGAGGCGGACTCGGAAACCGCAGGCTTGGGCGGCCATGGTCGCCCGACCCTGCCTGCGGGATCCGACAGCAATGCGAAAAATCCCAGGGGTTTGGGGGACAGCGTCCCCCAAAGGTGCCGCCTGAAACCAACCAACCCAAAACAAAATCAGGGATCAGTATTTAAGCGCGCTCGGGCTGAGCGGACATTTTGGCTGAACCACTACACGGTGCTGCCGCCTTCGAATTGGGAGCAGGCCGGAAGGGCGCAAAAAGAAACCAACAAACAAGCAGGTTGACTTTGTCAATCTCAGGAGCGGGAGGACGAAGCGGACTTTTGCTGGGGCGATGGAGTTCCATCCAAAGTTTGAGGCGGTCGGCGTTGGTTTCCCCAATTCCTCGATCTTTTCGCCGCATGCCTCATTTCATTTTCCGCCCCACCTCGATCACTGACTGAACCTCGCTCCAGGAGACGTCCTGCGGGGCGGTTTTGGTTTTCGCGGCGACGGCTGCGGCGGCTCCGGCGGCTTCGCCCATGGCGACGGCGTTGCCGGTGACGCGGTAACTGGCGTGGGAGATGAAGTCGCCGCTGATGCAGCGTCCCGCCATGAGGAGGCCGTCGACGTCGCGGGCGATGAGGGCGCGCAGGGGAATGTCGTAGGGTTTCATCTTGACTCCGGCGTTGTGATAGGCGGCCGTTTTGTTGTCGTTGGCGGTGATGGCATGGATGTCCACGGGGAAGGTGACGCGGACGACGGCGTCAGCCTGGGTGGCGCCCTGGACGAGGTCCTCGCTGGTCATCACATACCGACCGCGGATGCGGCGGCCGTCGCGGATGCCGATTTGCTCGGGCGTGGCCGCGATCTGGAGACCGTCCCAGGCACCGCCGAGCTTGCGCAGGCCGCGCACGATTTGATGAATTTCGCCGCGGGCCCGCAGGGTGGCTTCGGTGACCTGGGCGGCATCGGTGGCGTTGATGCCATACTCGTGGTTGGCCATGAGCAGGACGAGATTTCCCTGGATGGGGAAGAGGCAGGCGGAACCGTAGCTGGGGGTGACCCCGGCGCGCTTCAGTTCATCACGAAAGGCCTGAGGACCGACATGCCGGCCATTGTCGCCGGTGCCGTGGATGAGGCCCGCGATCTGCGCGGCGTCCTTGACCACGAGGAGGGCATACATCGTCATGGGTTGGCAGGGGCAGGCGTTGTCCCGGCCGATCTCGAATTCGCAGCCCGCCTGCGCCCCGAGGTCGCCGTCGCCGGTGGTGTCGATGAAGACGGGGGCGCGCCACGCCTGACGACCACTCTTGGACTCGGTCACGATGGTGCGGAGCGAGCGCCCCTCGCGATAGGCGGCGGCGACGCGGGTGTGGAGCTGCACTTTCACGCCCGCGGCGGCGCAGAGTTCCTCGAGCAGGAGCTTCATCTCTTCGGGCTGATAGCTGAGTCCGTTCATGCCGCCGCCGTTGATGGCGTCGCGCTCGCGGAGACGGCGAACGAGCTCGACATTGAAGCCCGGCTTGTCGAAATCGAGCAGGTAACCGAGCAGCGAGGAGGTCCAGACTCCGCCGAGCGAGCCGTGCAACTCGAAGAGGCGCACCTTGGCTCCGGCCCGGGCCGCCGTGATCGCCGCGGTGACGCCGGCAGGTCCCGCGCCGCAGACGATGACGTCGGCATCGGTGTTGACGGGGAGTTCTCGGGCCGCCTCGAGGAAACCGGTGGACGCAGCGCCCTCGGCGGCGAGGAGCGACGGGGAAGACAAGACCCCCGAGGCGGTGGCGAGGGATCCGAGGAAGCGGCGGCGGCCGGTGGTGATTTGGCGAGTCATGGAATCGGCGAGGGAAACGTGCTCAATCTGATACAATTCGCTGCTTCATTGACAAGCTCGGGGCGCAAAACGACTTCCATTCTTTCCGCTCCCGAGCAGAATGGTCTCCATGCCCATCTACGGCAGTGCCCTGCTTTCCCTCTGCCTGCTCACCGGCCTCACGGTGGGGCGTCTCATCGGCGCGCTGCTCGGTGTGGACGCGGACATTGGCGGCGTGGGCATCGCGATGATCCTGCTCATTCTCGGTTGTGATGCCTCGCAACGTCGCGGGCTGATGAAAGCGCCGACGGAGAGCGGCATCGTCTTCTGGGGGCAGATGTATGTGCCCATCGTGGTGGCGATGGCGGCGAGTCAAAATGTGCGTGGGGCCCTTTCGGGTGGGGTGATGGCGGCGCTGGCCGGTTTGAGCGGTGTGGGCATCTGTTTTGTGCTCGCGGCTGTTTTGGCAAGGAAAGGCCGGAAGGAGGAAACCGATTCATGAGCATCCTCGAGGGCGTTTTGATCAAAAACGGTCTGCTGACGGCCTTCGCGCTCATCGGTGTGACGATGCTGGTTTCGTATTGGGCCAGTGAAAAGCTGACACGCGGCCGTCTGCACGGCAGCGCCGTCGCTATCCTGTTCGGGTTGCTCATGGCGGTGCTCGCCGGAGGCAAAAACGGTGTGGCGGACATTCCGATGCTCTCCGGCGTGGGGCTGATGGGAGGGGCGATGCTGCGCGATTTCGCGATAGTGGCGACGGCGTTTGGTGTGCGCAGGGAGGAGTTCGTGAAAAGCGGCGTGATCGGCATGGCGTCACTCTTCCTCGGCCTGTTTGTCTCGTTTTTTGCCGGTGGCGCGGTGGCGTTTGCGTTTGGATATCGCGATCCGGTGAGCATCACGACCATCGGCGCGGGTGCGGCGACTTACATCGTCGGCCCGGTGACAGGCGGGGCGCTCGGAGCGAGCGGCGAAGTCATCGCGCTGAGCATTGCCGCTGGTCTGGTGAAAGCCATCGCGGTCATGATTGCCACGCCCTTTCTCGCCAAGTTGATCGGCCTGAACAACCCGCGTGCCGCGATGATCTTCGGTGGCCTCATGGGCACCAACAGCGGTGTCATGGCCGGTCTCGCCGCCACCGATCCCAAACTCGTTCCCTACGGCGCGATGACCGCCACCTTCTACACCGGCCTCGGCTGCTTGCTCGGGCCTTCGGTGATGTTCATGATCGCCCGGGCACTCTTCTAAATCATGCCTGACCTTCCCTTCATCGTCCGAGCCCGTTTGTTTGCGGATCGCATGGCGTTTCGCCTGCCAGAGACATCGAACACCTACGAGCAGCTCCTGGATCGCTCGGCGGAGATCGCGTCCGTGCTGCTGGGAGACCAAAATGACCTTCGAGAAGCTCGCGTGGCCTTGTTGGTGACGCCTGGGTTTGAATACACCGCGGCGCAATGGGGCATTTGGCGGGCGGGCGGCATCAAGCTGCCGATTTGTTTGTCCGCCACGGAACCGGAATGGGAGTATGCGCTGATGGATTCGCAGGTGGGCGTCGTGATCGCGGATGCGGCGAACGTGGCCAAGATTTCACCGCTTTGTGAACGTCTCGGAGTGCGTTTGATGGTCGTGGAGCAGAGCAAAGGCGAGGCGAAACCGCTGCCGGACATCGATGTGACCCGCCGCGCGATGATTCTCTACACCAGTGGCACGACGAGCAAGCCAAAGGGCGTGGTGACAACGCATGCGAACATCCAGGCGCAGATCGAGAGCCTCGTGACGGCCTGGGAATGGAGGGCGGAAGACCGCATCCCGATGTTTCTGCCGCTGCATCACATCCACGGCATCATCAACATCACGGGTTGCGCCTTGTGGAGCGGCGCGTTGGTGGAGCCGTTCCCACGCTTTGAGATGAACGCGATTCTCGACCGGGTGCGGGCCGATGCCTACACGCTCTTCATGGCTGTGCCGACGATCTATGTGAAGCTCATCCAAGCCATCGAATCGGCGAGCGAGTCGGATCGCGTGGCCATCGTGGCCGGTTTCAAGAAGATGCGGCTCATGGTCAGCGGCAGCGCGGCCCTGCCAGCGAGCGTGCACCAGCAATGGACGGCGCTCACCGGCCAGGAACTGCTCGAACGATACGGCATGACGGAGATCGGGATGGCGATTTCGAATCGCTACCGTGGCGAGCGTCGGCCTGGAGCAGTTGGTGCGGCGTTGCCCGGTGTCGAGGTGCGTTTGAAAGCCGAAAACGGTCCGATCCTCACGGCCGAGGACGAGCCGGGTGAGATCCAGGTGCGCGGAGCCACTGTGTTTCAGGCGTACTGGAACCGCCCCGAGGCCACGGCGGAGAGTTTTGAGGACGGTTGGTTCCGCACGGGCGACATGGCGGTGCTGGAGCGCGGCTACTACCGCATCATGGGACGTCTGAGTGTGGACATCATCAAGAGTGGCGGCTACAAGCTCAGCGCCCTCGAAATCGAGGCCGCGCTGCTCGATCATCCACGCATCGCCGAATGCGCGGTGATCGGATTGCCGGACGACACCTGGGGCGAGGCCGTCAGTGCAGCCGTCGTGTTGAAAAACGGCACGCTGGAGCTGTCCGCGTTGCGTGACTGGTGCAAAGGTCGTCTCTCCGTCTACAAAATTCCGCAGCGTCTCAAAGTGGTGAGTGAACTGCCGCGGAATGCGATGGGGAAGGTGACGAAACCGGCGGTTCGGGCGTTGTTTTGATTTCGTATGAGAGGCGTTATCAAACGAGCCGTCCGCTTGAATATCGCTTTGTGGAGGCGGCAAGGCAAAGGCTGAGGGGCCAGCCCGCATTTCTCAAGCCCTCGCTGCTGCGGCTTGCCCAATGGCATTCCTGCTGCGTTCCGCTCGAATTCCAGGATTCACGGTGTGACGGCATACCGCTCACCGTGGAATCCTTCGCGCGCCTTGCAGGCAATGCCATTTGGCGGCGCCTCGCGACGCGATCCTTGAGAAATGCGGGCTAGGTAGGTTGGATCGGTGATCCGACCGGCAAAGGAGGTCAGGAGCTCGGATCACAGTTCCAAACTACGAGCATCGAACAAACAGGGAGGCTGACTGCGGCACTGTGGCGCGGATTCAGTCCGCGATTTCCGGGGAGGTGGGGCCGTATTCCCAGGCGGTGCGTTGACACCATTGGTTGGTTTGCTCGTCCCAGGATTCGGTGAGGGTGACTTTGCGCCATTCCAGCAAAGGATCGAAGCTACGATAGGCTTCGTGGAGCGAGCTGAGCAGGTCGAGAATATTGCGAGACTCAATGTTTTTGGCGCGATTGCTGACGCCGTCGAGAAACTTGGAATGGACAATGTAGCGGTTGGAGTCGCGGGCCAGGTGATGTCGAGAATGCAGCGATAGCCTGTCCAGGCCGCTGGTTTTTGGCGCGCGAGGGCCAGATGGAACAGTCGCCAGAGGGGAGTCATCGCCTCTGCGAAGCGTCGACGGTTGGTTCCGTCAGGATCTGCTTCGTTGGGGGAACCTGAGGGGGGATTCGGGAAGGGGGGCATGTGAGGACGGTGAAGGGAATTCGAAACACCGGGTTCCGGTCAGGGGACGAGGGAGTTCAGATAGTGTTCCAGATTGGTATAACCATTCCTTTGGGTGGTGTTGCGATTGGCGGGCTGGCCAGGGTAAGGCCGTTGACATTTTCGATGCGAAGTTCCTGTTTCAGCCGGATGGTGCCGCCGACCGCAAAGACAACGGTGCGGGGGACATCGTCCTGTTTGGTTTTGATGGCGTCCCGCAGGCCTCCCTGGCCGCTGTCGTCGAGGTTAGTGACGACGTAGACATCCCCGCCGCGCACGCCGGTGGCGAAGCGTCCGTAGCCTTCCGCGCCGGGGAATGCGAGCAGGCTGTCTGCGGCGTTGGCGGCAGGAAGCAGGAGGGCCAGAAGACCGATGACAAGTTGCATTGGGGCGGCATGGTATCGAATCGCGGGACGTTTGGCATCCCAAAAAATCGTGCGTTCGGGTGCTCGGTTCTTTTGCTGTTGGGCGGACCGTTACTGCATGGCCGCGGGTTGTCCGGTGGATTGCAGGACGGAGTGCCAGAGTTCCTGGGTGGGATCGACCTTGCGTCGGCCGCGGGTGACGAGTTCGAGCGGCAGATGGATGAACGAGCCGTGCCAGCGACCGACGAGCATGCCGGTCTTGCCCGCCATGCCGGAGTGGACGGCGGCCTGGGCGAGGCGGGAGCAGTAGACGTTGTCCTGGGCGTTTGCGGGGACACTGCGCACGATGTAGCTGGGATCGATGTATTTGAGGTTCACCTCGGAGCGCCGCTTTTTGAAGAAGGCCTGGATGCGTTCCTTGAGGAATTGGCCGATGTCTCCGTAGCGTTTGTTTCCGCTGGCGTCGGTGGCATCGTGGCCCTGCATGAGGTGCTGGCCGGCGCCTTCGGCGACCACGATGACGGCGTGGCCGCGTTTCCGGAGCCGATTTCGCAGAGATTCGAGCAGGCCGCCCTTGCCCTCCAGTTCAAAGGAGACCTCCGGGATGAGCACGAAATCGACGTTGCTCCCGGCCAGCGCGGCGTAGCAGGCGATGAAGCCGGAATCGCGGCCCATCAGTTTCACGAGTCCGACACCGTTCACCGCGCCGGTGGCCTCCACGTAGGCGCAGCTCACGGCCTGGACGGCCGCATCGAACGCGGTCTCGAAGCCGAAGCTCTTGTCGAGATAGCG
>QQNE01000118.1 GCA_003402735.1 Verrucomicrobiota bacterium
CAGCCCGCATCCGCTTTCTGGCTTACGATTGGGAGCGTGACGACAGCCGGCCCTGACGGTCATCGGAGCGGGTTCATGATCTTTTCAGCGGGGAGGCAGCCGATCGGCGGGAGCCGTCACCACCTCGAAATCGGAGCCCCTGACCTTTCTCAGTTCCTCATGGATCACGGGAATTCGCTCGTCCGGCGTCATCGAGACCGCCCAATCGATGCCGTTGTCGGCCACCATCATGCCATATTTTTGCAGGGCGACGAGGAGAATCCGGACCTCTCTCGAGAACTTGGAGACGTCAAAGTCCTGCCGAAGGCGGAGGCGTTCGCCCATGCGCGGCAGATGTTCATCGGTGAGGCGACTGGCGAAGTGGGTTGCCGGGTGGACGAAGGCGCGTCGGGTTCGGGAAAAGGTGACGCGCAGGGCGTGACGAATCTCGCCCCGGACCAATTCGTCGTGGCGCACCACGGCCGGGAAGATCGGGAGACCGGCGGCATCTGAACTGGTCCATCCGTCGGGGCGCAACCGATTGGAAGCGAGGTCAAAGATGGAGGCTTGGGCCGCGATCCAGCCGGAATCGGTGCGGGTCAGACGATAAAATTCGTAAAGTTTGCGGTTCACCGGATCCACGATGATCCCGTGTCGGTCCGCATCCAGGCTCGGTTTGCCTCGTTGGACATCTTCCAGGGTGAGTCTCTTTTCGGGGCCAGACGCCCGGGTGAAGGCCGCGGGCCAGCCCTCGATCACCGCATTCTCCGGAACCGGGTAGGGACCCGGATCCGACTCGTCCGCGTATGGGGACACGGTCACCGGAACCTTGGCCTGGTCCGGGGGGACGAGCATGAAGCCCATGTCGGTGTTGCAACGCAAGGGCTTGTCTGCCCCGATCGCCTCGATCATCGCCTGCGAGTTCGCCGCCACCGGCCAGTCATCAACCGGGGTGTTCCACGGATTGTCCGGCGGGAAAACGCTCAGCCCGGACAGGATCGCGTCGGCTGCTGCGGTGTCGAAGGAGATGGGATGGCGCAGCGCCGGTTCCGCGCCGTGGGCGAGCGGCCCCGTCAGAGCCGGTTGGACGAGAAACAACGCGAAGAGGGCGAGTGGTCCGCCGAGCTTGGGGTCGGACTTTGCGCGCTGAAGCGGAGAGGCCGGGAACGGATTCATGAGAACCGGATCATGGTGCCGATCGGCGAGCCGCACAAGTTTGATCACGAGCCGGCATAGATCCGATAACAAGATGCGATTTTCGCTATGACCGCAGCCCGGCTATACATTGAACCTGTGACGGGTCATCAGCTTGCGGTCCAACTTTTTTTTCAGGTCGTCCTGATCCTGACCTCGTGCCGATTGGTGGGAGTCGTCGCGCGCTGGATTGGCCAGCCGCAGGTGGTGGCGGAGATGATCACCGGGGTCTTGTTGGGTCCGTCGTTGTTGGGGCACCTGTTTCCGGGGCTCTCGCAGCAGCTTTTTCCCGCGGACGGGATGAAGGTGTTGTATCCGATCGCGCAGCTGGGACTGGCCACCTACATGTTCGTGGTGGGCCTGGAGTTTCGCATGGACATCGTGGGGCGGCGGATGCACACGGCGGCCGTCGTCTCCGCTGCCGGAATGGTGGCCCCGTTTGTCCTGGGAGCGACGCTCGCGTGGTGGTTTTTTGGTCGGGCACCCTTCTTCAGTGAGCGGACCACGGTGTCGCAGGCCTGCGTTTTTCTCGGGGCCTCCATGTGCATCACAGCGTTCCCAATGCTGGCCAGGATTCTGGTTCACAAGAAGCTGACTGGCACCACGATGGGAACCGTTTCACTGGGGGCGGGCGCGCTGGACGATGTCGCGGCCTGGTGTTTGCTGGCGCTGGTTCTGGCGGGGTTCGACGGCGATTACAGCCATGCGTTTGTCAGCATTGGGGGCGGCGTGGGTTACGTGGCGGTGGTCTTCCTCATCATCAAACCTCTGGTGGCGATTTGGGCGCGAGGGGCGGCGGAGCGGGGAAGCGTGTCCGATGCGGAGTTCAGCGGGTTCTTGATTTTGATGGCGGCTGGAGCGTGGTTTACGGATTTGATCGGGTTGCACGCGGTGTTTGGAGCCTTCGCGATGGGTGCGGCGATGCCGCGAGGAGTCGTGGTCCGGGATTTGGTGGAGAAGATCCAGCCGTTCACGGTGGCCGTTTTGTTGCCGTTCTTTTTCACCTATTCCGGGTTGAACACGCGGATTGGTCTGCTCAATACCTGGGAGCTTTGGGGCGCGGCCGCCCTGATCCTGTTGGGAGCTGTCGCCGGCAAGGGCGGGGCTTGCTGGCTGGCCGCGCGAGCCACCGGTTTGAGCCAAACGGAGGCCATGGGGATCGGCACGCTCATGAATGCCCGCGGGTTGATGGAGTTGATCATCATCAACATCGGGCTGCAGCGTGGGATCATCACGCCGGAGCTCTTCGCGGCGTTGGTCATCATGGCCATCGTGACCACCTTGATGGCCTCTCCGGTGTTCGATTGGGTGATGCGAAAATTCACTCCCGAAAACGAACCCAGGCACGGTGCGCAAGGCGTAACAAAGGAAGTTCTATCTTAAACTCAGCGGATTCGATACGATGCAGAATGATTACGACGTGATCCTGATTGGCGCGGGACCTGCGGGCTCGAGCGCCGCCGCCGTCCTCGCAGAATACGGCCACCGGGTGGTGGTCTTGGAGCGCGAGAAGTTCCCTCGCTATCACATTGGAGAATCCCTCATCCCGTTCACCTTTCATCCGTTGCAGCGGATCGGGATGATTGAGAAGATGAAGGGCTCACATTTCACGAAGAAATACAGCGTTTCTTTTGTTCAGCCGGATGGGAAGCGTTCCCAGCCCTTTTATTTCTTCAACCGTTATGACCGGGACACGGTGGCCCAGACCTGGCAGGTTTTGCGCTCCGAGTTTGATCAGATGATGATGGAAAACGCCCGGGAAAAGGGGGCGGAGGTGCGTGAGGAGACCACGGTGAACCGGCTTCTCATGGATGGGGAGCGGGTCATTGGGGTGGAGTGCACCGGCAAGGACGGCGTCACCTACGAACTCCGGGCTCCGATCACCCTGGATTGCACCGGCAAGGAAGCGATGGCTTCCAATCGGCGCGGATGGCGGGTGGGTGATCCCTATCTGAACAAAGTGGCCGTATGGACTTATTATAAGGGCTCCAAGCGCGAGCCGGACATCGATGAGGGCGCGACCACCGTCGCGTTTGTTCCCGACAAGGGCTGGTTCTGGCATATACCCCAACACAACGACATGGTCAGCGTGGGCGTGGTGGCGGAAGGGAAATATCTCAGCCGGGGCGGCGTGCGCAGCCCCAAGGAGATGTTCGAGCGCGAGGTCGAGGAGAACCAGTGGATCAGGGACCACCTCGCCACCGGGGAGTGCACCGGAGAGTTCTGGATCACCAGTGAATACAGTCGCCACTCCCGTTATGTGGCGGCGCCCGGTCTCTTGTTGGTGGGGGATGCCTTCGCGTTCCTGGACCCGGTCTTCAGCAGCGGAGTGATGCTGGCGTTGAAGAGCGGTGTCCTGGCGGGCGAAGAGGTCCACAAGGGATTGCTGTCAGGAGATCTGTCCCCAGCTCGTTTTGCCCATTACAGCCAGCAGGTTCGCGAGGGAGTGGAGAACATGAGAAAGCTCGTCTATGCTTTCTACAATCCGGAATTCTCTTTCAAGGATGTCATCATGCGTTATCCAGAGGCCGGGGCTGAAATCACCGATTGCCTCTCGGGTGATCTCAACCGGGATTACAGTGATCTCTGGGGGAAGATTCGCGAATTTGTTCCGCTGCCAGAGGATTTGCCTTACGGAGTTCCTCTGGTGGCCGCGTGATTCCGGAGACTCGGCGGATTCATCGTTTGGTAACCCAGAGCGGGGATGACCAAGCCATGTTGCCGTCGGTTTGTTCGATCCGCAGGTAGTAGCGATTTTCTCCGGGGAGTGGGGTTGGGTCGGCCCACTCTCCCTCCACTTCTTTCGTCCCGAGCTCAACCGAGGTCAGGTCGGACTCGTTGCGAACAATGGTGATACGCTTCAATGGGGCGGTGCCAAGAATGCGATAGTGCAACACTGGGTTTTCGTCGGTTTCGAAGATCTCACCCATGAGTTGTTCGCCGCAGCGCAGTTCGACAAAAATCTTGTCCGTGGCCGCCAGGGTGCGGCGCGCCTTGAATCCCTCGATGATGCCCTCACGGGTGAATTTCTCCACATACACTCCGCCGAACGAAGTGTGGGTGGATAGGTGGTCGCTGGAGGCGAACACACCCAGTTTGTGCCCCACGGATAGGGCTTTCTGATAGACGCCATGGTTGAGGGCCTGACGTTTGGGCCCTGGCAAAGCAGCCTCGAAATCGGTGATGGGGGCGGGCGGCTGGGGGGATTCCTTTCCGTTGCGGTTTGATGGCGTGTAAGGCTCGTTCTTTCTCAACCCGACCGTCGGTTGGGGCGCTCCGAGCCCCTCGTAACTGACCCGCGCACCCTGATAGATTTCCACCGTGTTTTCGTGGGTGTTGTCGATCCCGTTTTCGTATTTTGTCCAGTCCGTTCCCATGCCGGTGGCACCGGTGTGGCTGATGATCGCGACGGGTTGACCGTGACGTTTGAGGACATCCCACAGTTCGGACGGCAGGATCGGATCCAGGCCCGCCTGCACCGGGAGGTTGGCCTGCCAAGGGGAATTGCGGTAGGTGGCCCGGTTGATGTAAACGATGGGGCCGCCGCGCTTTGCGAAGACGATGTTGCGGTGTCCCCAGGGGAAGACCTGTTCGCGTTCGTAGGCGTAAAGCGAGGCGAAGGACCCCGGCGCGTGGAAGACATCCGCCTGCCGTTGCGTCTGCCACCATTCGTAGGGCGTGTAGACCTTGGCGATGTCCGTGTGATCGGAGGTGCCGAGAAAATCGAGACCCGCCAGGTCATAGGCGTAGCGATAGGCCTCGAGGATGCACCCGTCGAAGCCGGTGCGGCAGTTCGAGATGTCGGTGTGACGGTGCAGGTCGCCCCAGACGAGGTGATAGGTTTTGCCGCCGACGGTCCAGGTGTGGTGTTCGGTCAGGGGCCGTGGCGGGGTCGGCTCGTTCAGGTAGGGTTCGGGTTCTGCCGCCCGGGCAACGACGGGTTGCGGCTCGGCAGGCATCGGCGGCCAGGAGGCCTTCAAGTCGATCCGCGCGAGATGGACCTGGGCGATCCCTGGTGCCTTCGTGGTCCGGCGGTCGGTTGGCCAGGTCATCCAGAGGGATCCATCCGGACCGACGGTCAGTTCCTGGTGCCGGTCCTGGCCCATGGTGCTGTCAGGCAGGGCGGCCGGCTCCAGCCAGGTTCCGGTGGCGGGGTTGTAACCGGTGAGGGCGACCCGCCAGAATAGGTTCGAGAAATAGCGGTAACCGACCCAGATTTTGCCATCCGGGGTCACTGCCAGGGAGGGAACATTCACCGCAAAGCCCGGGCTCGGGTCTGGAGCCGGGGTGGGACGTCCGTTGGCGGGCACGGGGACCTCGGTGAAGGTTTCCCGGGCGGGATCATAGCGTCCGAGCAGGAGCCGTTTCCCTGCGTTGAAACCGATCTCGTTTTCGTGTCCCCGGGAGTCCAGTCCCCACTGGCGGCGCCCGCGTTCCGCCGCGATCCACAGGCCGCCTTTGCCATCCGCAGCGATCGCTGCCCGCGCTTCGTAGCCCGGCGAGGCCAGGAGTTCGCGACCCTTCACCTTGCCATCGAGGGCGACCCGGGCAAGGCGGAGATTGAATTCACTCCCCGCGGAGCAGTCGGAAACGACCCAGGCTCCCGCCGCATCCGTGAAGGCGAGTCGCGGTTCCCAGTGCCCTCCTGGCGCATTCTCCGAGACATCGATTGGGTCCGACCATCCCGCTTCGTCCGTCCAATGCCGCAACCGGATCCGCGAAGTCCCGGGCCGGATCTCCTGCCAAACGACCCAGACGCGGCCGGAGGAATCCGTAGCGGCGTCGGCAAAACTGTTTCCGGCGTCCTCGGATGCGGCGAGCGTGATCTCCTCTCCGTTGCCGCCCTTGAAATGGCGTCGGGCGCGCAGCGTCATCACGTTCTGGGCGTCGACCTGGCCCCAGAAGCTCCAGACGCCATCGTTCCCGTCAGCGGCGATGGCGGGTTGATGGATTACGCCGGGTTGGGAGAGCCGGGCCACCGTTGTCAGAGCCGTTCCGTCACCCCGCAAGAGGCAGAGGGTGTCCGCCATGCCATCGTGTTCGACGCTCAGGGTCCAACTCTGTCCGGCCGGGTCGAGGCAGGTGTCCGGAAAATCGCGGTGCAGGGTGGCGTCCGCCGAGAGGAGATGGGCTGTGGTTGGAGCGAGGAAGCGTGGGGCCGGAACGGCGGGAGGGCGTTTCGCTTTGGGCGAAGCCGACAGCTTGCCTTCGGCAGGGGCATCCTGCGCCGACAGAAACGCGGCGGAAATCGTGAGGAACAGGGCGATGAGCCCTTTGATGCGGGTTGACATGAACGGCGGGGGTTGGGTCGGGCGCTTTCAGCCAAAAGCACGCAGGTCGGGAAACCCCGCGGGCTGGTTGAGGTTGCGCAGTCTCCGGGGCTGGATCGGCGGCTCTCCGTGACCCATTCGGGCTCGATGCGGGGGGGGCTCAGCGGGATTTTCGCCGTTCGCGGGTGCGGAAAAAGGTCACGAGGTCGCGGACGTGGTCGCGGTTGGTGACGATTTCGAGCTGGTCGATGTCCATGGAACGGAAGAGATCGCGCAGTTCCTTGCGCCGGGCTTCGCCAAGTCCTTCATAGCGGGTGCGGAAGGCTTGGGAACTGGTGTCGATCTGGATCCATTCGCCGGTTTCCGCGTCTTCCAGTTCCACGAGGCCGACATCGGGCATGCGCACTTCCAGGGGATCCGTGATGGAGATGGCGACGACGTCGTGTTTGGCTCCGATGGCGCGGAGGGGTTGGGCAAAGCCGGTCTCGAGGAAATCGGAGACGACAAAAACGACGGAGCGCTTGGAGGTGATGCGGCCGAGGAATTCGATGGCCTGGCGGATATTGGTCTTGGCTTGGCGCGGCTTGAATTCCAGGAGATCGCGGATGAGGCGAAGGACGTGGGAGGTGCCTTTGGCGGGTGGGACGAAGAGCTCGATTTCGCCGGTGAAGATGATGAGCCCGGCCTTGTCATTGTTCTTGATGGCGGAGAAGGCGAGCAGGGCGCAGATCTCGGCGGCGACCTCGTTCTTGAGTTTGCGGCTGCTTCCGAAGTCACCGGAGGCGGAGAGATCGACGAGGAAGATGACGCTTAGCTCTCGTTCCTCACGGTAGCGTTTGATGAAGGGTTCCCCGGTGCGTGCGGTGACGTTCCAGTCGATGGCGCGAACGTCGTCGCCTGGTTGATAGGGCCGAACCTCCTCGAATTCCATCCCCTGGCCCTTGAAGAGACTGTGATATTCTCCGGCGAGGACGTCGTTGACGGTCTTGCTGGAGTGAATCTGGATGTAACGGATTTTCCTGGCCAGTTCCTCGGGGATCATGGGATCAGGTCAAGGGACGTCCACCGTGGCGAGGATTTGGGAGATGATATCCTCGGAAGTCTTCTCTTCCGCCTCGGCCTCGTAGGTGAGGATCACGCGGTGGCGGAGAACATCCGGGGCGATGGTCTTGACATCCTGCGGGGTGACATAGCCGCGGCCCTCGAGGAGAGCGTTGGCCTTGGCGGCCATGGTGAGGAAAATGGTGGCGCGCGGGGAGGCGCCGTAGCGGATCAGCTGTTTTATGGGGAGTTTGTAGGCATCCGGATGACGGGTCGCCTCAATCAGATCGACGATGTAATCCTCGATCTTCTCGTCCATGTAGATTTCATCGGCCAACTGCCGGAGGCGGAGGATGTCGGTGGGCTGGATGATGGCCTTGACCTCAGTGTTGGGCCTGGAGCGGGCCATGCGTTTGAGGATCTCCTTTTCCTGGGCCTTGGTGGGATAGGCCACTTTCAATTTCATCATGAAGCGGTCGACCTGGGCTTCGGGCAGGGGATAGGTGCCCTCCTGTTCCACCGGGTTTTGGGTGGCGAGCACAAGGAAGGGATCATCGAGCTGGAAGGTTTCGTCGCCGATGGTGACTTGGCGTTCTTGCATCGCTTCGAGCAACGCGCTCTGGACCTTGGCAGGAGCGCGGTTGATTTCATCCGCGAGAACGATGTTGGCGAAGACGGGCCCCTTGCGGATGGAGAAGTCGCCGGACTTGGGGTTGTAGATGAGAGTGCCGAGAACGTCGGCGGGCAGAAGATCGGGAGTGAACTGAATCCGGCTGAAGCTGGCCTGGATCATTTTGGCCAGGGTGGTCACCGAGAGCGTTTTGGCGAGCCCCGGGACGCCCTCGATGAGAACATGCTGGTTGCAGAGCAAGGCCATGATCAGGCGGTCAATCAGTTCCGATTGACCGACGATGACTTTGCGGGCTTCGTTGCGGATGGCTTCCAGGACCGCGCTCTCCGTGGCCACGCGATCTCCGATTTGTTTGACGTCGACTGCCATGGGACTGGAATGGATGAATGAGTTGAGAGAGCCCTCTCCCTTACGAAGAAATGGGGGCGATGCAAGTGGATGTCGTGAGAGGGCCGGTCACCAGACCTGGGTTCGCCGGAAGGTCAGGGTTGTTTCCGGGTGATGAGGTCGGAGATCTCCGCATCCCAGGCCAAGCTGGCTGCTTTTTTCAGGTCCCCTTCGGCGGTGATGCGGTAAGCGGTCAGGGTGGCTCCGGTAGTGGCCGAGACGAGCAGATACTCGCCGTCCGGAGAGAGGGCCAACCCCCAGGGAATTTTGTCCGCCGGAGTCAGTCCGAGCAACTCGGCCTCCCCGTCCTCTCCCACCCGGTAGCGGGTGATGCGATCAAAGTCCCGCGTGTGTCCGCGCAACCCCGCGAAGATGAATTTTCCGTCAGGGGTGATTTCCAGGTCGGAGGCGCTCAGTCCTTCGTTCGTCATCCCCTCAGGCAGCACCGGGATGTTCTGCCGCAGGATCAGTTGGCCGTCGGGGCGGCATTCATAGGTGGAGAGGCCGATGCCCTGTTCATTCGTGAAATAGAGCATCGGAAGGCGGGGATGATAGACGAGATGACGCGGGCCAGTTCCCTGCGGAGGCCGGGCATTCAGCGGTTCCAGCGGGGTCACGGCTCCGGTCGTGGCATCGAAGCGGTATTGCAGCAGCGCGAGGTTTCCCTTCACGTAGGGAATGTAGAGGAATCGGTTGTCCGGCGTGGTCAGGACGCAGTGGGCCTCCGTTTTTCCCTGATCCACCGTGGCCACCGCACGGCCCGGAACCCCGTTTTCGTCCAAACGATGGACATTGAGCCGACCGTTGGCGTAACTGACTCCGAGGAGGAAGGTCAGGGTCCGGTCGAGGCTGAGATAACAGGCCCCATCGTTTAGCAGCCTGTTGAAAAACGGTTCATTTTATTATAAGGAACGCTCAAAGCGAGCGGTCCGAACCCAGTTGAACTTAGCTTACCGTGCAGGGGATTTTTCGGATTGATGTCCCAAAATGTCCG
>QQNE01000119.1 GCA_003402735.1 Verrucomicrobiota bacterium
CGATGTTGACCGTCTGCCAGGACGATCGCAAAACGATCCGCGGTGACCGTCCCACCGCCGTGGCGATTCCTCGGAGCGCCGCGGTCAGCGTCGCGGCAAAAACAAAGTGGCGACGGTCCATTCCGGACCAAAGCTCACCCTGTCCGTTTTTCAATCCGCGCGTAAGCGTTATGGTTGTGGATCGACTCGAAATTTTCGGCTTCGACCCGGTACCAAGTGATGTTGGGTTGCTGGTCGGAACGCGCCGCCACGTTGCGCACCAGGTCCTCGACGAAGACCGGGTTGTCGTAAGCCTGTTCGGTGACGGCTTTCTCGTCGGGACGTTTCAGAACGCTGTAAAGCTCGGCACTCCCGCAACGCTCGACGAGACGGATGAGGTCCTCGATCCAGATCGGCTTCCGAGACCGAACGGCATACGTGACCAAGCCTCTTTGGTTGTGCGCTCCGCGATCACTGATGGCCTTGGAACATGGACAAAGCGTGGTCACCGGGACCTTGACGCCCAAGACGAAGTCGATTCCGTGCTCTTCGTCCGCCTCGAGTTCAAAAGAAACCTCGTAATCGATAAGCCCCGCTTTGCCGGTAACTGGCGCGGTCTTGCGCATGAAATAAGGAAAGACGAACTCCACGTGGGAACGCCGGGCATTCAACCGCGACAACAATTCCAGAGGGATCGCGTGAATGGTGTGCACGTCGAGTTCCGGACCGTGGGAGTTGATGACCTCCACGAACCGACTCATGTGGGTGCCCTTGTATTCGTGGGGCAGATCGACCGCGAGAGAGACGGTGGCGACGGTGTGCTGCTCGCTGCGGGCCTTGTCCCGGACCTTGACAGGGAACCGGAGATTCTTGACGCCGACCCGATCGATCGCGATGTTCCGCGAATCGTGCTGGTTTTGGGTATCGGTGAGCTCCTCCATGGACGATGGGGCTGACCCAGAACGAAGGGATTGGGCGGGGCTAGCGGAATGGCTCCCGCCTAATGGGGTGGGAAAGGTCTCGCCGGAACAAAGAGATCAGGGGAACCGGAACTCAACGCATGACGTTGATGGACCGGGCGCGCTTGATCTCACGAGTGATGCGGCGATGCAACTTGGCGGAAATGCCCGTGACGCGGCGGGGATAAATCTTTCCGGTTTCCGTCACAAACTTGCTGAGGAACTCGGGATGCTTGACGCTGATCTTGGCGGCGGGAATATCGAGACGCCGACGCGGCATCTTCTTGTTCGCGCGGCGCAGATTGGCAAGTCTTTGACGTGTCTTGGGGACCATGACGGGACGGGGATCGGGACAGAGGTTACTTCTTCTCGCGGTGCAGGGTTCTCCGGTTCAGGAAAGGATTGAACTTCACCTTTTCCAAACGCCCCGGTGTCCGGAGGCTCTTCTTGTTCCGCTTGGTCACGTATTGCGAGGCGGTTTTACCTTCCGCGCGCGCTTCCGTGCATTCCAAAATGATGATCTCCCGTGGCATGAGGATGGTCAGACTAATCGGGTTTCAATCATTGTCAACCGCTTCTCCTTCTTCGTTCCCATCCATGAGACCGAAAAGGGAACGGGTCGGACGCCCGTAACCCCGCGAGCCGTAGCCGTTCTGTTGCTCCAGCTTCTCCTGGCACTCCACGGTGAGGCGGGCAAACGGGATCGCCTCAAGTCGCGCCTCAGGAATCGGCTGCCCGCTCATCTCACAAACTCCATAGGTTCCGTCCTCAACGCGTTTGAGCGCCTCCTGGATTTCATAGAGGGCATCCTGTTCCTGCGAGAGGAGGTTCAAAGCAAAGTCGCGATCATAGGCGTCGCTCCCCGCATCCGCCTGATGCATGCCGAAGGCGGAGGCCTCACTCCCTTCAGCCCGGGACCGGAGGTTGTCCTGCGCCACCCCAGCCATCGCATCCAAAAGGTGATCCTGCAGCTCAAGCAAGCGCTGGTGCTGGGCCTGAACAAACGCGCTGCGCTCCGGCGATGGTTTGGCGACCCCAGCCTCAACTGGATTGGCAGATTTCGGTTTCGGCTCTTTGTCTTTTTTCACAGCGTCATTGTTGAAAGGTTGGACCCGGCATTCCGGGGGCGGACTCTTCCGCGCAAGCCGCCTTATCTAGCTGGATTCGTTCCCACTGGCAACCCAAAAACCGTTCCATCCTCGCGCCCGGGCAAACCGGACTAGCGACGCCTAGTGGAAATAGACCCGGTCGAGGATCAGCTTGATCACGCTTTGGGGCAACTGGGCATGATACTCCAACTCTTCCTGACTGTAGAACGGACGGGAATCGATGATTCGCTGCGCCAGTTTCGGCCCAATCCCCGGAAGCCGCTGCAATTCCTCGAAGGTGGCGTGATTGATGTCGATGGTCGTGTAATAAAATCCATGCCCCTGCCCGTGCCCATGATGGGGATCATGGTAGGAATCGTGGCCGTGCCAGTCGTGGTAGGGATCGTCCTGCAGTCCCTGACCCGCTGTGTCCGACTGAACCAGGGAATGATCTGCCACCGCCTCGGGTGAATCGGGCCCGAGATCCGGGCTGGGCTCCAAACCCGGTTCCTGATCCGGATCGGACGCGGGCAACCGAGCGAGCTCCTCGAGCCGCCGAGCCTGTTCCTCGGCTCGCCGTTTTTTCTCGGCCTCGGCCCGGCGACGGCGCCCCTTCTCCTGGAACCAAGCGATCCAGATGCAGACCTCATAGAGCAAAACCAGAGGGCCTCCGAGCAGGATCAGCGTGATCGGGTCCGGCGGAGTCAGCACCGCCGCCACGAAGAGGATGATCATGATCGCGTAGGAACGAGAGTTTTTCATGGTCTCGTAGGAGAGAACCTCCAGGGAGATGAGGACGAAAATGATCACCGGCAGCTGGAAGGTCAACCCAAAGACCACCACCACCTGGGTGACGAATTCGATGTAATAACCGACCCGCCACCCCCCGTAGAGACCGTGCTGCACGTTCCATTCCACCAACCAGCGCAAGGCGAACGGCAACCCGATCCGGAACGCGAAAAACGCGCCGAAAAGAAAGAGCAGAAACGAGGCGGCCAGGGCCGGAAAGACCGCCCGCTTCTCCGACTGCCGCAGGCCCGGGAGAATGAACTCCACTGCGAACCAGAGCAACAGGGGGAGGGCCGCCACAATCGCCGAGAAGAAAACCAACTTGATCACAATCATGAGGCCTTCAGAGGGCGTGAAAGTCTCCATGACGAGCACCTGACGCGTCGAGAGCCTCCGCATGTCTGCGGATTTCACATCCCCCGAAGGTGCCGGAATCGTCCCCAGGATCATGTCCGTTTTGGCGGTCGCCTCCACGCCATCCGCAAGTTGCAGCTTGGTGACGCCCACCTCGACATCCTCCGAGACGACCTTGGCGATCAATCCACTCTGCATGAGCACGAGTTCACCCGCCCGAAACCGGGGCTCCACCACCCCCCGTTTCAAATTGAAGATGGCGGAGATGGCGTCGGGTTTGCCGATGCCGGCCCACTTCACCGGCAGCTGGATGAGCTCCACCAACTGCACATTGAAGACCGCGGCCGCGGTCATCGTGACGATGACCGTGAGGAGCATCTTCACGAACATCAGACGGAGATCCTCGAGGTGATCGAGGAACGGCTTCTCTTCCGCATCAAACCCCTCATCCGCGCCCTTGGGCCGACGCTGGCCGGCTTTTTCGCGCAGATGAAACATCTTCTTGAGGAGGCCTTGGACGAACACGATGAGGGAGCGCTGGGTTGAGGGACGGCTGGGTGCGGAGGGGGGTTAATTTACGCGATGAAACCGAGAGCGCAAAGTCTTGCGAAAACGACCAGAGAATTCGCATCTACCAACTCATTGCGCCGGATCATCTCCCGGATCTCCGTCACCGGGAACGCCCGGACTTCGAGGATGTTCTCACCTCCATCCAACCGCAAGCCCTCTCCGGTCGGCCCGACCCCTTGGGCCAAAAAGAGATAGCAGTGTTCGTCCGTGAAGCCGACGGAACTGAAATAGTGTCCCAGAGAAACCAGCCTCCCTTCCGGCAAGAGCCGGTGCCCCGTCTCTTCTTCCAGCTCCCGCAAGGCCGCCGCTTCGATCACCGAGAAATCTTCGCGGAACCGGGGATCATCGATCAACCCCGCCGGAAACTCCCAGAGCACCCGCTGCACCGGATATCGTTCCTGGCGGATCATGAGGAAGCTCCCGTCCGGAAGCTGCGGCGCCACCACCGCCCCGGCCGGTCTCCTCGAGACCACCCAGGTGACCTCTCCGGAACGGTTGCGGGTCCGGAAGGTCGCCTGCTCCACCCGAATCCAACGGTGGTCAAAGAGGGTGGCTTCTTCCACCCGCTCCCAACCCTCACCATCTTCCACCCGGAATGGCTCTCCCCCGATCATGTCTGTGCGAGAAGATCCTGCCACCGAGCCAATTCCATCGCCACGCCTCCCGGCGATGGGGCCCCGGTCGCCCGACGCGCTTCCAATGCATTTCGCAGATTGAACAGGCGGAAGACGTCCGCTGCGAACGCATCGCTGAAAGACCGAAATTCTTCCAGGGTCAGATCAGGAAATCCGCGCCCTTCCCGCAGCGAAAATGCGGTCAGCTTGCCCACCACCTCATGCGCCTGCCGGAAAGGCACCCCCCGGAGCACCAGGTAATCCGCAATGTCCGTCGCCAGGAGAAAGGGGTCCCCCGCCGCAGCTCGGGTGCGCGCCTCGTTCACTTCCATGGCCCCCACCATTTCCGCGATGACCGGGAGCAGCAGTTTGATCGTGTCCACGGAGTCAAAGAGCGGCTCCTTGTCCTCTTGCAGGTCCCGGTTGTAAGTCAGCGGCAATCCTTTGAGGATGGTCAGGATGCTCACGAGATTGCCGATGAGCCTTCCCGTTTTCCCCCGCGTCAGTTCCGCCACGTCCGGATTCTTCTTCTGCGGCATCAGACTGGAACCGGTGGTATGGGCGTCGCTCAACGTCACGAACCCGAATTCCGCCGTCGTCCAGAGAATCAAATCCTCTGCCATCCGCGAGAGATGAACCCCCAGCAGTCCCAGGGCAAAGAGCAGCTCGGCGACAAAATCCCGGTCGCTCACCGCGTCCATGGAATTGTGGCTCACCGAGTCAAAACCGAGTTCCTCCGCCACCGCCTCGCGATCGACCACGATGGTGGAACCCGCCAGGGCTCCGGAGCCCAAGGGGAGCACGTTGAGACGGCGACGGCAGTCGGCAATCCGCCCGGCATCCCGGCCGAGCATTTCCACATAGGCCAGCAGGTGATGGGCAAAAAGCACCGGCTGTCCCCGCTGCAAATGCGTGTAACCGGGAAGAATGGTTTCCTGATGACGCCGCGCCACCCCGACAAGGGCCGTCTGCAGGGCGCGGATGGCCGCTTCAATGGCCTCCGTCTCTTCGCGGCAGAAGAGGCGCACGTCCAGCGCCACCTGGTCATTGCGGCTTCGGGCGGTGTGCAGTTTGGCTCCCGCAGCCCCAATCCGTTCCGTGAGAACCGCCTCGATATTCATGTGGATGTCCTCCAGATCGCTGGAAAAGGGGAACTCGCCCCGCGCGATCTCATCCCGGATCCCCAGCAAACCGGATTCGATGGCGGCCTGTTCCTCTTGGCTCAGGATGCCGGCCCGGACGAGGGCGCGGGAATGAGCGATCGATCCCCGGATGTCGTGGGCATAGAGCCGCCAGTCGAAGGAAATCGACTCCCCCAGGCGTCTTACCAAATCGGATGTCTCGCACTCAAACCGGCCTTTCCACATGGTGCGCGACGCTACACCGATGAAGCGCAAACACAACTCCGGGACGCACCGCGCTTGTTTTGGTCCGGCTACTCCCGACGGCTGCAGGTTCCGGTGGTCCGGAACTCCTCGCAGTCGGCCTCGATCCGCACCCCTTTGGTGGACGGAATGAATCCGAGCCGACGGGTGATGCAATCCCCCAACACCTCGAGGTGTGGATCCTCGAACTCGACCACGCGTCGACAGTTCAGGCAGATGAGGTGATTGTGGTGCGGGTGCTCGACAAAATTCGGATCGTAACAGGTCTGGTCGCGGCCCAGATCGATCTCGCGGAGCAGTCCGCTCTCCACCAAAAGATTCAGGGTGCGGTAGAGGGTGGCCCGGGAGGTGGCCGGATCGATGCTTTTGGCCATCTCCCAGAGCTCGTCCGCGGTGAAATGCTCCTTGGTGCCGAACGCCGCCTCGATGATCACATCGCGCTGCGCGGTGCGCCGCAAGCCTTTCAGGTGCAGGAACGCGTCGATTTTTTCGTTGAGAGCTGCTTCCACCTGACCGAACTATCGCGGTCTCCCCGGTTCCGTCAATCAGACAGAATCACCTGATTGTGATGTGAGACCGGAGATTCCATCCTTCATGGTTTCCCCCGCCCGCATTCCGAGCCGCCGTCTCCGGGTCTGGATCAACCTCCTGCTGCTCGGCGTTGCCCTGATCGCCTGTGGTTCCCTTTTGCTCCGGCCCGAACCTGCCGGGTTGCCGACGCGGCCGACGGCGCGGCATGGACTGCTTCTGGCCGGGAAACCCCGCGAATCCCACTCCCTGCTGCGGGGGGGCCTGGCCTTGGTCTCGGCCTGGGACTTGGCCCGGACGCCGGTGGTGGCGCAGCTCGATTTTCCGCTCGGTAGCGAGGCCGGGGCCCTGACCTACAATGCCCGTCCGTTCCGGGAGGTCGATCACCTCGCGGACGATCTCAACGGAATCGGCGGCCAGAATTCCGATCTCGGAGACCCCGTATATGCCGCCGGGGATGGCCTGGTCATCTTTGCCGGGGAAGCCGGGGGCGGCTGGGGCAAGGTGGTCATGCTGCAGCACCGGGAGGAGAATGGCGATTTTTTTCAAACTTTCTACGGCCATCTGAATGAATTCACGGTGAGGCCGGGGGAAGTGGTGTCCCGCGGAGCAACCTTGGGAACCGTGGGCACGGCCAACGGCCAGTATTTCGCGCACCTTCACTTCGAGATCCGGCGGGGCTTCCACCTGGACATCGGATCGGGCTACTCCCCGTTCCCGCTGAACCGGCTCAACCCGGAGGAGACCCTGCGAACATTGGCGCGCCCGGATCCCGCGAAACTCCATCCCTCACCCGGACTTGCGGAACAGCCAGATCCCGGAAGGCCCGGGGAAAAATGAGGGAGAAAGGTCTGTCAGAGAACCACGGCAATGCCGGAACAGCTGCCGTTGCTTCCGTCAGGACCTGGCGGGATTCACCGGCCGACACTCCATGGCCCCTGACAGATTCCAGCACTGTGGTCCCGAAATCGGAGTTGAACAACCGTTTCCTGCATCGAAAAAAATTTCGAACGCCAATTGCATCCTTTTTGGCATTGTGTTTGAAACGGAAGATGGCTAAGAATTGTCTACGGTGAATTGGCACGGTCATCTCCTCAGCCGGATGACCCTTCTCTTCGCCCCTTTTCTGATCCGATAGTTCCCATCCCACCGTTTCATGGACCCTTGGAAAGTCATTCTGCTCGTCGCCATTCTGCCGACCCTCGGCTCCATCACGCTGTCGGTCATGAACAAAGGGACGCTCCTGGAGACCATCGAGAGCCGCAACCTCCAGCAGGCCAAGGTGGATGAAGGCAAGAAAAGTTTGGAGAAGGCCAAGGAAGAACTCGCCAAGCTGGAAACCGATTCTCGGAACTTGGAACAGGAAGCTGAATTGATGGGGGTCGACCTCACCAGCATGAAAATCGCCGTTTCCGAGCAGGAACTCATGATTCAATCCCTCACAGACAACATCGCCACGGCGGACACCCGGATCGCGAAGATCGAGGAGGTCAAGACGCTGTTCGGGGAGATTGATGCCGTCAGTCAAAAAATCGCGGCCGCCAACGAGGAAATCGCCACGCTTCAGAACAACGTGACCAAGGCCGAAGAATCTCTCTCCTCGGCGAACGCCCGCAAACAGGAGTCGGAGATCCAAATCGAGCGCATGGATGCCATGGCGAAGTTCCGCAAAACGGGCTCGATCTGGAGCGACATCAACACCAAGGTCAAGTCCGCCTACAACGATTGGGGGTTTGTGATCATCGGCGCCGGGGACGCGCAGGGCCTCGTGCCGGCCGCGACCCTCGATGTCACCCGCGAAGGAAAACCGATCTGCAAACTGTTGGTGACCGAAGTCGAAGGCAATCAAGCGACGGCCGACATCATCACCGCGACCCTTTTGCCCGGCCAGACCGTTCAGGTTGGGGATACCGTCACCAAGAAGGCCAACGTGGCCCTCCCCTGAAGCCCGACTCCGCCTCCAAACCACCGTTCTCTCTTCGCGTCTATGCCCAAGTACCTAATGGCTATCGCCATGGCAGCCCTCATCGGAGCGGCGATCGTGGCCATCATGAACAACAAAAAGCTCGCCACTGAACGAGTGTTCATCGATCAATTGACCAGCGAGTTCAACGTCATCAATTCTTCTCGCCAAGAAGTCGAACAGAAGAAAGAGACGGCGCGCACCGCTTTCCAGAACGCCGAGACCGCCCACAAAGCGGTGAAAGACGAGAAGGTGATGCTCGATGACAACCTGCGCCGCAAAAAGGCGGAAGTGGAAAGGCTCACTGCCACCTACGAAGGCCGGAAAGCCCAGATGGAAGAACTCGAGATCCTCGAGAAGAAGATGGAGGGCAAAACCCCAGCGTCCATCACCGCCGAATATCAGACCCTCAAAGATCGCAAGGCAGGCCTGGAGAAAGACCTTCAAAATATCGAGGCCCAAGTCGTCAAAGCCCAGAACTCCGTCGACAAATCCCAGGGCCGTATCGATGAACTCGCCAAGGCCGAAGACAAGCGGCGCTCCGGCGTCAAACTGCAGAGTCTCCAGGCCGACATCATCGCCATCAACCGCGAGATGGGCTTCGTCATCATCAACGCCGGTTCCGAACAGGGCGTGGCCCCAGAATCTTCGTTGCTCGTGACCCGGGGCAACAACCGGATCGGTCGGCTCCGCATCGTCTCCGTGGAACCTCAAGTGACGGTCGCGGACATCATGCCCGGGTCCGTGATGCCCGGGGCTTCCCTCATGGTGCGTGACAAAGTCATCTTCGACAGCATCCGCTGATCTCCCCTGATTGCGTCGCCCCGCCTCATCTTCGCTTGCGTTCCCCGGAACAAGACCGTTAGACTAGCCGAGATCCAATCAGTCGCTTTGCTCCCATGAAGAATCGCCTTCGACTCCTCCTCTTGAGTTTGGTTGCCGTCATCGGTTTCGCGGTCACCGGCTGCGAAACCACACCGAAGCCTTACGACGACAACTTCAGCACCCTGCCACAGAATCGGCCCCAGTCATGGGAAGGGTCCGCAGCCATGGGCGGCGCGTTCATCCCTCAATCGATGTAACCGCGGCACGGCGCAACCACGCGCCCGGTCTCATCAAACATGCGCCCCGCTCCGGCGCAG
>QQNE01000120.1 GCA_003402735.1 Verrucomicrobiota bacterium
AGAACCCCAACGACGAGGACTACACCCCGAACGCCGTGCTGATAAACCGTCTGCTCCGCTTTGAGCCTGCCGAACATCCCGACGGCATCTTCAAGCTTCAACCGCGACTCGGCGATCTGCAGGGATTGGAGACCGACCTCTTCACCGTGCGCGGCCCGATCCATTTCAAATCGCAGCTCAAGGACGGAGTGCAGGAGATCACCCTCGCTCCTCCGGCCAATGTGAAGCTGACCGTGATCGTCCCTGATTACGCGACCAGCAAAACCGGCCCGCTCACCGACGGCACCTTGCGGGACGACGGTTGGCGCGAACTGCCGCTCACCGCAGGTAAGCCGACAACCCTCCTCATTCCGTCAAGGTAACCATTGAACAGTCAACCTGCTTGATGAATCTGTCGTCCTCAAAGCCCCGGACCTCTCCGCGGAGTTGGAGGAGAGGCACCGCATCTTTCTAGAAATCCACCGCCTGGCGCTGCCGTTCCAGGCCATCCAGATCGAGCGCGCCGGCGATGCTGTAACACTCCCGCAGTCGTTCGCTACGGCCCGCAGGGCGTGTGGTTCGGCGTTAGGCGTTGGACGTTTGTGAACTCCGAACGCTCAGGGCGGTAGCTCCCGATTGGCCACTCCACTCGTCCCTGGATGGAAGAGGTTGTTGGAGAAATGAATCCCGCGCGGCGCTTTGGGCCCGTCCGGAAGGATGACGGCGTAGCGGTAGCGCGGCGCATCGATCGATTGCACGACGTTTCCTTGGACCAGGACATCCGCCAGCGGGGGATCGTCTTCCTGCTGTCCGGTATCGAACTTGAACGGCGAACGCTCATCGCCCCAGATCCAATGGGCATCGCCGTGACCGAAATCGGAGATGATATTGTTCGCGATGATCGATCCCCCATCGGTGTTCGTGGCATGGGCGGCGGCCCCGGGCATGAGGCCAATGGCCCAGAGGGAGTTGCGATTGAACTGATTTCCGGTGATCAACACATTGCGTGAGCCGTGCATCGCTTTCATTCCCATGAAGGAATTCGTAATGATGTTGTTGGCGACAATGACCTGATCGCTATGTAGATCGATGCCTTGGGCGGCGTTCTCAATGTGATTGCCAATGATGCGCGTGAGATGACTGACCTCTGGCGCGGTCACGATGATCCCGGAACCCTGCTGCCAGTTGTCGGTGGAACCCGCGTCCCAAGCTTGCTGGCTGATGATCTTGCCCTTTACCGGATTGCGCTTCACATACAGCCCGAGCTTGTGCTCCTGCTGAAGCGCCGGAGTCGGAACGAGCCGGGCTTCGATCACCTTGTTTCCCTCAAGAAGCGTGCCACTGGAATAAGAGACACTGATGCCGGTCCCATCTGTACACTGAAACGCATAGCCCCAGTCCGGGCTGGCCGTGCGGTCTTCCACGGAGACCCTCATATAATTGCGCACCAGACAACGACTGATCCGGGCGCCGACACCCTCCCGCACCACGATCGCGCCGGATCGTGTGTGGTTGTCGATGACCCGGACGTTCTCGATCACCAGGTCGCGACACTTGATCGCGATGATCCCTTCCTTGCCGGTCTCCATCGCTTCTTCCGGCCGGGTCAAGGTGACGTCGCGAATCTCCACGCCTTCGGCATTTTCGATCTCGATGATGGGCTGTTCCGGATTCTTCTGGATGATCCGGCCGAAGCCAACCAAGCCGGACCGGTTGCCACGGATCTGGAGCTTCTCGGTGATCGGGTAATCTCCGGACGGCAACAACACCATTCGGCCGGGATTCGCGTCGAGCGCCGCCTGGATCGAGGCGTAGCTGGCCACCGATGGTTCCGTAGCGACGGCAAGGCCGGTCAATACGGTGAAGAGGAATCCGGCTTGATGGAAGACAGTCATGGTTTGGCGGATGAGGTCCCGCCAGAGCGGACGGAGAGCGCGAATGCTTTTGGGTTCGGGAGGCGGAACTGACGCCTGAAGTGGCGGTGGATCGGAGGGCGATTCGGGACGAGATCGACCGGCTTTGGCGTCCATTCCTCGGCGATTGATGGAGTAGGGTTCGGAGGAGCGAACTGTTTGACTTCGTTGCATTCTGCTCATGCCAGCAAGGCTGGATCGATAGATCACTTTTCTGGTTGGTTTGCGGAATGCGTGGGCGATTCCGCCACGAGGGGGCTCGATTTGCGCCGGTGCTATTCGGCGAGCCGATAGAGGTGCGTCGTGGTCCGGACGATGAGCGATTCTCCATCCGTGGCCGGGCTGGCGAACATGCCTGCGTCGAGCTGGTTGGTGGCGATCTTCTGGAAGGTGGTTCCATCCCGGACCACGACTCCTTTGCCGCCCTCGTCGAAGAGATAAACCAAGTCGCCCGCGGCCAGCAGCGAGGCGGAGAACGGCATCTCGGAGATTCGTTCCGCCCAGATCTCTTCGCCGGTGGTGCGGTTGAGACAGGAGAGGACGCCCTGGTCCGAGAGCGCGTAGAGATGCTCGCCAATGAGAACCGGGGAACACCGGTTCGGCATCCGCTTCGTGTTTTTCCAGACGACGTGCGAGGGCGCCAGTTCTCCTTTGGCTTGCGGGTCCAGTCGCAGAGCCCAGAGCTCCGACTTCCCGTAGCCCGTGTTCAGGTAGATCCGGTCCTTGTCGAACAGGGTTCGCGAAGCGGAGGAATGCTCTTTCCAATGCACGCTCCAGATTTCGTTTCCGGTGAGGGGATCGTAAGCCCAGGCGGCCTTGGCCCCTGGACTGATCATCCAGGAAAAACCATCGCCCTTGAGAAAGACCGGGGTGTTGAAGGCTTTGCGCATGTCGCCGTCCCGTTCCGGGGTTCCATCCGGGGTGAGATCCCCGTAGTTCGTGCCCCGTTGGCGATGCCAAACGGTCTTGCCGGAGGCACGGTCGAGCGCCTCCAGATACTGGCGATCGGCACCGTCGAAGGTGAGAATCAAGAGATTGCCGTGCAGCACCGGTGAGGAGGCGGGGCCACGATAGTGATCGCAGGGAAGATCACGGCGGGTCCAGATCGTGGCGAAGGTTTTCGTGTCGAGACAGGCGGTGCCATAACTGCCAAAGTGGAGGTAGACGCGTCCCTCCTCGATCACCGGCGAGGGGGATGCGTAGGTGTTTCGGTCATTCCCCAAGGGCGCGGGCGCGGCGTTTTTGAAGAGCAGTTGTTGATGGAGAATCTTGCCGGAGAGTCGGTCCAGACAGAGGACGGACTGTTCTTTGCCGTCCTCGGTGGCGGTGGTCAGCCAGATTTGGTCCTGCCAAATCACCGGGGTGGACCAGCCTTTTCCTGGGATGGCCGTTTTCCAGGCCACGTGGTCGCTCTCGCTCCAGGTCACCGGAAGTTTGGAGCCGGAGGGAGCGTGGCCGTCCAGGTTCGGTCCCCGGAAATCGGGCCAGTTGGCGGCCAGTGCTGGGCAAGCCAGCGACGCCGCGAGGAAGGGCAGGAAGTGTTTCACTGGACTACAAAACGATTTCATGAGGTCGGTTCTTGCAAGCAACAACGCCGCATGCAGTTCATGCTCTCCTCCAGGATCCGTTCCGGGCCGGGCGAGTAGTCGAAGACTTCCACGCTGACCCAGCCTTGATACTCGATCTCCCGCAAGGCCTCGAAGATCGGGGCGCAGTCGACCTCGCCCATCCCGGGGCCAAGCAGGTTCGGGTCATTTGCATGAAAATGAGCCACCCAAGCTGCGCTCTGGCGGATGACATCAGGGATCGGGATCGCTTCGGTCGACATCGCCTTGATGTCCAGATGCAGGCGGACTTGCGGGGAATCGATCCTCTGGGCCAACTCAATCCCGAGCGCGGCGGTGTTGAGGAAATTTCCCTCCTTGGGACCGAGCGGTTCCAGGGCCAGGGTGATGCCGTGTTCTTCCAGAACCGGCACGGTTCGCCGGATCGTGTCCGCAGCGAATTCCATGGCCTGTTCGTGGGTCACGCCCGGGAGCAGGTTCCGTTGCACCGGAGAGCCCAGCACCATCAAGGTTCCGCCCAGATCGGCGCAGAGTCGGGTCAGGGCCGCGAGGTAATCACCGGTGCGGTGGCGCACGGCGGCATCCGGCGTGGTGAGGTAGTAGCCCTCGGTTTTCGCCAGCAGCCAGTGCAGCCCGATGATCTCCATCCCGAGATCGGCGGCCAGGTTTTTGACGGATTGTCGTTGTCCGGCGCTCACCGAGTCAGCGTCCTTGGCCAGGGTGAATGGGGCGATCTCGATCCCGGTGTAGCCCAAGTCACGGGCTGCCAGGAAAGCGTCCGCGAAGGGCCGGTCCCCAAACATTTCGTTGCAGAAGGCAAATTTCATGGGCGTTTGCGAGCGACCCTCCTGCCGACCGGCCCGGGTTTCAACCGTTGTTGCCGGGAAGTTCAAGGGATTTGGCGCGCGGACTGTCCTTGAGTTCCGCAAAGACCAATCGCCCCGCGCTGGTCTTGGTGAAGCCGATCACCACCACGTCCTGGCTTGTTCCCATCTTCTTTCGAGCCTCGTTGACCACGATCATGGTGCCGTCCGCCAGAAACCCGACCGCTTGGTCCGCATCCTTGCCCTCCTTGGTCAGCGTGATGTTCAGCTCGTCGCCCGCCATCAGCATGGGGCGCAAAGCGATGGCCAACTCTTCCAGGTTGAGGGCCATGACCCCCTGAAGCCGGGCAGTCCGTTGCAGGTTGGCATCGATCGTCACCATCCGGGCCCCGATTCCCCGGGCGAGCGTGATCAACTTCATTTCCGCCGGTTGTTCCGCAGGGCCGATCGGTTCCTGAATCACTAGTTCCGTGCGCTGGGATTGGCGCATCTGCTCCAGGCATTCCAAGCCGCGCCGCCCGCGTTCCGCCACCAACCCGTTTTCCGATTCGGCCTGCTCCTGAAGTTCCTCGATGACCTCCCGCGGCACGTGAAAGGTTCCACCCAGAAATCCGCTGGCACAGACTTTGGGCAGGCGACCATCGACCAGCACATCCACCCCGATCACCGAAGGCTGGTCCCGGATGCCGTCCTGACGGAATCGCACGTAGGGGATCAGCAGGGAAAATTCCTCACGGTTCGCCCGCAACGCCAGCATCATTCCGAGAAAACCGAGGCCCAGGTAGATGATCAGTTCGAACGTGGAGCGCGCCTCTTGGAATTCCTGCAGGCCCTTGGTTCGGAAGAAACCGATGCCCGAGACCAGCCACGCCCCTGTCAGTCCCACCAGAAGCCCCACTGTTGCGTGGGAAAAACGGCGAAAGGTGAGGTCGCGCAGGCCTAGCTCGATTCCCACGAAGAGCGCCGCCAGGAACGCTCCCCACAAGGATCCGGTGGCCCAGGCGTTTCCGTAGCCTACAGAAATCGATGCCCCCAACGACATGGAGACCAGCACGAAGGCCAGTCGGATCACGTGCATCAGGGCGGGACGGGCGAGGGTTTTGCGCTCCATGAGATCTCGCACCATCCTACGCCAACCCCAATTTCTCAAGCCGCGGCAGCAAGAGCTTGAACCGGGCGGCCTCCATCCGGCGCGATCACTCGCTTCCGTTCGGGGATTGCAGTTTGCCGCGGTTCGTGTTGTTGTGAAGCTGAGCAAGGACCGTCCAATCATCCAGATTGGCTCCATCCTTCTTTTCTCTTTTCATGAACGCCGCCCCGGTTCACTCTGAAATTCTCACCCGATCCGTTATCGCGCTTCCTCCCCTGGCAAGGACGCCGGATCGGCAATTGAGCACCGAACAGAACCGCCGCCTCGTCCGCTCCCTGGAAGCCGGGGGCATCCGCATTCTTCTCTACGGAACCAACGCACTCGTGCAGCATCTTCGCCCCAGCGAGTATGCACCCCTGCTCGGCATGTTGGCAGAGATTGCCGGCCCCGAAACCACGGTGATCCCTGCCATCGGCCCCTCCCATGGCCTCATGATGGAGCAGTTGGAAGTCCTTCGCGGCACCCCGTTCCCCACCGTTCAGATCTTGCCTCCGGCCGATCCCGAGGCCGTCACCGCCACCGGCTTTGAACGCGCGGTTGGCGAAATCACCGATTCGTTGGGACGTCCCGTCGTCCTCTCGGTCAACGATTCCTGCGTGCTCACTCCTCCGATCCTCCGCCGTCTCGTAGCTGCGGGGCAAGTCTCCTTCATTCTCTACCAAGTTAGCCGGGAGGATCCAGCCAACGATCCGCTCCTCCGGGAACTGGTCGATACCGTTGATCCCCGCTCGGTCGTCTCGGGACTCGGGGAGCAGGTGACGATTCCCCACGTCCGCGAATTCGGGGTCGGCACCTTTGCCTCGGGCTGCGCTTGCGTTGCCGCACGGCTCTCGCAATGTTTGCTGGAGGCCATGCAACGCGGCGAATGGGGTGAAGCGGAAGAGATCCGGGGCATTTTCCGTCCTCTGGAGGAGTTGCGCCGCAAGCAGTCCCCGGTATCTGTGTTGCATGAGGCCCTGACGTTCGCCGGAATCGCGGAGATGGGGCCGATGCCGGCAATGTTGACGCCGGTGAACGAACGCTATTTGAGCCGCGTGCGCGAAGCCGCGCAGAGTCTGCTTGCCGGAGAATGACCAACACCCACCCAAGACCTTCCATGAGCCCTGCCTTCCAAAGCCACAACGCCCGCACCGGGGAGATTCTTCCCGGTGAATTTCACGAAGCCACTCTTCAGCAGGTCGATGCCGCTTTGCGGGCCGCCGCCGCCGCGTTCCGGCCCTTCCGGAGCACTTCTGTGGAGACGCGCGCTTTGTTCCTGGAGCGCATCGCCGCCGGGGCCGAAGCCGTTGCGGAGGAATTGATCGAACTCGCGGACCAGGAGACCGGCCTGGGGCGTCCCCGGCTTCCCGGTGAACTGGTTCGTGCTTGCAACGGAGCCCGCATGTTCGCCGCCATGTTGCGCGAAGGTTCGTGGGTGGATGCCCGGATCGACACCGCCATCCCCGACCGCAAGCCTGCCCCCAAACCGGACATTCGCCTGATGCATCGTCCGGTCGGGCCCGTGGTTGTCTTCGGTGCCAGCAATTTCCCGTTCGCCATTTCCGTCATTGGATCGGACACCGTGGCCGCCCTCGCCGTGGGCTGTCCGGTGGTGGTAAAGGCGCACCCGGCCCATCCCCACACTTGTGAGCGACTCGCATCCATCGTGAAGGCGGCGGCCCGGGAGAGCGGATTGCCGGATGGCGTCTTTTGCATGGTTCATGGCCGTTCCCATGAGGTGGGGAGCGCTCTCGTGGCTCATCCGGCCGCCGAAGCCGTGGCCTTTACCGGTTCCCTCCGGGGCGGTCGTGCCCTTTTCGATGTGGCGGCCAAGCGGGAGCGTCCCATCCCTGTCTATGCGGAAATGGGCAGCCTGAATCCCGTTTTCCTCTTGCCGGGGGCGTTGTCATCCCGCGCCGAACAGATCGCTGAAGGATTTGTGGCCTCGCTGACTCTCGGCACTGGCCAGTTCTGCACCAATCCCGCCATGGTGTTGGCTCAAGGCGGAGCGGACCTGGATTTCTTCCTCAACGAAGCCGGACGCCGGGTGGCCGCGGTAGCGCCCGCCAGCATGTTGCATCGCGGCATCCACCAAGCCTACGAACAGGGAATCCATCGCATCCAGGCTCTGGAGGAGGTGCTTGTCACCGCCAAAGCGTCCGGCGCGGATCCCTCCAGAGGCCAAGCTTCCGCCATTCTCTTCGAAGCCGACAGCGAGATCTATTTCAAGCATCAGGACGTCCTGCGCGAGGAGGTGTTCGGCCCGTCATCGGTCGTGCTCCGCTGCCCGGAACCGGCCGAGATGGTGCGGTTTGCGGAGAGCATGGACGGCAGCCTCAGCGCCACCGTCCACGGCACCCCCGCAGATCTTGAGGAATACCGGGAACTCATCGATGTCCTGCAAACCAAGGTGGGACGGTTGGTCATCAACGGCTATCCCACGGGCCTGGAGGTTTGTCCCTCGCTCCACCATGGTGGTCCTTACCCGGCCGCCACCCATTCTCATTTCACCTCCATCGGCCTCGGTGCCTATCTGCGGTTTGTTCGCCCCTTCTGTTTCCAGGACGTGCCCGAAAGCATGCTCCCTGAGGAACTCCAAAACAGCAACCCGCGCGGCATCTGGCGCATGGTGAACGGAGTCCGCACCCAGGCAACCGTTGGCTAATGAAGCGGCTTCAGTCTCCGTGGAAAGCAGCTTCCCACTAAATGATTTGCGGTCCTGGAGAGCGGAGCTTCAGCCAAGCTTTGTTTCGGACTTTCGTCGATGGCCTCCGGGCGAATCGCCCGGCTGAGCGATCGCAAGCTCGAACATCCAGGGCGGAGCCCAGTCGACGCGAAATTTCTAGCGAGCAAGCGAGCGTGGGGAAGGCCGGGCCCCGAGGCCCGGAGGCGGGGCGTCATCGGGGAAGGGAAGGAATTCGCCCGCGTCACCCGTGACCCAGCACTTGACGGCGTCACGCACACCGTCGATCAAACACCGCCCATCGACGATCAAGCAGGTTGACTGTTCACCGTCCGTTCGCCGACCAACGATGATCAAGCAGGTTGACTGTTCGACGAGATCTTCTTTGTCCGGCCTGCGTTGGAGGCTTGCGTGTGGTCAGGCCAAGGGCAAGTTTTGGGATGATCGGTTCGTGGAAACCCACCGTCATCGCCCTCACTGAAGGGGTCGGAGCCCGCGCGGGGAAGATAGACGCTTCGTTCTTTCCTCCGGTGCAGGAGGAGACGCTTTCCGAATGGGAGGTTCGGCACCGTGTGGTGGTGCCGTGCGAGATTCGTTCTTTTTTGCTGGAATCCGACGGACTCGAGGTCGCGCGCGGATGGATCTGGGCGGTTTTGCCGCTGTCTCGTTGGGGAGTCATCGACGATTCCTGCGCTTCATCCCAGCCCTTGATTCGCTTTGGCGAAAGCGCAACTTTCCGTTACTTGCTCTCCCTCGGCCATAGCCCCTCGGTTTACCGGCACGAGATCTTGGGGTCGGACGAGTCATTCTTCGCTCCCAGTTTCCGGGCTTACCTCGAGAAGGTTTTTCGTGGAGAGGAGTAAGCGAGACACCCTGCTCTCGCTTCCTTGCGCCGCTCACGAACCCTTGAGCTGGACGGGCGGTTGGACCAGCCCAAGCCGGTGACCAGAATTGTCAAGCAGGATGACTGTGCAAGGCGAGGCGATCCGCCCCGGGGAGAAGAGTTTTGATCTCTGATTGCCCCCACAAACAGGACTGGATCGGGCAGAACTCTCGTTGATCAGGGGCCGCTCAGGGCGCGGAGAGGCCCGGCAAACGGCTTTGGGCCCAATGGCGGTGCGCTCCGGGCCTGAGGGAGGTCGGAGTTTTGCAGGAAGATCGATGGGGTGACTGCTTTATCGGCCGGCCCGGC
>QQNE01000121.1 GCA_003402735.1 Verrucomicrobiota bacterium
CTGATTCACTGCCTCGGCAAGTCGTTCCCTTGCCCACTCGGCCATCGGCTTGGTATCACGCCCCGCGGCCTCGGCCAGTTTGTGGAGGGTCTCCTCGTCCAACTCGATGCTCAGCGTCATCATTCCACTCTACGGCGAAATCCTCTCCGACAAAAGCCAATGTTGGCGAATCGCCAACATTCAACAGCCAAAATCAGGGTTCGATCCGTCACGGGCGAGTTCCTCCACCAATTCCTCCGGGGTGGCTTGAACCGCACTGACCGGGAACCGTCCCGCTTCGCGCAACAATGCTTCACGCAGCCGCTTCGGCGGCCTTGCATGGCGAGATCATCCCCGACCCAAAGCACTTCAACGCCGCCGCCACCCGCATTTCCCAGGCAAACCCCTCCGGATTGCGTCGCAGGGCGCTGGAGATTGACTCGGCGAGATCAAATGCAACGTGCATCGCCGTCAGCACATCCCGTGCAGGTGAGAGGCGCAAGATTCCAATGGCCCCTCGACGGGTTCCCGAAAACAATTGCCCAGTCAACCTGCTTGAAGATCTTCTGGAATCCGGACAAACTGGCGCCAATCCGGCAGCGCATCCAGGCAGGCGAGGGTTGTGCAGGCGGTGTCCAATCCAATGCCGCTGCCTTTTCGGGAAATCCGCCGTGCGGCCCAAGGTCCAGTCCATCCGTGCGACGTCGGGGGTGTGGATGGGTGGAGGATCGTTCGGAGAGGGATTCGTCAATCGCTCTCCGGAGTCGGCAAATGCGCCAAGTCGTTCTGATCCTTGGCCCGATTGCTGGCCTGTTTCGCGGTGACCAGATCCCCCAGACTCAGGGGATGGACATCCACACCCGAAATCTGGTCCGTGACCCGCCACTCCCAGGCGCTGGGGAACGCCAATCCCTTCATCACCATTCTCCTGTCCGCGTTCTCCGCCGTGGGATGGATCCAGATGTCGATATCTCCCGTGTGACGCGGATATCCATGACGGATTACGGCATCGCCACCACCGACCAAATCCTCAACGTTCTGCTCGCCTAACAACTGTCAGAAATCTTTGATGTGGGGGTAAAGTCCCATCAGCGTCCGGGGAAGTCATCAGGCTTCGCAGCGATTCCAGGGCAGCCAAGCGTTCCTGTGGCGTCCTGTCCTTCCATGAGGACCACCCATCGGCGGCATCTGCCTCCGCCGCCGTGCATTTTTCGATCCGGGTCCGGTCCAACCGTGGCGCACCATTCACGATGCCAATTCGCTCTCCCGGCGAACGTCCGCAAGCAATCAACTCAGGATCTCCCAGAGACGCCGCCCATTCCGCGCCCGATGCGCCGATCGAAATCGACGCTTCTGCTAAGCTGCACCGCTCGCTCCTTGACGGCACCAAGCAATGGAGTCAGGCTGGGAGCAGATGAATCGCTCCCAAGTCCAAGATGCCATGGAATCTCGGAAGCCGTTTGTGATCCGCACCGCCGATGGCCGGGAGTTCACCGTGCCGACCCGGGACCACATCGCCATGTCGCCGAATGGGACGTTTGTGCAGGTCTTTGGAGATGATGACAGCGTCACCTCGATTCCGCTGATCAGGATGGCGTCCGTCCGGTATGAGCCCGCCCATGCGACGGAAGGAGAGTGAACCCATCGACTTCCGGAGGAATCAACCGGGCCCATCGGCTTTGCCGTGCCCGGCCAAGCACAGAGTTGCACCGTCAACCCGTTTGATGATCTTTGGCAGAGACCACGCGGTCGAGTTCCAATCGGCGAAATTTTTCTGGCGGGTTCTGAGCGGAGAACAAAGCCCCAAATGGCGGCGTTTCTTGAAATCGACAAGCGAACGGTTTCGATTTATGGGGAAACTGTCCGTATGCACTTGATCAATCGCACCCTCGTGATCCTCGCGTTGTGGGCCGGGCTTTGGAGCGCCCAAGCGCGGGACCAGATCGCCCTGGTGATCGGCAACTCTGCCTATGAAGGCGACGCCGAACTTGAGAACCCAGCCAACGACGCCGCCGCCGTTGCGCGCGAGTTGCGCAAGTTGAATTTCACCAACGTGATCGAGGTGATCGACGGGAACCGGGAAAAGATGGAGTCCGCCCTGGGCCAGTTCCTGGAGGCACTCGGCCCGGAAACCATGGGTTTTTTCTATTACGCGGGCCACGGCGTGCAGATCGACGGGGTGAACTACCTGCTGCCACTGGGAGCCACCTTTGAGCGAACCTACGATGTCAAATACAAGTCCCTCTCCCTGAATCAGATTCTGGATGCGATCAACGAGGCCGGATCGCTCCCCAATGCAGTTGTTCTGGACTGCTGCCGCAACAATCCGTTCCGCGGCCTCCAACAAAGCCGGGCGGTCCGGGGTCAGGGGCTCGCGGAAGTCGCGAACCAACAGGGCACCCTGGTCGCCTTCGCCACCGCAGCGGGCACCACGGCGGCGGATCGTGACCCGGTGCTCAAGGATCACTCTCCTTACACGGCCGCTCTGCTGCTTGAGCTGCGCGGTCCCACCGAGGGTCACTACGAGATGGGGACTCTTTTCCGTCACGTGGCCCAAAGGGTGCATCAAGCCACCGGCCAGGACCCTCTGCTCAACATCCCCGGGAGTGTGGGCAACTACGATCTCAAGGCCGCAAAATTCATCGGGGCCACATCCGCAGCCGTCGCGTCATCCCCGACCCTCCCTCCGTCTGCGGCGATGGACCGGATCAAACAGCTCGAACTCGAGCGCGAAGCCAAGGACGCCGAAACCAAAGCCATGCTCGCGGAGGTGCGCCAGAAGGTCGAGCAGCTCGAGAAAGAGAAGGTCGGCCATCCCCTCGCCATGGCCCCGAATCCTCCGGCACCGGTCGCCGAACCGATGCGTGCCGTGTTCGTCAGCCCCTGGATCTTTCCGGACTCGGACTCCCGCTACCTCGCGCCCGCCGAAATCCAGGCACTCGGTCCGGAGGAGCGCTGGATTGCCCGCAACGAGATCTTCGCCCGGCGCGGGCTGATTTTTTCGACGCCGCGCGGCAAGAGCTTCACCCGTTCTCTCGGCGCCGCCTACCAGGGTCTTTCGTCGGATCAAGACCTGATCTTCGAGCGCATGAATGCCTACGAAAGGAGCAATGTGGAACTCATCCGGCGCCATGAATAGCCGACGCGCCGTCCTGGCCCGTCTCGGTTTGCTCCTGAGCGCAGCTACCGCGGGATCGGCGTCCCGCGCCCTCGCGGCGCCATCCGCTCTGACCGGCGTGGAATCCCGGGCCCTCACGTTCTTTCGCAAAGGATACCCGAATCTGATTCACGATCTGACCACGGAGTCCGACGGCATTTGCAAGTTCGTCAGGGTTGGCGAAGGCCGGGTCAAGGTTCCCTTTGAGGATGGCAAGTCCGGCAAGAGCTTTGAACAGCTTTTGGAGAGCCCCGACCTCGCGGAAAGTGTGGCGGATCCCTACCCGCTCGATCTGGACCGGACGAAGTGGCCTGTCAATTTCGATCCCGGCCGCATCCGGGTGGACGATTTTTTCAAGGCCATCTATGGGGGCTCCGAGGAGGCCGTGCGCGCCAATCTGGTGACGGTGGATTTCTGTGGTCACCGGGTCCCTTTCAACCGGTGCAATGGTGCGGCCGAAGCTCTGGGCCGAGTCGGGCGCAAACTCGAGGCGCTGGTGGCGGCGGATCCCACCCTGAAACCACACGTGGAGACCTTGGGAGGGACCTTTGCCTGGCGCAAGATTGAGGGGACCTCCCGACTGAGCGCCCATTCGTTTGCGGTCAGCATCGACCTGAATCCCAAGCTCGGGGCCTACTGGCGGTGGAGCCAGGGTGCCGCGCTCGAGGACATGAAACAGCGCAAGGACTATCCGGCCCAGATCGTCAGGGCCTTTGAAAGCGAGCGGTTCATCTGGGGCGGCAAGTGGTATCACTTCGATCTGATGCACTTCGAATATCGGCCCGAGTATTTTGGATGAGGCGCGCCCGGGCATTTCTTGCGGTTGCTTGCCGGAGCGTGATGTGACAGGATCCTAGCCATGTCCCGCTCCTCCCTCTTCTCACTGACCATCGGCGTCTTCCTCACCCTCGCGGGCGGCGTTTCCCGGGCCGCTCCGGGTGCGACGCCATCAGGTCCCCTCACCGGTCTTCACGTGGCACTCGATATCGGTCACAGCGTGGCCAAACCGGGAGCCCTGAGTGCGCGCGGACGGGGCGAATTCCTCTTCAACCAGAGCACCGCCACCACGATTGCGGGGATCCTTCGGGCGTCCGGGGCCAAGGTGACCGTGATCAATGAGAAGGGAACGATGACCGGACTGACGGAACGACCCCAGTCTGCGGTGGAGGCCGGAGCGGATCTCTTTCTCTCCATTCATCACGATTCTGCCAACGACAAATACATGGAGACCTGGGAGGTCGGCGGCAAGAAACTTCCCTACTGCGATCGGTTCAGCGGATATTCCGTGTTTTGTTCCAAAAAAAATCTGCGTTCGGCGGAGAGTCGGGCCCTGGCCATTGAGATCGGTGCGGCGATGCACAAGGCAGGGTTCAAGCCGACCCCACACCACAACGAACCGATCCAGGGGGAGAACCGTCCCTTCATCGATGAACGAACCGCGGTCTACGAGTTCACGGACCTGGTGGTGGCCAAGTCAGGAAAACTTCCGTCGGTGCTCCTGGAATGCGGAGTGATTGTCAACCGGGACGAGGAAATCCAGGTGCAAACCAAGGAATACCAGCAAAGAATCGGGAACGCTCTGGTGTCCGCACTGATCTCCGCCCGGAAGAAGGAAATCTTCGGCAAGGAAAAGAGTGCCGGAGGTTCCTTGCTCGGTGTCGACCCGGCCAAGCCAAAACCGCCCGGCGAGGAACCAAAACGGGAAAAGATCCTCTCTCGACTGCTGCCCAAAAAGAAGGAGTGACCGTCCCGCGTAGGAGGACGTCTCCCTAGCCTGCATTTCTCAAGCCCTCGCTGCTGCGGCTTGCCTAATGGCATTCCTGCTGCGTTCCGCTCGAATTCCAGGATTCAAGGTATGTCGGCATACCGCTCACCCTGGAATCCTTCGCGCGCCTTGCAGGCAATGCCATTTGGCGGCGCCTCGCGACGCGATCCTTGAGAAATGCGGGCTAGCGGATGGGCGAATCGCCCGGCTCAATCCTTCTGCAGGGTCTGACCGATCGAGAAAATTTCGAACGACGACGGTGAGAGGATGCGCATCTTCATGGTGGTGTGAGCCGTCCCGGAAAGTCTGCGCCCGGTGTTGCTCTGGATGGTGTAACGCGAACTATATTGCACGGTCACCGTGGAGGCACTGCTGCCCACGATCTCATATCTTTGGGCATCGTAGAGGCGATTGGGAAACTTTCTGATATATTCCTCACGCCCCTCCCGGATCTCCTCTCGGCTCAACCCATACTTGTCGAAAAACTGGTCCACCTCCGCCGCATAAAATCCTGCGGTGGCATTGGGATCGTTCACCTCCCCGCTTTCATCGAAACCGACCAGAAACCGCTTCAGTGCCTCCTCATCAAAGGATGGACCGCTGCGAGGTGCCGGTGGCTCCGGCGGCATAGCCTGTTGCTGGGCAATCAATTGCTCGAGCATCTCCACGAGCTTCTCATTCGCCGGAGCTGCGCCGGGTTGGGATGGCGGAGCCTGCTTCGAATCCGCCAACATCTTTTTCAGCTCGGCGATCTGTTGCTGCAATTCATTGAGTCGGCGATCGGGCAATCCATCGACAATCTGCCCTGACATGGCCTTGGGCTCGGGAACGCTTCCGTCTCCCTCGACGAGGTAGTATTTGGCGATGGTGGCATCCGCGTTCACCCAGGGAATCTGACCGGTGCGGGCTTTGACCTCACGGCTCGCGGTGCGGAACACCTCGAAGAGTTCGAGCCCCTCCTTGGGGCGGCTCTTGAGGACATTGGTCAGGGCCTCGGTGTAGGGTGAGTTTGCTCCCTTGCCGTCATCCGCCACCTCGCCGGGACCGGTGCTGTAGGCAATGATCGTGCCGTTGCTTTCGGCCATGGTGGCCAAGCCGCTGGCGGAGGTGCTGCGGCTTTTCCAGCCCCGGGCCAACGGGTTGTCGCGACAACAATCGAGCACCAGCACTTTGAGCGGCACGCCAGCGGATTCCAGGGCCTCGAGAACCATGTTCGCGGAGAACGCCTTGTGTTTCAGCTCATACTCGGCCCGGAACGATGCGCCGATGGGAATGAGGTAGTTCGTTCCGTCGGCCTGGATTCCGTGCCCCGCGAAAAAGAAGAGCGCCAGCGTCTCTTTGTCGAGTTGTTCGCCGAACTGGAAGAGCGCCTCCTCCATGCGCTGCAACTCCAGATCCTTGTGCTTGAAGACCGTGAACCCCAAAGCCTGGAGAACAGACGCCATCGCTTCCGCGTCGTTCCCCGGATTTTCCAGGGCCAGTTCCTCACCATACGCCGCATTCCCAATCACCAAGGCAACCCGCTTGCCTTCGGCAGGTGCGAATGCCGGGAGAAGGCCGATGAGAAGCGACACGCCAATTTTGCAAAGCCGATGGTTCATTCTCATGCGCGGACAGGGATGCGGTTTTCCAGTCTGACGACGTCATTCCAATCGAAAGATCTCCACCCGTCGATCCTGGGACCGAACGCTTTCGGGGTCAGTGGCCTGATAACGCGCCTTGCTTTCGCCAAAACCGACTGGCAGGAGTTTCCCCTGCGCCACTCCCAGTCGCACCAATTCCGCCACAATCACGGCGGCCCGTTCCTGCGAGAGTTGCTGATTGTGGAGCGTTTCCCCCTCTGCGGAGCTGTGTCCCTCGATGACAAAGCTATATTCCGCCAGAGCTGGATCCTCAAAAACTTTGGCCAACGTTTCCAGTTCTCTCCTGGAGTTTTCATTCGCGAACTGGGTGCTGTTCTTGACGAACAAGATGCTGGTCCTGGTGACGTTCGACTCCGGATCGACCTTGTAAGAGATTTGGTAGGTCTGTTCCCCGGCACCGACCTCGGCCGCCGCTACTTCGGTGACCTGAACCTTCGAGCCGCCCGAGACCTGAATGTTCTGGGGGACGCCGCGGGTGAGGACCGAACGGGTCTCGGTGTGAATCTGGGCCGGTTGGGAACCCCGAGGGACAAATCCCCGGGTTTTGCCACCGGGCTTGGCTTGGCCCCGCAATTTGTTCACGGTGGCGGCGTGGTCGGTGGTCTCCTCCGCCGCAGCGGATCCGAGGAGGATGGCGGCGCCGCAGAGGGCGACGATGATCTTGAAGGATGGTTTCATGGCGTGGAGAGGAGGTAGCCGATCCGCACCTCATCAATGGGGGCTGGGGCGGGGTCGGTGGACGATTTGGTGGAAGCCTGAATCGCAATGGGAATGCCGCGGGCGCTGAAAAACTGGTCCTTCCGCATCACCTTGAAAGCTCCGGCGACTTCTGCCCCGCGGCTCGCGGTGTTCTTGATGGGCTTGGGCGAGGCATACACAACGACGTGCTCGGTGCCGGCCGGGGCGGTGGTTTCCCAGGAGATCTCCTTCGTGTCCTGAGCCGAGAGGAACCCGCTCTCTCCGCTGGATCCCGGGAAGAGCTCGGTGACAAACTCGTCTGAGCTGAGGTGAATGGCGCGGAGATAGACATCGGACGTGGCCTGCACGGTCAGCACGGCGCGCTCACCGACCTTCAGTTTGGGCTGGATGGAAACCGAAAGACTCCCGCCGCCGCGGAGCAGACCACTGTTCTTCGCCAAGTTGGCCCGGTCCGGTTCCCCGGGTTTCTCCGGCACATCAAACGCGGCTTTTCCCTTGGCCAAATCGGCCACAAACCGCTCGCCGAAGGCCTGACGGAAGTCCGGCGATTCCAGGATCAGCCTGGCATAGGCGGCGCCGCCGAAGTCCTCATACCCCAGAGGTTCGAAAGGGAGCAGCGAGAAGCCGAGGGCCCGAACCACGGACACGGAGTCCCGGAGAACGTCCTCCCGTCGCAAAGGCAATCTCAACTCCAGCGAGTGCTGCAAAACGCTGAGTCCCTCCGAGGACTTGGCCTCCTCCTTCAGAAGCGTGACCAACTCCTCATACGTCAACCCGAACTCGGCGGCGAGTTTGTTGGCGTTGAGACTGGCTCGAAAATCGTTGTAGAGACCCAGGACAGGTTCCGCCGCACCCGCCAAACCGCCCAAGGCCTGTTCTTGGGCCTTTTGGAAACGGGTCATGTCCTCCTTCATCACCGCCCGCAATTTTTCAGGGGGCACATGCATCGCCTCCAGCAACTGTTTCCCCTTGAAATCGAGAATGCCCGACGCCTCCACCACCGGGCGAATTTCGTCGTGGATATTTCCCACCGATTTCCCCTGGCTCGGCGGAGCCTTCATCCCCTGGTCGTGACAGCCGATGCAGGAGACGCCGTTGAGGATCTGATTGTCGGCCCGTTGATCGTCCTGAACAATCTCGATGGGGGCGCGGTCCAGACGTTTCCCGGTGTCCGTGGTGAGAAGATACCCCTGCAAGCCGTTCGGCAGATGAAAGATCACCTCTCCCCCGTCATGCTCGAAGGCGTGGTCCCGGTTCGCGGTCAATTTGGCATCCACCGGACCGAGCGGCGCCCGGGTCAGTTGCTGGGTCGGCTTTGGACTGAGCGGCGTAAAATCGTAGCTGATCCAGTATCCGCCCGGATGTTTCCCCAATGAGTGTCTTTCAATGAGCCGGTTCGCCTCCGAGACGCCCGAATACTGGAAACCCGCGCGAATCGCCTCGCCTTTCTGCAAGTTCCCCATCCGATCCACCCCCAACCGCTCTTCCCAACGGGCCAAGGTTCCCTCCGCCGGTCCCGAAGGAATGCCAAGGACCCGTTCCATGAGCGCGGGATACAGGGGCGCCTGGGCCGCCGCGAACACGAACCAGTCCGCCCTCACGTAGGCCATGGGACATCCGGTCGCTTTCTCGATGAGTCGCTCCTTTTGCTTGTCGATCCCGGTGATGCCGTGGGGATAAAACCGGATCAGCTGCTCCCACTCCGCCGCGCTCCAACCATAATCCCGCAAATC
>QQNE01000122.1 GCA_003402735.1 Verrucomicrobiota bacterium
GATCGGGCGTCCCGAATTTCTTCGCCAGCGCGAGGTTCCCGGTCATCCCAAGGCGAACCGTATCGACTTGTCGCGCGTCCTCGTGGACGTGGCGCGCCAGGCGGGCCGGGACCTGGATCGGGTTTCCAAGCAGTCCCGCAACGACGGGATCAAGGACGCCCCGTTGGATGACACCATCATCAAGGACGTGGCTCAGACCATCGAGGATGGGAAGACGCCGATCACGGTGCGTTACGATGTCGTGAACACCAACCGCAACATCGGAACCAAGTTGTCGGGTCGGATCGCCAAGCGACACAATGGGAATCATGTCATCCCGAACGGGACCATTGACGTTCAGTTGCAGGGCAGCGCCGGACAGAGCTTGGGAACCTTCCTCTGCGGAGGGATTCGCCTGACGTTGACAGGCGAGGCCAACGATTACGTAGGCAAGGGAATGTGCGGTGGCGAAATCATTGTCAAAGCCCCCAAGGTGCGCGGTTTCAAGCCGGCCGAGAACGCCATCATCGGGAACACCGTGATGTATGGGGCCACCGGCGGACGTCTCTTCGCCAACGGGCGGGCCGGGGAACGCTTCTGCGTGCGGAACTCAGGCGGGGTCGCCGTGGTCGAAGGGGTGGGTGACCACGGTTGCGAATACATGACCGACGGTCTCGTAGTGATTCTCGGGCCGACCGGCAAGAATTTCGGGGCCGGGATGAGTGGAGGAGCCGCCTACATCTACGACAACTTGGAACACATGGAGTTGATGTTGAATGACGAGATGGTGAACATCGTGCCTTTCGATGACCCTGAGGATGTCGACAACATCCGGGCTTTGATCGAGCAACACCTCGAACTGACCGAAAGTGAGATGGCGGCGGAAATCCTTGCCGATTGGCCGACCGCGGTTGCGAGATTTGTGAAGGTGGCTCCCAAAAAGGATGTGGCCGCCACGGCACGTCTTCAGGAGCTGGGGAAGATTCGCAAGCCGGTCGTGGCAAAGTGAAATCCCTCGGCAAGTTTTGCCATTGACTTCACGTGCATACAACGGACAAAACTGCGGAGGTTTCGCTGTTCCCTTGCCGGTCATGAAAAACAAAGCTATCCTCGCCTCAGTCGCCTTGATCTTCTGCGGGTCCACGGCCTTCGCTGTCGACTTCAAAAAAGACGTGCTTCCGATTTTCGAGAGCAGTTGTGCCAAATGTCACATGGGGGGCAACGCCAAGGGTGGTCTCGCTCTCGATCCGGACAGGATCAAGGAAGCGATTGGCGATGGCGCCTCCATCGTGCCCTCGAAATCCGACTCCAGCGATTTGATTCGCCGGATCACCATGAAAGATGGCGGTGAGGATGTGATGCCCCCCAAGAGCAAGGGGCTGGGAAATTCCGATGTGAGAGCCATCCGGGAATGGATCGATGCCGGGGCGCCTCTCGAAGGGGAGGGCATGGTTGCGCAAAAACCGGAAGCCGCCAAGGCTCTGCAGCCCTTGCGTGGCGAGTGGACCAATGCGCAAGGCAAGACGATCACGGCCACCCTGTTGCGCGTTGAAGGCGACAAAGCCCTCCTGCAAATGCCGAACGGAGCCACGTATCCCTACCCGATCGAGCAACTCTCCCCTGAGAGTCAGTCCAAGGTGAGGGCTTTTGGCGCCCCAGCTGCGCCTTGAACCTCCAAGCCCGGGGCTCCTTCCGGATCGAGGTTTGCGGATCGATGATCCGAATTGCTGTTTCTTTCTAGAGCCGCTATCATACCCGGATGAAAACCATTTTCGCTCTCGTTGCCGTCGCTTTGCTCGGCTTCTCCTCCACCGCTTCTGCCCACGATCATTCCTCTTGCTGTGCCAAGTCGAAGAAGAGCCATTCTTCCTGTTGCACGGACAAGAGCAAAAAGTCCTGTTGCACGGACAAGAGCAAAAAGTCCTGTTGCACGCAAGCGACCAAGGCTGGGGCTTCGGGGCATTGCCGCGGCCGTTCGATTTTCGGCTACAACGGTCTCGGAAACCCGGTGCATCTTCGGAAGGGGTGCCCGCATTCCGCTTGTAAGGCGCAAAGGACTTCGAGCGGTTGCTGCAAGAGCGGGATATCGGCCAAGTGCTGCAAAGTCAAAAAGGCGAAGAGTTCCTGCCCGATGACCAAGGCAGGCTGCTGCTCGAACTGAGTTTCGGGCTTCTTACCCGCGCAAGTCGGACAGGAGGATTTTCGTTCCGACTAGGATCAGAAGGATCGCAAAGATCCTCCTGAGGCTTTCGTTCCCCAGGGATTGCATCCAACCGCTGGCGAACCACGCGGTGAGCGCCGCTCCGGCGCTGGCAGCGAGAACGATGTGCCAGACCACCAGTGGCGGTGAGGCCGTGGCGTTCTTGACGGTGGCCACGATGGCTGTGGGAATGATCACGGCCAGGGAGGTGGCCACCGCCTGTTTTTGGGTCAGCCCGAGCAGACCGTGGAAGAACGGTACCATGATGATCCCGCCGCCGACTCCGCAGAGGGCCGCGACCAATCCGCTGATGACTCCGACGAGGAGGGAGAGAAGAACCGTTTTCATGAACTGGAGGCGGGGCGTTTCAGGAGATTGATCACGAGGTGGGACAGGACGGTTCGCTGGTCCGTCTGCGTGGTCACCAGTTTGAGGTTGGCCTCAAGGCAGGCGCGAAGGCCCGATTTCAGTTCGGACAGGCTGAAGCGGTGACAAGCCTTGGCCGCCAGAAAGACCGGATAAACGCTCAGACTGCCATCCTTGTTCCGGGGCAAATGAGCAGTGGCACTCTCTGGCAAACGCTTCAAACTCGTTTGATAGCTGCCGTAGGCTCCCGAGACTCGCACGCCATGCAGTTCATCAAACTCACGGGCCACCAGCAGGCTGCGCACCCGCGGAACGATGGCCGCGAGCAGGATGGAGATGGGACTCTCGCCGTTGCGCAATTGACGGTCGATGAGTTCCAGCGTCCGGGGAAGTTGCCGCTGCGCCAAAGCATCTCCGATTTCAAAGATGATCCCTGCCCTTGTCTGCGCGACCACGGCATAGATGTCCTCTTCGGTGGCAACTCCGGCGCCTCCGATGAAAGTCGACAGCTTGTCGATTTCCATGTCCAGGGTCCGGCTGTTTTCTCCTGTGAGAGCGACGAAGAGGTCGAGGGCTCTGGGATCGAACTTCATGCCGCGGAGGCCGGCGCGGCGCTGGACGATCTGCATGCACTCCTCCTGCCATCCGGTTTTGCTGGTATCGGGGAGGTCGTAAGTGACGACTTTGCCCCAGGTGGAGAGCTTCTTGTAAAAGCCCCGGCGCTTGTCGATCTCGGCGGCGGTGAGAATGAAGGAGACCCCCGGAGGCAGTCCTGCTTCGAGGGTGGCGGCCAGCCGATCCACTGCGGCTTGCGCGGTCGCGGTTTTGCCGATCAGATTCTCCGCCAGGAACGATGCTCCCTGGAGCCACACGGTTTTGTCGCCGCCAAAGAATGGAAGGGTCTGGATGCCTTCGATGACCTGCCGGACGATGGTCGCGGCGTGTTCGGCGGATTCGGCCGCTCCATGGACAATCTCCAGGCCGAACGTCACGTTCTCCGGAGGCGTGAGTTGGCGGGCGAGACGGAGCGCGTCCTCCTTGACCCGGGCCTCGTCCGTGCCAAGGAAAGCGAAGATTTGCGAGTCGGTTTTGGCCACCTCTTGCCTTTCCTCCAATTGCCGGGAGAGTCAACTCTGGTTGTGGGGGCAGTCGGATTCGGATTTTCGGTTTTCTGGCGGGGAAATCTGGAAACAGAGCGGGCTCTGGGTGCGTGTTGGGTCGCGGGTTGCTGCGTTGTTTTGCTACCCTGCGGCGTCGCGAATTTTCGAGATCCTTTTCCATCAAACCCGAGCGCACCATGAAGACAAACTCCGTCTCCTTGCTGGCCGCAGCCTGGTTTTTTCTTTTGGCCTTTGGGTGGTCCGCGACAGCTGGGGAAGTCTACGTGGAGGTGAAGACCCGGGAAGGTCAGCCCAAGGAGGGCGCGGAGGTTCAGATTGCGATGGAGGATGGAGAGAAAACGGTGCCGGTGAAAACGAACAAGATCGGGGTGGCGATTCTGGCCTGGAAAACCGACGTGAAAAAAGGTCGAATACTGGTTGATGGAAGTGCCCAGTATGCTGGGACAATGCCCCTCCGCATCAGTTTTCGGCAGTAGGCTTGCGGCAGCCGTATTTTCAGTGCTGGGTCAAGTCAAAACGGCCGCCCGCGAAAAATTTAGTCTACGGTTTTTTATCGCAGCCGGGCACGTGGTTTGCTACGATCTCGGGTCATGCAAACAGCGAATATCAATCTTCCCGTCCGCGTGACAGGTCGGCATGTAAGCATCACGGAAGCGATGCGAGATCACGCTGAGAAAAAGGTTGCCTCCCTGCATTTGGATTACCCGCGAATCATTGAGGCCCGGGTCATTCTGGACGTGGAGTGCAACTTTCGGCATCGCGCCGAGATCGTGCTCCACTGCGCCAATCACATCACGATCGAGGCGCATTCGACCACGGCGGACATGTATGCGTCGATCGATGAGACGATTGCCAAGGTGGCTCGCATGATGCGGAAGCACAAGACCGCGATGCTGAAGCGCAATCACCGGCCGGGAAAAGGGAAGAAGCGGCAGGGGGTCAAGTTTTTGGCGGATCAACTCGGGGACGTGATTGAGCCGTCGATCCCGGTCGCGCCGGAGAGTGCGCCCGAAGGGCTGATCGTTCACAAGGAGGTTTCCCGGGTCAAACCGCTCCAGGAGCGGGAAGCCATCGAAGAGATGGAGATTCGCAAGATGCCCTTCGTCCTGTTCAAACACCCGCAAACCGAGCGTTTGTCGATCCTCTACCGCCGTCAGGACGGGGATTACGCGGTGGTGCATCCGCAGATGGAGGTCAAGGCGAGCTGATCCAGGCGATCGGCTTGTTCTCCGGACCGGGCGGCGCGTCTGAGGCGCGCCGCCCCTTTTTTCCCGGGAGCGACTTCGGTTTCAGAAGGCTGGACTCTGCGCCCGTTTCGGTGCAGACTCTGGAATGGGAAGTTTTGAGCCCAAGCCGTCTGCCGGGCGGCCCAAAGTGCTTGAGTCCTTCAGTGTCCGGGAGTTCTTCGAACGGCACGGGAAGGAACTCCGCATGCGTCTGGTGGGAAAAGACAGCGGATTTGATCGCTTGATCCGGGAACCGACGATCAATCGGCCCGGTCTCGCGCTGGCCGGCTATTACAACTACTTCGCCTTCATGCGGGTTCAGGTGATCGGCAAGGCGGAGCGCTCCTACCTCAAAAGCCTTCCCGAAGAGGAGCGGTTGCGCCGTTTCGAGGAGTTTTGCCTGAGGGATATCCCGTGCATCGTTGTCAGCCGGGGAGAGACCTTGCCAGATGAAATGCTGGAGGCTGCGAACCGGTTGGGAATCTCGGTGTTCCGAACCACGATGGTGACGATGAATTTCATCAACGCCGCCACGATCCAGTTGGAATGGGACTTCGCGCCGACCCTGAGCGTTCACGGATGCATGGTCGATGTCCTCGGGGTTGGGGTTCTGATCCGGGGGAATAGCGGAAGCGGAAAGAGCGAGTGCGTCCTCTCTCTGCTGCGCCGTGGCGCGAGTCTGGTGGCGGACGACAAGGTCGATCTCCGCAACATCGAGAACCGGGAGATCATCGGGATGTCTCCGGAAATGGGACGTTACCACATGGAAGTGCGGGGGCTGGGGATCATCAACGTTGCGGCCCTGTTTGGGGTGGGCTCGATTCGGCTCGAAAAGCGGCTCGATCTGGTTTGCATCCTGAAGGTGATGTCGGATGCCGATGAGATCGATCGCCATGGATTGGATCAAAAGTATTCCCATCTGCTCGGTTTGCGGATTCCGGAGGTGGAAATCCCGGTGGCGCCTGGCCGGGATGTTTCACAACTCGTTGAAGTCGCCGCGCTCGACCAAAAATTGCGCAGCTATGGCTACAATGCGGCGGTCGAACTTGACAAAAAGCTAATCAAGGTGATGCGGGAGCGTAGCGGAATCGGATGAAGTCTCTTTTCACGCACCGAGCGTCGAGCTTGTCCCTGCAAGGGGTGGGCGGAAGGGTCTGGAGGGTGCGTGGGGAGGCAAGATCTGAAATTCGGCGGGGTGGCGATTTGAAACAATTCCAAACGGAGCGCCTCGAGGGAAATCACAAATGCTGGAGATCGTTGCCATGGCAGTGAGCAAAAGATTCAAGATTACCAACAAGCAGGGGCTTCATGCTCGCCCCGCGGCGTTGTTTGTGAGGACGGCGGCGCGGTATTCTTCCGAGATTTGGGTGACTAAGGACGATGACGAGGTCAACGGAAAGAGCATCATGGGCTTGATGATGCTTGCGGCGGAGTATGGATCCGAGGTCGAGGTGCGCGCTGAGGGAGAAGATGAGCAGGCGGCGATCGAGGAGTTGGACCGGCTCTTTGCCGGTGGGTTCGGTGGTCTTTGATTTGATTCAGAGCGGGGCCATGTTCGGATGAAGGGAGGATCCCAGGAGGTGCGTCTCAAGGGCTTGGGCGTTTCGCCCGGGGTGGTGCGCGCCCGCGTGGTCGTCCGCGACAACTCGTTGATGGAGCCTGAGACCTTCTCCATCCGTCAGGCGGACGTTCCAGGCGAACATCTCCGCTTTGAGAATGCGCTGGCTGAAACCCGCCGCCAGATCATCTCGCTGCAAAATCAAATCCGCGTCGCCGCCGGGGATGATGCCGATATCTTCGACGCCCATCTCCTCCTGTTGGAGGATCAGTCCGTCTTGGATCAAGTCTTTGACCGGGTAGCCAAGGAGCGAATCAACCTCGAGTCCGCCCTGTATCAGGTCTTCACGGTCTACATGGAGGGGATGCGCAAGGTGGCCGATCCTTACCTCAAAGAGCGAGCGGTGGATTTGGGCGATGTGATGCGGCGCATCCTTCGCAACTTGAAGCCGTCCACCGGAGAATCCATGGCGGATCATCCGGTGAAGCACCCGCACATCCTGGCGGCCACCGATCTTTCGCCTTCTGAGATCGCTTCCATGGATCGTTCCCTGGTCCTGGCCTGCGCCACGGAGATGGGCAGTCCCACTTCGCACACCGCCATCATTGCCCGCTCCTTGGGAATTCCGGCTGTGGTGGGGCTTTACGAGTTCGACGGACATTTTCACACGGGCGATGAAGTCTTGCTCGACGGTTACAGCGGCGTCGTCATCGCGCATCCCCGGCCGGAGACCATTGAGCATTATGCTCAGATCGAAGCCGAAAAGGGGGCGATCCGGGATCAGTTGAATCAATTGGTCGGGGAACGCGCCATCACCCTCGATCAGCAGGTGGTGGTGCTTTCCTCCAACATTGAGTTCTCTTATGAGATGGAACGGGTCCGCCGGGTGGGCTCGGAAGGTGTCGGTCTCTACCGGACCGAATTTTTCTACCTCGACCGCACGGTTCTTCCCGAGGAACAGGCGCTCTTGGAAGACTATGTCAAGGTGGCCAAGGGGGCCAGCCCGCACGGCGTCATCATCCGCACCTTGGATGCGGGGGGCGACAAACTGCCCACTTCGATTCAGCATGGCACCGAGCACAATCCTTTCCTCGGTTGGCGGGGTATCCGGGTTTGCCTCGAGGAATCGGATATGTTTCGGACCCAACTCCGGGCCATCCTCCGCGCCAGTGCCGAGGGGCAGGTTTCCATCATGTTTCCTCTCGTCTCCAGTCTCGAGGAGGTGCTGGAGGCCAAGTCCAGGTTGGAAGAGGCCAAGGCCTCATTGAGGGCGGAAGGCTTGCCGTTCAATGAGCGGATTCAGGTCGGTGTCATGATCGAAGTCCCGAGTGCGGTCATGATTGCCGACGTCCTGGCTCGTGAGGTGGATTTTTTCAGCATCGGCACCAATGATTTGGTGCAATACACCATCGCGGTGGACCGGGTGAACGAGCGGGTGGCCAATTTGTATGCACCGCATCACCCGGCAATCGTTCGGATGATCAAGCGGGTGGCCGATGCCGCCGCGGCCCAGGGGATTTGGGCCGGGGTCTGTGGCGAGATGGCTGGGGATGTTCTTTCCACCCCGTTGTTGCTTGGGCTCGGCATCACCGAATTGAGCGTCAGCCCCGGACAAATCCTGCCGGTGAAACGGGCTGTGCGCACGCTGCATCGCTCCGAGTGTCAACAATTCGCCGAGGAGATTCTCCAACTCACCACGGTAGAGGCCATCAACGCTCGTTGCCGGCAATTGGCTCTGAGTCGCTATCCGGAGTTGCTTCTGTAGACTGAAAGCGTCTTTGGGAGGTCCTCTTCCAAGGTCGGACCCGGGTTCAGAGCAATTCCGGCTGGGAGTTCTTCGGGGGCGGGGCCCCCAATTTCCCATAGGCCTTCGGCATCGCGACCCGTCCTCGCGGCGTTCGTTTGACGTAACCCTGCATGATGAGGTAAGGCTCGTAGACCTCTTCGATCGTCGATTCATCCTCGCCCACGGAGACCGCGAGAGAACTGAGGCCAACCGGTCCGCCATCGAACTTGAAGACCAAGGCTTCCAGGAGGCGCACATCCATCTCGTCGAGTCCCTCGGCATCGATCTCCAGCATCATGAGGGCTTTGTCGGCCACTTCGCGGGTGATCACGTTGTTTGCGCGGACCTGCGCGTAGTCCCGGACCCAGCGCAGAAGGTTGTTGGCCACGCGCGGGGTGCCTCGGCTTCGGGCGGCCACCTCCCTGGCTCCGCCCGTTTCAATCTCCACATTGAGCAGACCGGCGGAGCGCTCCACGATTTGGCTGAGTTGATCGATTCCGTAATAATCAAGCCGATTGATCGTGCCGAAACGGGAGCGCAACGGGGCGGTCAGCATC
>QQNE01000123.1 GCA_003402735.1 Verrucomicrobiota bacterium
AAGTCCGGTGGTCGCAACAACAATGAGCGCATCACCTGTCGTCACCGCGGGGGTGGTCACAAGCGCAAATACCGTCTCATCGACTTCAAGCGGAGCCGCCGTGATGAAGCCGCGAAGGTTCTCACGATCGAATACGATCCGAATCGCAGCGCCCGCATTGCCCTCGTCGAGTATCCCGACGGCCAACGTTCCTACATCATCGCCCCCCGTGGCCTTGAGGTGGGCGCTCAGGTCTCCGCTGGCGAAAACGCTCCCATCAAGCCTGGCTGCGCCCTTCCTCTCGGCAGCATCCCGACCGGGTCGACGATCCACAACCTGGAGATCACTCCCGGTCGTGGCGGTCAGGTCGCTCGGAGCGCCGGCCAGAGCTGCATCCTCTCCAACCGCGAGGGCAACTATGCCCTCATCAAGATGCCTTCCGGTGAGATCCGCAAGATCCACACGAGTTGCTACGCCACGATCGGAACGGTCGGCAACGTCCAGCACGAGCAGGTCGTCAGCGCAAAGGCCGGCCGCACCCGTTGGCTCGGGATTCGTCCGACCGTCCGAGGTATGTGTATGAACCCCGTCGATCACCCGAATGGTGGTGGTGAGGGCAAGTCCAAGTCGGGTGGTGGCCGCCAGCACCTCAAGAGCCCTTGGGGCCACGCCAAAGGTCAGAAGACCCGCCAGCGTTACAAAGGCAGCGACAAGTTCATCGTCGAGCGCCGCAAGACGAAGAAGCGCCGCCGCTGATCCTCTCTCATCGCAACTGATTTCAACGAGATAACATTATGGGTCGTTCACTTAAAAAAGGACCGTTTGTCGATCACAAGCTGCTGATCAAGATCGACGACATGAATGCGTCGGGGCAGAAACGCCCCATCAAGACGTGGTCACGTCGTTCCACGATCACTCCCGAGTTCGTCGGTCACACTTTCCTTGTCCACAACGGCAAGGAGTTCAATTCCGTCTTCGTCACCGAGAACATGGTGGGTCACAAACTTGGCGAATTCTCCCTCACTCGGAAATTCGGTGGCCACTCCGGTCACAATCCCAAGATCAAGGGCTGATTTTCCGACTTTGCCTCTTCCTTCGATTCGCCTCCAGATCACCGAAATGAAACTCTTCGTCCATCCCAAGTCTCTTCGCTCCGCTCTTGCGGCGGCGTGGGTGGTCTTGTGCTTGGGTGGAGGAGTCGTGGCGGACGCCCAGGAAGCGGGTGGAGAAGCGGTGGAAGTCCGCGAACTCCGCGCCGCCTTGAAGGTGGCCCAGGAACAGGCGGGCGCCGAGCGGAAGCGGGCCGACGAAGCCGAGGCCAAGCGCCGCGCCCTCGTCGGGAGCCTTGCCGAAGCCGTGCGCGTCAGCGAAGAGCAGTTGACGGCCTCCCGCGAGACCGAACTCAAGCTCCAAGCCCTCGGCGTCGACCTCATCGCCCGTGATTCCGATACCATCGAACAGCGGCTCCTCAAGGCCGTCCGCGACCTCGATATCTCTCAGCAGGAAGTTGAGCGCCAGACCGGTGCGATCCATCGTCTCAGCGAGTCGTTCCTGAAGGTTCTAAAGGCCTCACCTTCTCTTCCCGAGGCGGTGCGAACCGAGGCGGAAGTCTCTCTTGCCGCCGCCGATGCCGCGCTCGCCGAGCCATCGGGCGCGGACTCCGATTCACTCGATCTCTCCGAAGCCCGCATTGTCAGCATGGACAGTGCCATCGGGCTGATTGTTTTCGACGCCGGGCGTCAAAGCGGCCTCCGGGTCGGGACCCCGGTCACGGTATTGCGGGGCGATCGCCCCCTATACTCCGCGCTCATCGTCGATGTGCGGGATTCCCTCTCCGGTGCTGTCCTCCAGGACCGCATGGCGGATGCCGGAGACGTGGAAATCGGCGACGGGATCCGCCTCCTTCCCGAACAAAACACTTTATAAGCGACAAACCTCATTCAGAACCATGGACGTCACATCGACCTATAAATTTGCCAGAATCTCACCGCGCAAGGCACGCGACGTGGCGCGCGAGATTCAGGGACTGCCCGTTTCCGCCGCGCTCGACCTCCTGAACTTCACTCCCCGCAAAGGAGCGTTCCTTTTCAGCAAGACGATGAAGACGGCCTTGGCCGATGCCGAGAACAATTTCGAACTCTCCGTGGAGGGCCTCTTCGTGAAGAGCGCCGTCGTGGGCGAGGGTCCGACCTTCAAGCGTTTCATGCCCCGTGCCCGTGGTTCCGCCGGTGCCATCCGCAAGCGCACCAGCCACCTTACCGTGGTTCTTTCCAATGAAGGCGGCCCGGTCGAGAAGGCCGAAAAGCCCGCCAAGGGCGTGAAAGCCGCCAAAGCCAAGACCGAGGCCCCCGCGAAAGCCCCCAAGGCAGGCAAGGCAGCTCCCGCTGAAAAAGCGGCTGCCGGAACGGCAAGGCTTGACGAAGCCCGCGGAATGGTCTATGACTCCCCCCCCGCCGAAACCGACGACCTGAAACTGATCAGCGGCGTCGGGCCCGTCCTGGAAGAGAAGCTCAATAGCGTCGGCATCTACCGATTCGAGCAGATCGCAAACTGGACCGAGCAGAATGTCGAGGAGTTCGAGGAACTCCTTTCCTTCAAGGGCCGCGTCGAACGGGAAAACTGGATCGCCCAAGCGAAGGATCTCGCCGCGGGTAGCACAGGCAACTGATCCACCAACCAACGAATTTTATTATGGGACAGAAAGTACATCCGATCGGTTTCCGGCTCGCCGTTAGCAAAGACTGGCAGTCGCGTTGGTATGCGCCGCAGGGCGACTACGCCGACCAGCTCCACGCTGACCTCAAGGTTCGCCGCTATCTCGAGAGCCGCCTTCAGAAGGGTGCTGTTTCTCGGGTCATCATCGAGCGTGCCTGGAACAGTGTTCGGGTCACCCTCCACACTTCGCGTCCCGGTCTCATCATCGGCAAGCGTGGTCAGGAGATCGAGGTGATGACGGCGGACATCAGCCGGATGTGCAAGGGTTCCCAAGTCAAGATCGACATCCACGAGATCCGCCAGCCGGAACTCGACTCCGCCTGGGTGGCTGCCCAGGTCGCGACGCAGCTCGAGCGCCGTGTCTCTTTCCGTCGTGCCATGAAGCGCGCCATCCAGACCGCGATGGACTTCGGTGCCGATGGTATCCGCATCCGCGCCGCCGGCCGCCTCGGTGGCGCCGATATCGCCCGTGCCGAAGCCTACCGTGAAGGCAAGGTGCCGCTGCAGACCCTCCGTGTCCCGATTGATTACGGTTTCGCTGAAGCCGAGACGACCTGGGGAATTATCGGTGTCAAAGTCTGGATCACCAAGAAGGACGAAGTGCCCGGTGAAGGCCCCAAGCGCCCCCGTCGTGAAGGAGCTCCCCGCGGGCAGGGTGGCGGTCCCCGTCCTCCCCGGCGCGATCAGGCAGGTGCCTGACCTCAACTGAAACCGACAGCATTTTAATTTCAAAGGAGAGAAGTCATGCCTCTGATCCCCAAACGAGTCAAATTTCGCAAAACGCACCGCGGTAGCCGTGCTGGTAATGCTTCGCGCGGCACCAAAGTGAGCTTCGGTGAATTCGGCCTCCAGTGCCTTGGTCGGGGCTGGATCACGAACCGCCAGATTGAGTCCTGCCGTATTTCGATCAACCGCTACCTCAAGCGTAAAGGCAAGGTCTGGATCCGGATTTTCCCTCACAAGCCCAGTACCGCCCGCCCGCCCGAAACCCGGATGGGTAAGGGTAAGGGCCCTGTCGACGCTTGGGTGGCCGTGGTCCGTCCCGGCACGATGATGTTTGAGATCTCCGGCGTGTCGGAGTCCGCCGCCAAGGAGGCTCTCCGCCTCGCTTCCAACAAGCTCGGGATTCGCTGCCGCTTCGTGAGCCGCGCCGAACAGTAAAATCAATCTATTTTCGAGGAGTCATCCAGATGTCAAAGTCCAGCAAGAAACTGAGCGAACTGAGTGTCGACGAATTGGCCACGCGCCGTCGCGAGTTGAAGGAGGAATCCCTCATGCTTCGCGTCCAGAAGGAAGCGGGCCAGCTCGAGAATCCCTCCCGCATCCGCCAGGCGCGCCGCGAGGTCGCCCGCATTGAGACCCTCCTGACCGCGAAGCGCGGCCATCATCAGTGATCGGTCCCTTCCCCAATTTTTCCAACCATTTGCAAGCCCCAACGATGAGCGAGTCAGAGATTACCAGTGGAACCGGACTGCGGAAAACCCGCGTCGGCGTCGTCACTTCCGATGCCATGCAGAAGACGATCGTGGTCGAGGTCCGCCGCCGCGTGCCGCACCCGCGTTTCAAAAAGATCGTGAAGCGCACCTCCACCTTCTACGCCCACGATGAAAATGGCGAAGCCAAGGTGGGTGATCGTGTCCTCATCGAGGAAACCCGTCCCCTCAGCAAGACCAAGTGCTGGAAACTCAAGGAAGTCCTGTCGCATTGATCGACCGGGCTGATCGCGCTCTTTTCGATAACTTTACCCCTATTTCCAAGCCATGATCCAGATGGAATCCAAGGTGCAGGTGGCCGATAACACCGGTGCCCGCGTCGCCAAAATGATCGGTGTGATCGGCACCCGTTCCCGCCATGCCAATGTCGGGGATATCGTCACCGCCCACATCCGGGAGTCGATCCCGACCGCGAACGTAAAGAAGGGAGATGTCGTCCGCGCCGTCGTCGTGCGCACCTCCGCGCCGATTCGTCGCAGCGATGGTTCGGTGCTCCGCTTCGATAACAACGCCATCGTCATCATCGACAAGGACAAGAATCCCAAGGGAACCCGTATCTTCGGCCCCGTCGCCCGTGAGCTCCGCGAGAAGAACTTCATGAAGATCGTCTCCCTCGCTCCCGAGGTGCTCTAATCAAACAGTCAATTTCCAACGGGTAATCAGACCATGACCAAGCGAGTCAAGACACACGTGAAGAAGAACGACGAAGTTGTCGTCATCACCGGGAACCACAAGGGGGAGAAGGGCCGCGTGCTCCAAGTTTTCCCCGAGAAATCCCAGGTCATCGTCGAGGGTGTCCGCATGATCAAAAAGCATGCCAAGCCCACCCAGGACCGCCCCGAAGGCGGCATTATCGAAAAAGAGGGGCCGATCCACATTTCCAATGTGAAGCTCGTCGCCGCCAAGTAATTTTAAGTATCGACGAAACAAGGTTATGGAACCAGCGCTCAAGACGGTTTATAAGGAACGGGCTGTTCCCGCTCTCAAGGAGAAGTTCACCTACGACAATGTCCATCGCATCCCCGCGATCCAGAAGGTCGTGCTCAACGTGGGTTTCGGAAAGGCTGAGGACCGCAAGGCGGCCGCTGAGGCCGTGATCGAAGATCTCGGGAAGATCACTGGCCAGCGCGCCGTGGTGACCAAGGCGCGCACCGCCATCTCGAATTTCAAACTTCGCGTCGGTGACACCATCGGTGCCCGCGTCACTCTCCGTGGTGCCCGCATGTGGGAATTCCTCGATCGCTTCATCAACGTCGCCGCTCCCACCATCCGTGACTTCCGCGGACTGCCGACGAAGTCCTTTGATGGACGTGGCAACTACACCTGCGGTATCTCTGATCACACCATCTTCCCCGAAATCGAGCTCGACAAGGTGACCCGCACGATTGGTTTCGATTTTACCATCGTCACCTCTGCTGAGTCTGACAAGGAAGCCCGCGAGTTGCTCACGTTGCTCGGATTCCCCTTCCGCAAATAATCGGACGTCGCCTCCAGAACCCATTCATTTTCTATCCCCAACCTAACGGAACCATGGCTGTCGTCTCCGATCCCATTTCTGACTTCCTCTCGCGCTTCAAGAACGCCACGATGGCGCACAAGGAGGATTTCACCGCGCCCTACTCCAAAACCAAGGAGGAGATCGCCCGCATTCTCAAGGAGGAGGGTTACCTCTGGTCTTTTGAGAAGGTCGGCGAAGGTCCCCGTGCCGAGCTCAGGGCTAAGCCTCGTTACGCCGGCAACACTCCGGCTCTCAAGAATCTCAAGCGGGTGAGCCGTCCAGGTCTGCGCCGTTATGTGGGATGTGAAGACATCCCCAAGGTCCTCGGCGGCATGGGCATTGCGATCGTCTCGACCCCCCGGGGAATCATGGCCGGTCACACGGCCCGCAAACACAACCTCGGAGGTGAACTCCTGGCGCTCGTCTGGTGACGGGTGACCCCAACGGAAATCTTTAACACTGCAAAGTCATGTCGCGTATCGGTAGAAAGCAGATCAGTCTCCCCGAGAAGGTGGAGATCAACATCCAGGGAGGCGGCGGGGTCTCGGTCAAGGGACCCAAGGGCCAGCTCCATTGGAACCTGCCCGGCGGGATCAACCTCGAGCAGGAGGGAGGCACCCTCACGGTCGTTCGCAGTTCCGAGGAGCGCGAAGTTCGCGCCATGCACGGCACGGCCCGCAGCCTTGTGGCGAACATGATCGAGGGCGTCGTGAAGGGTTTCACGAGGGAGCTCGAGATCATCGGCGTCGGTTTCCGGGCGGCGGTCAAGGGCAATGCTCTCGATCTCAGCCTCGGCTTCTCGCACCCGGTTCTCCATCCGATACCGGAAGGCATCACTGTCACCGTCGAGGGCAACACGAACATCAAGATCGAAGGGATCGACAAGCAGCTTGTCGGCCAGTTCGCCGCCGACGTCCGATCCTATTACCCACCTGAGCCCTATAAGGGCAAGGGCGTTCGCTACAAGGGCGAGCGCGTCCGCCGCAAGCAGGGCAAGAGCGTCAAGCGATAATCATCCACCCGGAGCAACAGCAGAACATGAGTCTCTACATTCGCAAACAGGCCCGCGCCAAGGTCCGCCGCCGGATCCGCAAGAAAATCTCCGGAACGGCCGAGCGTCCCCGTCTCGCCATCCATTTCTCCAACCAAAATGTTTATGCCCAGGTCATCGACGACGTGACCGGCCATACTCTCGCCTCGGCCTCGACCCTCGACAAGGGACTGGGCGCCACGGGTTCGAACCAAGAGGCCGCTGCCAAGGTGGGCGAGGCGGTCGCGAAGAAAGCCAAGGCCGCAAGCATCGAAGCGGTTGTTTTCGACCGGGGCGGCTTCCCCTACCACGGCAAGGTCAAGGCCCTCGCCGAAGCGGCCCGCGAGGCCGGATTGAATTTCTGACTATTGATCTATGAGCGACGAATCCCTGAACGAAAACGCCCCCGTCAATATCGACGAGCCCATCCTCGAGGATGCTGCTGTCGATGTCGCCCTGAATGCGGGAGTCGAGGAACAAGTGATCGAGGTCGGAGAAGTCCGTTTCGACAAGCTGAAGAAGGCGGAGGAGATCCTCCGATCCAGCGCCCCTGCTTCATTCCGCGAGGCGTCTGAGAACACCTTCGAGAAGGTGGTCCACATCAACCGCTGTTCCAAGGTCGTGAAGGGTGGACGCCGCTTCAGCTTCAGCGCCCTCGTTGTCAGCGGTGATCGTGAAGGTCGCGTTGGTTGCGGTTTCGGGAAGGCACAGGAAGTTTCCGAGTGTATCAAGAAGTCCAGCGAAGCATCCAAGAAGGACATGATGTCCGTCAACATCACCCACAACACCATCCCTCATCCGGTGATTGGTGAGCACGGCGGTGCCCGCGTCAAACTCATGCCCGCCTCTCCTGGGACCGGGTTGATTGCCGGAGGCGGAGTGCGTGCCGTCGTTGAAGCTGCCGGAATCAAGGACGTTCTCGCCAAGTCAATGGGGTCCAACAATCCTTCGAACGTGGTGAAGGCGACCCTCCGGGCTCTTGAGCAACTCCGCACCAAGGAGCAGATCTACTCGGTTCGCGGCAAGCGCCTCGCCGACAAGAAGGCCCTCTAATCTTTTCTCTCTACCAAAGCCTTTTCTCTCTGGAGACCCGACTCATGAAACTTCACGATCTGAAACCTACCCCCGGCTCCAAGCATCGCCGCCGCCGCGTCGGCCGTGGTGAGAGCTCCGGTCTCGGCAAGACTTCCGGCAAGGGCAACAAGGGCCAAAAGGCCCGCTCCGGTGCCTCGATCCGTCCCGGCTTCGAAGGCGGCCAGATGCCCATCGCCCGTCGTCTTCCCAAGAAGGGATTCAACAACGCCCAATTCAAGACGAATTACGCCATCGTCAATGTCGCTGCTCTCGAGGCGAAATTTTCCGATGGTGACGAGGTGAATGAAGCCACCCTCCGTGCCGTGGGTCTCGTCAAAGGAGTTTGCGATGGGGTCAAGGTCCTCGCGAACGGCGATCTCAGCCGCAAGCTCACCGTCTCCGTCGACAAGATTTCGACGACGGCGAAGGAAAAGGTCGAGAAGGCGGGCGGCAGCGTCATCGCATCCTGAGGGCTGGCGGAATTGCCGCTTGTGCCTTTGGCCTGCTTCGGCTCTCTTCACCGCTTCGTTTCTCTCACGTTTCTTCCCTTCCCCCGATGATCTCCGCCTTTACCAACAGCCTCAAGATTCCCGAGCTCCGCTCACGGATCCTTTTCACCCTCCTCGTCGTCGTGATCGTTCGCCTCGGCGCGGTCGTGACGCTGCCGGGGGTGGATGACAACGTCCTCCAGGATTGGTATAAGCAGGTGCAGGAGCAGTCGCAGGACAGCCAAGGGCTGACTG
>QQNE01000124.1 GCA_003402735.1 Verrucomicrobiota bacterium
CGAGTTCAATTTGGCCAGCACATCGCGCTCGACCCCCAAATGCCCGGCCGTGCCCACCGGGCCGCGTGCGTCGAGCCATTCGGTTGTCTCCAGCCATTCGCAAAACGAGAGCGCATCCTGATACAACCCGTGAGCCTGCAACAACAGACTCAGCGCACAAATCGGCGGATGATCCTTGTCGAACTGGTGATGATCAAAATTTCGGCGCGCCGGATCGTGTTCCCCCCCCGCATCCAGGACACAAACAGCAGGGTCGAGCAGATCTTCCGGTGTCGGCTCGCGACGGCAAATTTCAACCGGGGAAAACGCGAGCGCCAAGCAGCACGCCAGAAAGTCGTCTTTGTGAGCACCGCCCGGGTGGGTGACGACGCGGAGAACAGGTTCAGTCATGATCGGGGCAAGAGAACGCCCTGACGCCCCCAAAGGCAACTCGGTTCATTGTCTATGTTTTGTCTAATTTAAAAGGAAAAATGTCTAATTTTTCATGGACAATCATTAGACGTGGGACTAGTGGACAGGCATGGACTTGGCAATTGCAACCAACATCGTCCCACCGGGGGACAGCGACGACGCACCGCTGATGGAAGGAATCGCGGCCGGTGACCGCACCGCTTTTGAGCGACTGCACCGCAAATTCGCCGGTTTGGTCTTCGCCACCGCCTATCGAGTCCTGAACGACCCTCATGATGCTGAAGAGGTGGCTCAGGAGGTGTTTTCCGGCGTTTGGAACAAAAGTCGACTTTTTGATCCGAAGCGCGGAAAACCGCAGGTTTGGCTGTCCACCATGGCACGGAACCGGGCGATCGATCGGCTGCGTTCGAAGCAGCGTCGCGCCCAGTTGCGCGACGACCTGCAGATGGAAAACAACCCGGAAACCATTCGTCCGGACCAAGGCGTGGTGGAAGAGGTTCGGCGGACGGAAGAGTCCCTGGTCCTTCGGGATGCGTTGCTTCGCTTGAAACCCGAGCAACGGGAGGTTATCGAGATGACCTACTTCAAGGGTCTTTCTCAGAGCCAAGCAGCGGAGGTGCTTGGGGCTCCCTTGGGAACGGTGAAAGCCCGGATTCGCCGCGGCATCACCCGATTGCGGACCATCGTCAGTGATCTGGAATGAGCGCTTCCCAAGACTACTCGAGAATCCTCATCACCGGGGCCGGTAGCGGGATCGGACGAGCTTGCGCAGCCATCTTGACTTCCCGTGGCAAGTCCCTGGCGCTCACTGGGTTGTCCCCAGCCAAGCTCGAGGCAACTGCCTCTTCCGTGCCCGAGTCCCGGGTGTGGGTTCGGGCTACCGACATCACGCAGCCAGCAGCCGTGCGGGAGCTCTTGGATGGCGCCGCTGAAGCCTTGGGTGGAATCGATGCCGTGATTCACTGCGCCGGCATCGGCCTGATTCGCCCCCTCGAAAACATCGAGGGACCGGAGTTCCTTCACGTGATGAACGTGAACGTTCGAGGCACGTTTCATGTCTTGAAGGAATCCTGCCGTGTCATGGCGCTAGCGAAGAAGGGGCGTTTCGCGACCATCCCCGGCATCCTGGGAATCCGTCCGATGAAAGGGGCCACGGTTTACTGCGCCAGCAAGCATGCCGTTACCGGGATGGTGCAAGCCGCTGCCGATGAATACAAACGGCACCAACTCCAGTTTTCCCTCTATCACTTTGGGGGAGTCGACACACCGTTTTGGGATCACATCGACATGCGGGTGGATCGGGCGCAGATGATTCCGGCCGAGGTCGCGGCCCAACGAATTTGCGATGACCTGGATCTTCCTCCTCATCTCGTGCCAAGCCAAACCATTCTGCAACCAGCTTCGCATCAGCTCTAATTCGGTTGCGTTTGTCTATTCTTTGTCTAGAACCTTTTATCGCCTGACTGGGCAAACCTCGACAGAATGGTAAGGGAGGAGCGTTTTCAAATCAGTTCGGTCGCCCGCCTCACGGGTCTGAGCGTGCACACCATCCGGGCGTGGGAAAAGCGCTACAACGTCATCTCCCCTGCGCGGACGGAGACGGGACGGCGACTTTATGGCCGGGATGACATTCGCAAACTGACCACGCTAAAAAAATTGGTCGATGAGGGCAACCCCATCGGACTCCTGGTCGGTCTGAGTGCGGACCAGCTCGAGAGCAGGACGACTTCCCCAGGCCGGGGTTTGATTGGCCCGGTCGCCAGAGTCAGCCGGAAATGTTCGGTGCTGGTGGTGGGCGAAGCCCTTCGGGGCCTGTTCCACGCCCACGACCCCGAGCTTGAGGACTTGGATCCGGTCGCCCACTTCGGGTCTCTCAACTCAGTGCCGCGTCCGCCGGTCTCTCGTCCGGTGGACCTACTGGTGGTGGACACGCCCACGCTGTTCACGGAGACGATCCAGGCGGTCGCGGACCTGCTGAGAGAGTGCGGAGCGCGCCGGGCCCTTCTGGTCTACGGTTTTGGCCAGCGGGAGACGTTGCGCCAACTGCTCTCAAAGCCCGAGATCACCGCCATCAGGGGCCCACTTCGTGCGACGGACCTGCGCTTGGCCGCCCTTGCCGAGATCGAGTCCGCCCGGGCATCTGAAGACCAGACTTCCTTGCTTCCCTCCGACAGTGGTGCCACAGTCCCGGCGATTCCCCCGCGCCGTTACAGTCGGGAGCAGTTGGCGAAGTTGTCACGAATTTCCAGCACGGTGCAATGCGAATGTCCCCAACACCTCTGCAAATTGCTATCGGACTTGACCGCTTTCGAACAATACAGTTTGGAGTGTGAGAACCGTTCGCTCGAAGATTCCCGAATCCATGCTTTTCTTCACGTCTCCACCGCCAGGGCACGAGCATTGCTTGAGGAGGCGTTGTCGCGGGTATTGGAAAGTGAAGGCATCTCCGTCTGAAACTTGCCACGCAACGTAACCATAGAGTTGCCTTCCATGAGTTCACCCAATTCGAAGTCCGTCGTCATCATCGGAGCCGGTCCCGGAGGATTGGCCTCGGCCATCCTTCTCGCCAACCGTGGCTTCCGCGTCCGCGTCATTGAACGGATGCCAGTCGTGGGCGGGCGAACTTCCAGTCTCCAGGCCGGTCCCTACACCTTCGACCTCGGCCCCACTTTTTTCCTGTATCCCCAGGTGCTGGAGAAGATCCTCAACGAGGTGGGCCGAGATCTGCACCGTGAACTGGATCTGCGACGGCTCGATCCGCAGTATCGCATCCTGTTTGGAGAGGGCGGCCAAATCGATGCCACTCCCGATCCGGAAAGGATGTGTCGGGAAATCGCCCAGTTGGCCCCGGACGACGCTCACGGTTTCGAGCGGTTCATGTCGGAGAATCGGCGTAAACTGGCGACATTTGCCCCGGTGCTTGAAAGTCCGTTCAGCGGTTGGTCCGATCTTTTGAACCCCCGTCTTTTCGATGCCCTGCCGCAGCTGAACCCGCACCAGTCGGTCGACTCCTACCTGCGCAAGTTTTTCAAGGACCCGCGCGTCCGCCTTTCGTTCTGTTTTCAATCGAAATACCTGGGGATGTCGCCGTTCCGGTGTCCCAGCCTGTTCTCGATTCTCTCGTTCCTCGAATACGAACATGGGGTGTTCCACCCGATCGGGGGCTGCGCCGCCATCTCACAGGCGCTGGCCAGAATCGCCCGGGAAATGGGGGTGGAGATCCACCTCGGAGAACCGGTGCAATCGATTCGTTTCGAAGGCAAGCAGGCCAAGGGAGTGACGACTCCGACGGGGACCTATCCTTGCGACGCGCTCGTGATCAATGCGGACTTCGCGCGGGCCATGACCTCCCTGGTTCCCGACAGTCTGCGCCGGAATTGGAGTGACCGGAAGATCGCGGCGAAAAAGTTCTCTTGCTCCACGTTCATGATCTACCTCGGAATCGAGGGGAAATACGAGCTTCCGCACCACACCATCTTCATCTCGGAGAACTACGAGGAGAATCTGGCGGAGATCGATCGGCAGCACGTCCTGAGCAAGCGCCCGTCGTTCTACGTGCAGAATGCTTCCGTGACGGACCCGACGCTGGCTCCGGAAGGAGGTTCCACTCTCTACATCCTCGCGCCCGTGACGCACGACACGGGATCGATCGACTGGAAGGCCGAGGCGGGTCCCTTCCGCGATATGCTGCTGAAGAGACTGGCCTTGGCCGGGTTTAACGGGGTGGAAGACCGGATCCGGTTCGAGCGGGTGATCACGCCTGCGGATTGGGATTCCGACTACAACATCCATCGAGGCGCGACTTTCAACCTGGCGCACAGCCTGGACCAGATGCTGCACCTCCGGCCCCGGAATCGGTTCGAGGATCTGGAGGGTGTTTATTTGGTAGGTGGGGGAACCCATCCCGGGAGCGGTTTGCCCGTCATCTTTGAGTCCGCCCGCATCACCGCCGATCTGATGAGCTCTGATTTCGGTGCAACCATCCCCGCCACCGCCCCTTTGGAGACGGTGGCGGCCTGACCCGGTCCCTTGATCATGCCCGCGCTAGGCCACGAAGAGACTGCATCCAGCACCCGCAGCACCGACTCAATCCTCCAAGCCCAGAGGAACTGGGCAGATCAAACAGTGCCGGAACGTTTGCGAATCATCGCACGCCTCCGGCAACTCCTCGTCCGCGAAGCCAAGGCCCTCTCCGCCGCCAGCGGCAGGATCCGCGGCGTCGACGCTGCCCAAGTCATCACTTCGGAAGTCCTCCCACTGATCGAAGGCTGCCGCTTTCTCGAAAACCACGCCACCGAAATCCTGGCCCCGCGCCGCCTCGGCCTGCTGGACCGTCCGCTTTGGCTCGGCGGCGTGCACAGCGAGATTCGCCGCGAACCCTACGGACGGGTGCTGATCCTGGCTCCATCGAATTATCCCCTGTTTCTGGCGGGGGCCCAGTTGCTGCAAGCGCTCGTGGCCGGGAATGCCGTCCTGGTCAAACCGGCACCCGGCGCGGCGGAGCCGATCGCGATGCTCCGGGACCTCCTCAGGCAGGCGGCCCTGCCCGACGGATTGTGCACGCTCCTGCCGGAAGATCCGGAGGCCGTCCACGAGTGGATCCGCAAGGAGGTGGACAAAGTGATCCTGACCGGAGGCACCGCAGCGGGACGGGCCGTGCTGCAAACCTGCGCAGAGTCCATCGTGCCTGCCACGGTGGAATTGTCCGGTGTCGATGTGGTGCATGTGCTCGAAGACGCAAACCCGGCGCGGGCCGCCGATCTTGTGCTCTACGGTCTGGCCCTGAACCACGGACGAACCTGCATCGCGCCCCGGCGACTTCTTGTGCAACGGGGGGTGGCGGGACGTTTGCGCACCGCTCTGCAAGACCGGTTCCGCTCGAGGCGAGCCCCAGTGACAGACCTACTGCCCTGGGTGAGCCAGGAGGTGAACGAGGCGCTCGCCGGAGGGGCCCGGGTGATCGCGGGAACTTGGGCCGAAGCGGAGGGAATTTTCCGCTATCCACTCGTCTTGGAACATCTTCCCGCAACCTCCCGGCTTCGCACCGAAGATCATTTCGCCCCGATCTGCTCCTTTCAGGAAGTCTCGGATGAGGAGGAGGCGATCGCCTTGGACCGGGAATGTCCTTACGCCTTGGGAGCGACCGTCTTCACCCGGAACGAGCAGCGTGGGGCCGCCTTTGGATCCCGTCTTCCGGCCGGGTCTGTGACGGTGAACGACCTCATCGTGCCGACGGCGGATCCGCGCATCCCGTTTGGCGGGCGCAAGCGGAGCGGGTTTGGAGTGACCCGGGGCGCGGAGGGCCTTTGGGAGCTGACCACCCCCCAGGTGATCAGCCGCCGCAGCGAAAACTCCTGGCTGCCGCACCTTGACGCACCCGCCCCTGGCGACGAGGAACGCTTTGCCCATCTCTTAAATCTTTTGCACGGAAGCGGATTGATCAGCCGCCTCACCAGCCTAGGTTATTTGTTGAAGCGAGGAAGACTGAACGATCGATCAAACCAAACAAGCAATCACGGATGAACACGGAGAAGACAGCAGTGATCGGCGGGGGATTGGGGGGCTTGGCAGCCGCCTGCACCCTGGCCGCCAGAGGCCACTCAGTTACCCTTTTTGAGCGCAACGAATGGGCCGGCGGCAAGGCGGCGGTCCTGGAGAAGGACGGATTCCGCTTCGATATGGGCCCGACCATCCTCACCATCCCTTCGGTCTTGCGCCGGATCTACGCGGAGGCGGGCAAAAAGCTGGAGGAGCACATGGACCTGGTGGAACTCGATCCCCAGTGGCGCTGCTTTTTCTCGGACGGCAACAAACTCGACCTCACCAAGGAGGTTGAGTCCATGGGCCAAAAGCTCAATGAGTTCACCGGCAATCCCCAGGCCGCCGACGAATACAACCGGTTCCTCGATTGGTCACAGGATCTCCACGGCATTTCCGAGCGCTTCTTCTTCTGGAAACCGGTCGGCGGGATCATGGACGTTTTCCGCAGCAGTGGCGTGCTCGATCGCGGTCTCCTGCAGGACCTTCTGAAGATGCGCATGGGGCAAACCGTGGCCTCTTCCATCCGCTCCTTTATCGGCGACGCCCGGGCCGCCCAGATGATCGATCACTTCACCCAGTACGTCGGCTCCTCGCCGGATGCGTCCCCGGCAATCCTTTGCGGCATCGCCCACATGCAAACCTCCGAGGGAGTTTGGTATCCCATGGGTGGCACGCGGGCGGTCCCCGTGGCCCTGGAGAAGCTCGCCAAGGAACTGGGCGTGGAATTCCGACTCGGCACCAAGGTTGAAAAAATTGCTCACGACGGCAAGCGGGTCACCGGCGTGGTCACCGCCGATGGCAAGACCACTCCGTTCCAGAGAGTGGTATCGAACTGCGACTCGGTTCGCACCTTCCGCGAATTGATCGGCGGGAACCTGTCACTCGATTTCGACAAGGCGCGCCCTTACGAACCGGCCTGCTCCGGGGTGGTTCTCTATTTGGGGTTGAACAAGCGCTATGAAGAGTTGTTGCACCACAACTTCGTCTTTTCGCGGGACCCTGACGAAGAATTCCACGCGATCTACGAGGAAGGCGAGCCGGCCCCTGACCCAACCTGCTATGTCTGCGCTCCCGCCGTCACCGAACCGGGAGTGGCGCCGCCAGGAGGCGAGGCCCTCTACATCCTGGTGCACACGCCCTATCTGCGCCCCAACCAGGACTGGTCCAAGATGCTTCCGAGCTATCGGCAGGTTATCCTGGACAAGCTCAAGTCCACCGCCGGCCTCACCGACATCGAGGACCGCATCGTCAGCGAAAGCCACCTCACTCCCCGAGACATCCACAACCGCTACCACGTCCTCAACGGGGCTATTTATGGTCTGGCGAGTCATGGCACCTTCCGCGGTGCCTTCAAGCCGAACAATCGGCGCAAGGAATTGCAGGGTCTCTATCTCTGTGGCGGAGCCGCTCATCCCGGCCCCGGCATGCCCATGGTTCTGATGTCCGGTTGGATCGCCGCCGACGCCCTCGACAAGGATCAGCCGGCCCCGGTCGCTGCTTGACCCTGATCGCCATGCGCACGAGCCCCCAAGTCCGGGCTCCACACCCGTGGGTCTCCCCATGGTTCAGCAGGTATGCCGCGAACCGCCTCCGGAACCATTTCCATCGGGTGCGTTTCCTCAAGGAGGGTTCATTGTCCGTGCCCAGCCAACTTCCGTTGGTGATTTACGGAAACCATCCAAGCTGGTGGGATCCACTCGTTGCACTGGCAGTGAAGCCCGTTTTCTTTCCGGACCGAGATGCCTATGCCCCGATCGATGCCGGGATGCTGGAGCGCTACGGAATCTTCAAATCCCTCGGTTTTTTTGGCGTGGAGCGGGACTCGGTCCGAGGCGTGGCCAGTTTTCTGGACCAAGCCGAACTCATCCTGCGCCGCCCCCAGTCCCTGCTCTTCCTCACCCCTCAAGGAAGATTTGCCGATGTCCGGGAGCGGCCCGTCCAACTGCAACGGGGCATCGCTCACCTCGCCGCCCGGGTGCCGGAAACGGTGTTTCTCCCCTTGGCCATGGAAATTGCCTTCTGGGAAGAGAGCAAACCAGAGTTGCTGCTCTGCGCCGGGAACGCCGTCTCGCCCGAACCGGGAGCCTCCCGTTCGGAAATCCTGGCCCGCCTGGAGCAGTCCTTGGAACAAGCGATGGACCGGCTGGCCGCTGCCTCGATGGCGCGCCGGTCTGAAGCGTTCACCAACCTCCTGACCGGGACCGCCGGGATTGGGGGCATTTACGATGTTTGGAGAGTGCTGAAAGCGATTGCTCTCGGGAAAAAAATCAACCTGCACCACAGCAACCGGTGATCGTCGACCCCTGGATCCTGGCCGCTGGCGTCCTCTTCTACCTGGCCGCCTTCCCGGCTGTAGTCTTTTTCATCAACCTGACCGTCTTCAAAGCCCCGATCGCCCGGCAGGCTCTCGAAGAACCCAGGGTTTCCGTCCTCATCCCGGCTCGCAACGAGGAGCACAACATCCGCGCCGCAGTCGAATCCG
>QQNE01000125.1 GCA_003402735.1 Verrucomicrobiota bacterium
AGTTTGGCGATCGACTCCACCGGCCGCGTCTTTTCCGGAACCAATGGGGGCAAAACCCGCGGCATGTATTATCCGCAGGGCGCCTATGGGACAAAGAACTGGGGCAAGCACGGCCCGCTCACCAATCCGTATGCATTCGGTTTCATCGAACACATGAAACACGAAGGCGACGAACGCCGGTTTCCGCAGGCCTTCTGCATCTATGAAGCCCCGGCGATCCCGGAATTGCAGGGCAAAATCATCGCCGCCAACGCGCTGCACAACATCGTCTGGGTGAGCCAACTGCTTCCGGACGGCTCCACCTTTCGCACCATCGACGAAGAGCCCTTGCTGCGAACCTCAGACAGATGGTTCCGCCCGGTCTGGATCGGCACCGGCCCGGACGGGTTCATCTACCTCGCAGACTGGTATGATTCCCGCCTCAGCCACGTGCGTCCGGTCGATGACTGGCACAAAGGCAGCGGCCGCATCTACCGCATCCGGCCCGCCGGTGACGTCAAACCCTCGCCCTGGAAAGCCCCGGCCGACACCCCGGTTCAGGTCCGGGCCAAGGAGGCGGCCCTCGCCAAGCGGGCTCCGCTCGACAAAGCCATGCCCATCCTGGCGGAGTTGATCCGGCACGATGAGGACGTCGCGGACCCGCATCTCCCCCTCCTGATCTGGTGGGCCCTCGAAGCGCATGCGGATTCGGGTTGGAGCCGGGTGGAAAGTTGGTTCTCGGAACCGGCGTTCTGGTCTCTTCCCATGGTTCGGGAACATCTCGTGCAACGCATCGCCCGTCGCTACGCGGCCGCCGGGGGGACCGTGAATTTCGAGCGCTGCGCCCGTCTCCTCGACCTCGCTCCGGATGACGGTTCCCGGCAACGCCTGCTCACCGGGCTGAACCAGGCTTTCCAGGGACGTCCGCTGCCGGCCTTGCCCGCCAAACTTCAGGAGGCGTTCACGAAAAACCAGGGCTCGTCCGGCAATGCCTCGGCCCTGCTTCTCTCGTTGCGTCAGGGAGACGCCAAAGCGAAGGATGCCGCCCTCAAACTCGCGGTCGATCCCAAGACCGATCTCGGGGAACGGGCCGCGATCATCGAGACCCTGGCCGAGACCGGAGAGCCACGCCTCCTCCCGATCCTCCTAAACCTGATCCGGGACCGCGAGCCGGCCATCCAACGAGTCGCCCTGCGCCAACTGCCACGCTTTGACGACCCCAAGATCGCCCGAACCATTCTCGATGGCTATCAATCCTCCATTTCTGCGGAGAACGATGTCCGTGCCACCGCCAACCGGGTGCTGGCCATGCGTCCTGCCTGGGCCTTGAGCCTGCTGCAGGAGATCGACCGCTGGTTCGTCCGGTCCGAGGAGATCGGTGCCGATGTGGTCCAGCAACTCCGCCAATATGCCGACCCCGCCATCCAACGCTTGGTGGAAAAACATTTCGGCAAAGCCGGGGGCGTTTCCTCCCCGGAAAAATTGGCGGAAGTTTCGCGGGTTCGCGGCGCCATCCAGGCTCACCCAGGAGACGCTGCCCGCGGGCAAACCCTCTTCGCGGCCCGTTGCGCCGTCTGCCATCGGCTCTTCGCTGCGGGCGGTGCCATCGGCCCCGAATTGACTGGCTACGAACGGGGCAACCTCGATTTCTGGCTCCCCGCCATCATCGATCCGTCCCTGGAAATCCGCGAGGAATACCAGAGCTACGTGGCGCAGATGAAGGATGGCCGCCAAATCGTCGGAATGATGGCGGAACAAAGCCCGGACACGGTGACCCTGCGGGACATCGCCAACCAGCGCTCCGTTCTCGACCGCAGCGGCATCACCACCTTGCAAGCTCTCCCGGCCTCCCTCATGCCCGAAGGCCTCCTCGGCGGTCTTTCGGACGCGGAGCTGGCCGACCTCTTCGCCTATCTGCGGAAGTAACTCAGGCCGTCAAAGTCCCCTTGGTCGAGGGAATGGCGTCACTGCGCGGATCCAACTCCACGGCGGCACGAACGGCACGCGCCGTGCCTTTGAAGATCGCCTCGATGACGTGGTGCCCGTTCCCACCGCGGTTCATGGTCACATGCAAATTGCTCAACGACGCGTGGGCAAAGGCGCGCCAGAATTCCTCAGCGAGAGGCGAACTGAATCCTCCCAACATTTCGTAGGGAAGATCGACCTCCCAGACGAACAAGGGACGGCCGCCAAAATCGACGGCGGTGGTGACACGTGCCTCATCCATGGGAAGGATAAAGAAGCCGTAACGCCGGATCCCCCGTTTTTCACCGAGGGCCTGCAGGATGGCCTTGCCGAGCGCCAGGCCGACATCCTCGACGGTGTGGTGGCCATCCACGTGCAGGTCTCCCTCCGCCTTGACCTGAAGATCGATGAGACTGTGCTTGGCGAACAGATCCAGCATGTGATCAAAGAAGCCAATCCCAGTGGCCAGACTGGACCGACCGGTCCCATCCAAGTTCACCTCCACCTCGATCCGCGTCTCTGCGGTCGCTCGTTCAATCCGGCCTGTGCGCATTTGCGGAGGAATATCCATCATCCACCGCCAATTCTCAACCTGGACTCAGGTTTGCGGAATCAGCACCACCTTTTGCACATCGAGAACGGCCGATTTGGCCTTGGATACGGGCGTGATGACCACCCGGTGATCCCCTTCACTCAGTTCAACCACTCCGAGCTGGACCGCTTTCCACGACTGAAAGCCTCCGGTATCCGCCACTGTGAACGTGTGCTTCTTGTCGTTGATCCAAACCTCGACCTCACTGCCCCCGTTTCCAGCCCCGCAGCCGTGGTGCAATTCCACGGTGAACTTGCCTCCTTCGTGCACCGAGAAAAGCCATTCCGCCCAGTCGCCCGCCTCCGTCCAGAACCCGAGACAGTTCTTCTCCGGCTTGGGCTCGAATCGCATCCGGCGTGAGAACGTGGTGGCCTTGGCCGCCGGCAACGTGATTCCACCATCAAAATCCTGGGTCACCCCGATCCCCTCCGGCGCGGGACGAAGATCGATGCGAAGCAGCCGGAAGGTGTCCCCATTGCTGTCGTCCCCGGTGAGAGCGCTCACTGCATACGTCTTGGTGTCGGGGAGGTAGATGCGATCCAGCACCACCGTCTTCTCGGCCTCCATGGAACCGGTCTGGGGGAGGTAACCCTTGGCCTTGTGATCTCCGATGGAGAATTGCATGCCCATGCGGGTGATCACGGAGACGTAGGTGACCTCGACCTGATACATGCCCCAGCGGTCTCCGGTAAACTCGGGCCAACGCCAGCGTCCCCAGTGAGGCCCCTTCTCATACGTGGCGTGCTTGACTTCGAAGCCGATCAGGCCTCGGGCCCGATCCAACTCAGGCCCCCGCGGCTGCGAAGCTTTGGCCACGGCTTCCGCAAAGATCTTGGCGATCTCGTCCTTCCGCGTCGTCTCATTCTCCGCAAGACCGGTCGCGGACCAGGGGCCAACCAGGCAACTGAAAACAAAAACGGCGGCAAATCGGGTGCGAAGCTGCATCCCTTCAACCCTATCCCAATCCGGGGGACTCCCGCAAGCAAGGAATCAGGCGGGCGGCGCAACTGCTGGTTTCTCTATGCCAAAAGGTGCGGAGAACTCCAGCCATTCATCCGGGAAGATGACCGGCAAGGTTTCATGAACTACCAGAAAATCGCCGTAGCCATCGATTTTTCCGAACCCTCCCGTCATGCCCTGCGGGAAGCGGGCCGAATCGCATCCCGCAGCGGAGCCCAAATCCTGGCCCTGCACGTCGCCGAAGAGGACGCGATGCGATTCTTTGCCAGGGAATTGCACGGTGATGCCAACATCCTGCAGTCCGCCCTGGAACGGCAGTTGCAAGAGTGGACCACGGAGGCGGTTCCGACCGGTCTGACGGTGGAGTGCAAGGTTCACGTCGGGAGTCCCTCGCGAGACGTGACCCGGCTGGCCAATCTCTTCGCGGCGGATCTTCTGGTTTCCGGGACCCGGGGGAACACCCATCCAAATCGGCGGCTGGGGACTTTGGCGGGCATCCTGGTGCGCCAGGCGCGGACTCCCGTGCTTCTGGTGAATCCATCCGCCAACCCACCGCAATCGATCGTGGCCTGCATCGATTACTCGGCCGCCTCCGGCCTGGTGATGGAACACGCCCTGTCGATCGCGGAGACCGAGGACCTGGAGATTCACGTCGTTCACAACGAGCCACCGGCTGGAGATTACTACGCGCACTTGGCGACAGCCTCCGGTCTGGAGCCTTACGCGGTGGCGGTGCTCGACCCGGAAACCCTGCGGCAGATTGATGCGGCCCATCTGCGCCACCTCCGGGAGTTCACGGCGGGCTACCGGGAACGGGCCAAACCGCGCCGACTCCAGCCCGTCCTGACCCAGAATTTCAGCGCGGCCCGCGGCATCATCGAGCATGCGGAAACGCTGGCGGCCCCGCTCGTGGTCCTGGGAACCCACGGCCGCAGCGGCCTGCGCGAAGCCCTCATCGGAACCACCGCGGAACGCGTTCTTCACCAGTGTCCCGGCAGCGCCTTGCTGGTCCGGGCTTCCTCCCACACTGCGCCGTGAATTCACTCGATGCGATCGTCGTCGGAGTGGATTTCTCTCCGCCCAGCGCCGCTGCTCTTGAAGAGGCGGGTCGGCTGGCTGACCGGGAAGGCGCGCACTTGGTCATCGCCCACGTCTTCCCGGAAGAACTGCTGGCCGCCGCCTGCCGCTACACCGGCCTGGGTCCCGAGGAGGTGCTCTCCGGAAAACAGATGCAGCTGGATCGGTTCTGTCTGGAAACGCTGGGGACGCGGACCGTGCCCAGCCTGGAACTCAAAGTCCTCACCGGCCATCCTTCCGTCCAACTCATCCGGTTGGCCCGGCGCCACCAAGCCGCCCTCATGGTTCTCGGAGCCCAGGGAGAATCTCATCGCGACACCCGGCAGTTGGGCACCCTGGCCTCCAGTTGCCTCCGCCACGCCCCGTGCGAAACGCTTCTGGTCCGGTCCGGCCATCACGGAGGCTTCCGGCGCGTCGTGGTCACGGTCGATCTCGCCCCAGACGGTCGTCACGCCATCCGCCGCGCCGCGGAGTTCGTCAAAGCGGACGGCGGGGATCTGCACATTCTCCACGTCTATTGTCCGGCCTGGAAATCCCCGGCCTTTAGCGCCGCGGGGCTTCAGGTCACGCCTGGGCAGGTCAGCGCTTGTGTCCACCGCGTGGAACGGCAGGTCGCCGCGTTGGTCCCGGAGGAATGGTCCGCCTTCGGAAAGCTGTCGCCCAGGGTCGCGATTCGTGAAAACTTCAGCCGCGGAACCGGGATTCTCAACTACCTGAACGAGGTGGAGGCGGATCTGGTGATCCTGGGCGGTAGGCAGCGCGAATCGAGCGGGGCCGGGCTCCCCGGAATCACGACCGAATCGATGATTCACGACGCCCCCTGCTCCGTGCTGGCCCTTCATGCGGAAGAAGAACCCTTGCGCCCCTCCCGCAAATTCTAACCCCGACCATTACTCTTCAAAACCAGATGACGCGTCCCTCGCGGAGTGGTAAGAGAACTGGATGGCCAGTGCCAGCCCCCCGGGCAGCTTAACCGACCACGACGAAGTGTTCCGCCTCGTCTTCGAAGCCGCTCCAAACGGTATCGTCGTCATCGACGCGCAGGGGACCATTGTGCTGGTCAACCGTCAGGCGGAAAAGATGTTCGGCTATGAACGCCAGGAATTCATTGGTCTCCGCATTGAGGACCTGGTTCCTAAACGGCTCCGCCAGGCGCATGTCCAGCACCGCAAGGGATTCTCCGAAAATCCCAGCCAGCGGGTCATGGGCATGGGCCGTGACCTGCACGCCCGACGCCGGGATGGCTCGGAATTCCCCGTCGAAATCGGACTAACCCCGGTGAAGTTCCCCTCCGGCATGCTCGTCGTCAGCTCCATCGTCGACACCACGGAACGCACCCGCACCGAAAACGAACTCCGCCGCTACGCTGCCGAATTGGAGCGCAGCAACGCCGACCTGAGGAACTTTGCCCACGTCGCCTCCCACGATCTCCGCGAACCGCTCCGCAAGATCACCGCGTTCGGCGAACGGCTCCGCAAACACTGCGCCGGATCTCTGGACGAGAGAGGCTGTGATTACCTGCAACGAATGACCGATGCCAGCCACCGCATGCAGGGACTGATCGAGGATCTCCTCGCGTTTTCCCGGGTCTCGATGCACCGGCTCCCGGTCCAGGATGTCGATCTCGACAAAGTGCTCGACACGGTCCTGGAAGATCTGGAGATCCGGATCGGCGAAACCGGGGCCGTGATCGAACGCGCCACCCCGCTCCCCACCCTCCAGGCGGACCGCTCCCAGATGGGACAACTCTTCCAGAACCTCGTGAGCAACGCCCTGAAGTTTCACCAGCCCGGTCAGCCTCCACGCCTCATCGTGAGCGCCGCTTGTCCCTCCCCGAGGAGGGTGCGTCTGGAGTTCCAGGATCACGGCATCGGCTTCGAGCCCCAGTATGCGGAACGGATCTTCGGCATTTTTCAGAGACTCCACGGTCGCCAAGAATACGAGGGAACCGGCGTGGGGCTCGCCATCTGCCGCAAGATCGCGGAACTGCATCATGGCAGCATCACCGCCCTCGGCAAACCGGGCACCGGTGCCACCTTTGTCCTTGAGCTTCCCCTCCACCAGCCCACTCCTCCCGCTTCATGAGCCCAGCCAACACCATCCTCATCCTGGCCGACGACGACCCGGACGACCGCCTCCTCACCCGCGAGGCTTTTGAGGAAGCGGGGTATCAGGGCACGTTCCAGTTCGTGGAAGACGGGCGCCAACTGCTGGAATACCTGGACCACTCGCGCAAGAGCCTCCCCGGCATCATTCTGCTCGACCTCAACATGCCGCGCATGAGCGGTTATGAAGCGCTGTCGGAGTTGAAAGCGGATCAGGCCCTGCGCCGGATCCCGATCATCGTGCTCACCACCTCCAGCGCCGACGAAGACGTTCTGCGCAGCTACGATCTGGGCGTGAATTCATTTATCACCAAGCCCGCGTCCTTCCAAGAACTGACCGAGGTCGCCAAACGCGTGATCGATTACTGGCTGGAGACGGTCAAACTCCCGCCACAACACTGAGCCATCCCGCGATGTCCACCCCTGTCGCGACCGCCACTCCGGCCAAAATCCTGCTCATCGATGATGACGAGGACGATTTCGTGCTGATCGAGTCCTATTTGGGGCCATCACCAGACGGCGAATTCCAACTCTCCTGGGTTCGCACCTTCGAAGACGGTCTGCAAGCCTTGCGCCAGGGCGAACACGACGTCTATCTGGTCGATTACCAATTGGGCGCGGAGAGCGGCTTGCGGCTCCTGGAACAGATCCGGGAGGATGGCCTGCATCGCCCGGTCATTATGCTCACCGGAGCCGGAGTCAGCGATTTGGACCAAGCCGCGATGCGCGCCGGAGCCTTCGATTATCTGGACAAATCGGCGTATTCCGAGGCCGCCTTGCGCCGCTCCATCCGGTATTCCGCCGAGCGCGGTCGCATTGAACGCCAGTTGCAGTTGCAGGCCGAGATCCTCGCGAACGTTCACGACGCTGTCTTCCTGATCGACGAGTCTGGGGTGATCCAAAGCTGGAACGTCGGCGCGGAACAGATTTTCGGATTGCCAGCTTCCCGGGCGATCGGCGCGGACGCCACCAAAGTCTGCCCCACCATCGCCCGACATCTCTCCGGAAAAAAGCGTTCCCGCGCCCGGACCCTGACGGAATTTTCCGCCTGGTCCCAAAAAGCCTGCGGTGAAAAGATCGCCTTGGCGGTCCGGTTGCGTTTCCTCACAACCCCACCCGGTCCCGAAGGACGGGTCATCGTCTGCGCCAACGACATCACCCAGGAGGTCCGGTTGGAGCAGCAACTCAGCGATGCCGCCGAAGCCGAACAACGCCGGATCGGTCAGGACATCCACGATGATCTCTGTCAGCAATTGGCCGGCGCGGGATGCTTCCTCAAAGCGATTGAACAACGGCTCTCCAAGAGCGAATCCACTCAGAGCGAAGCCCTGGAAGCCTTGGGCTCGCTGATTTCCGATGCCAATGCGCGCGCCCGTGACATCGCTCGCGGTCTCTTCCCCTCGTTGCTTCAACTGGAAGGCTTGCCGGTGGCTCTCGAGGAACTGGTGGACCGAACCTCGCGCAACTTCGGGATTTCCTGCACGGTCCACGGCGCGGATTTGCCCAAGCTGGCGGAGACGACCTCCGTCCATCTCTACCGCATTGCCCAGGAAGCAGTGAGCAACGCCGCCCGGCATTCCAAGGCCAAGCGGATCGATCTAAGCCTCAATCGAGAGGGAGATCAGTTGGTCTTTGTCATTCGCGACGATGGCATGGGCATGGGCGTGGGCGTGCCCGGTGAGGCTCGGCCCTCGGGG
>QQNE01000126.1 GCA_003402735.1 Verrucomicrobiota bacterium
GCCGAAGCTGTCGTCCTGCAGGAAGACGCCCTCAACGGTGCCCTTCTTGCCGCTGTTGGTCAGCAAGACGGTGGCGGAGAAGGTGCCCATGGTTCCCAGAGCGGTGCCAGTCACGCGAGCACTCACCGTGCCGCCGGCGCCGACTTCCGAGACCAGAACCGTCGCCGGAACCGGGGTCAGTGCGGCTTGGTTCACTTTGCCAAGCGCACCTTGGAAGGTGACGTTGAACAGTTGCGTGGTTCCATCGAGCCCCGCCGAGGTCACGGCGATGTTGGTGGCCAAACCGACATTCGAGAGGGCCTGGAGGGCCGTCTGAATGCTGGCGGCGGTCGTTGCCTGAGTCGCGTTGCGGCTGATGCTGGCGGTGGTGGCTCCCTTGAACCCGAGGGTGAAGGAGGTCACCGTGTCTGGAACGGCGACGCGCTGCACCTCATCGACAAGCAGGGACGTCAGGGCATTGCCCGTTCCCTTGACCAGCTCGGAAGTCGAGAAGGTCGAAGCCGGTCCGGTGGTGCCAGACTTGGCCACGGTGATCAAGTCGATATCTTGGTAACCCTTGGCACTGATGAAGGTGACTCGGAAGACCCTGGTGGAATCCGCGGAGACGGAGACATTGCCGGCACCCACGCCCGCAAGGCTTTCCAGAGCTGATTGGATCCGGGCGGCGGTCGTGGCCGCGGTGTCGCTCCATGCGAACGCGGACGAGGTGGCGGCACCCAGCTTCACCGTCATGCTCAAGGACGTGGTCGGAGCCGCGCCATTGATGGTGATGACCTGCACCTCATTCACGAACCGACCGGTGACGGAGGGATCATTGAAGGTGATTGGGGAGGCACCCATGAGGTAGCTGTCCGGCAGAGCCTCGTCTTCGTTGTCTAGAACGGAGTCAGGACTTGCAGCGGAGGAATCCGACGGGCTGGTGGTCTGGCCGATGTAGGCTGCCTTGAAGACGTTGCCTTTGGCACCGAGTTGAGCCGCAAGCTTGTCGCCCGGAGCCTTCAAGGTGGCGGCAACTGGAGTGAAGTTGCTGACCGCACCAGTGACGGCGACCGGCGTGGTGTTGCCGAAGCCTCCGTCATAGGAGGATCCATCCAGAGATGCCGCCTTGCGCCACTGGAGACCAGCGGTGGGACGCCCGGTTTGACCCAGACCGAAGGAAGCCGCTCCAGCGCTGTTGCGTTGGCCGAGGTTCGGAAGGTTGATGATCCCGCCGAAGAAGGAGTTCGCCAAGTCGGTGCTGTAGGGTTGCACGTAGACGATCGCCTGGTCCGTGAGGGAGGCATTGATCGTCGAGGTGAACTTCTTGCCGTCGCCAAGGGTGCCCGTGAGGGCAGCCGAACCGGTGGAGGCCAAGCTGCCGGTGGCAAAACCGGAACCGGAAGGGACGGTGGTGCGATCTTCGAGACCAGCGGTAGTGAACGCGGTCGTGAGGTAGCGCAACGTGGCCGGACCGGAAGCCAAGCGGAAACCGGTGAGGGTATCGTTAGCGGAACCGGTGACCGTGCGAGTGCCCGTGACTGCGTTGGAGGTGCTGCTGAACTGCAGGCTGGCCGTGAAGGTGCCGAAGTTCAGCGTCAGGGTCGCCGGAGAGGCGAACAGTGCGCTCGGGGTGAAGGTTCCGGTGATCGCGGTGGCGGTGGTGCTGCCCTTGACCAGAGCCGAAGCGGAGAACACCCCGGGCTTGGTGATGGACAACCGGATCTTTCCTTCAGGCAGACCGACCGGAGTGCTGTCGCCGTCTTGGACGAGCACTTCGTAGTTCCCGATGAACGGATAGTTGGCCACGTTGAGACGGAAGTCTTCCAGAGTCGCCACAGTGGTGGTGCCCGACTTGACCGTCACGACGCCGCTGGTGGCGGGAAGTGCAGTGATCGTGCCGGAAATCACACCGGTGGCAGCGTTGAGGCTCAACCCGGCCGGAAGCCCGGCGGAGATGGCCACCGAATTGGCGGAGGTGCCGAGGGTCACTTCGACGGTGTCACCCACGTAATATTGGGTGGCCAGGAGGTCCGCAATCGCCTTGGCGGCGGTGAACACGTTGGCCGTGTTGGAGATGACGACGTCACCGCGGCGGGTGATGCCGACCGTTGCCTCGCGAGTCACCGTGGCGTTGTTGGCGGTGCTGCCGGTGGTCAAGCGTTGGATGTCCACGAAGGACGTGCCATTGCTGGACTTGCCGAAGTTGTTCTGGATGTTTTCAAACACCGAGAAGCCCGATCCCGGAACGTTGCCGGTGACGAACGGGTTCCAGGTGGTCCAGCCGTTGTTCCACTGCACCGGGTTGCCGGACTTGGTCAAGGTAACCACTCCATTGCCCCGTTTGGTCAAGTCATCGACCGCGCCCACCAAACCGGAGATCCGGCCGCCGGCGATCCCGCGAGCGTTGGAGGAGAGATCGAACAACGTGGAACCACCAGCGGTGGCCGCGGCCCGGGAGACGTAAACCGTCCGGACATCGTCACCGTTCACTTGAGTGCCGGTGGCGGAGGCGGAGAAGTTTCCAATGACCCCGAACCAGAGATCGGTGCGGGAGAACCAGTTGGAACCGAAGGCGGCAGCGAGATCGGCCGCGATGTTGACCACCGCACCTTGCTCCGCGTTGTCGCGAAGCTGGTAAGCAGAGCCAAGGTTGAAGAACACGTTGGTGTCCTTGCCGGGGTTCGACGAGGCCTGAACGCCGAGGACGAGGTCCCCAGCGGCCGGAGGCCAAGGTGCGGCCCCTGCGGAGCCAGCCAGGGCGATGCCCAGAGCGGCCGGCAGCAGGTGTTTGCGAAGTGATTTCATAAGAATTATTTGTATATACCCATTAACTATCGTTAGAATTCGGCAGGCAGAACCGAGATTGGATGCAGTCCCGCATGCGGCCTGGACGAGACGGTAAGAGCCGCCGCCAAGCGAAGGAGTGTTCCTGATCAGGGGACAACGACGGCTTCGCCATCACCACCCGGACGGGTGACGTTCATCTGGCTCAGCTTGATGCCAACGTTGTTGGTGGAGCTGGTGGAGAGCTGGCCATCGATCGCGGTGGCAAGGGAGGTGCGGAAGGCGGCACCATCACTACCCTCGTCGGAGGCGCCCATGAGACGCTCGTAGGACCAGAAGCTGTAAGCACCGTTGCGGACGTTGTCGTAGGTGTAAGCGACGCCATTATAGGTCAAGGCGATGCCGGTCTTCGAGGAACCGGAGCTGATGATCGGGGCGACGGAGTCCGCATCCGCGATCGACATGTAAGCGACGAGAGCGACGTTTTGTGCGGCGACATCGTCGACCGTGACGCTGCTGCTGGTGGCGTTCATGTAGGCACGGAGACCGCTGCCCGAAGTGAACCCGCCGTCGCCGACGTTTTTCAAGATGGTCACCGAAGCGGACGGAGCTGAACCACTAGTGGCAGCCGTGGCGGAATCGCTGTTGGTGCCATATTGCACGACCGGGGTGAACGGGCCGTATTTGGTTTCTGCGAGGGCGATGATCCGGGTGCCGGAGAGCGCGTTCCGTCCCATGGCCAGAACCTTTTGAGTGTCGGCGCTGTTGCCGGTGAAACCGGACTTTTGGATGGAGCCGAGGGAGTAGAGCGAGTTGAAGAGCTGGTCGGTCATGTTGGTGATGCCGGTGGTGCCTTGGTTGGTGAGGAAGGCAAAGGAGATCACGCCCACGTTGCTGGCCGGAAGGGTCGGCGTCGGGTTGGGGGTGATCGACTGAGCGGCGTCGGAGAACGTGAACTTCGGAACCACGCTGGCGCGGATCGGCTGGCTTTGCACACCGGAGGAGGTGGCATTGGCAGCGGCGTTCGCGGGAATGGTTGCGCTGGAAGGATCCGCCAACCAACCGTTGCCGCGAGCTCCCGACGGAGACGCCGAAGCTGCGTTCAGGACGGCCTCGGTGATGTCGATGTAGTTGATCGCGGTGGCGGTGGCCACGTCCCGCACGCCTTCGGCAGAACCGGACTGAGAACAGCGGACGATCGTCGGCGAGGAGTTGAGGGTGCCGACAAAGAGGGTGAAGTCAGCGGCGTTGTAGGAAGAGGTGCCCACAAACGCAACTTTGGCGCTGGCGCCGCCGAGCAGGGACTTGAGGCCAAGGTTCATGGCGGACCGGAAGGCGGTGGCCCCGGTCACGTTGTAGACCTTGTAAGTGGTTCCGCCAACGCTGACGGTGGACTGGGCGGACGCGAAAGACGCGCCGAAGAGGGCGAAGAGGCCCCCGAGGATTGCGGTTTTCAGTTTCATTGAGTTCGTTCGATGCAGGTGTTCTTGTTGTTAGTGGATTGGGTCAAAGAGACTGGAGCGGTGAACTGGGGCCGAACTTGTTGGCAGCAAGCGAGGAATGGATTCAGCGCACTCTCCTGACGCAAATGCTCCGGATGGTAGCGAGGGCGGGGGATTCCGGCAAAAACTAGGGTGTGACAAACTTGTTACATTGAAGGCTTTTGCCGGTCTTTCCGGGGCTTGTTCTCAAGGAGCCACGAGGGGCGGCCCTGCTGGTTTCACCGGCTTCATGCCCTCCGCGGCGAGCCGGGCATTCCCGGCCGCGATCTCCGCCGGGCTGAGACTGAGCAGCAGCTCCGCCAGGTAGTTCTGGCAGGTGGTCTCCCGCTGGGCTGCGCCGCGGTTCAGCCAATAATAGGCCTCCACCGGATCGCGGGGGCGACCCAGACCCTCAGCATAACACCGGGCCAGGGCATACATTCCTCGGGCATGGCCTTGTTGAGCGGACAGGCGATACCAATGCGCCGCCTGGGCGTAATCCTGGGGCATGCCGTAGCCGAACTCAAACAGAGTTCCAAAAGCGGTCTGCGCCCAGGCATCACCGGCTTCCGCTGCCATGCGAGCCCATGGCGCGCTCTGGCTCTCATCCACCTTGACCCCGTCTACGCCAGAAAAATAGAGATCGATGAGGCGTTTTTGGGCGTCGAGACGGCCGGTGTTGGCGGCTTTCTCGAGCCACGCGATGCCCATTTGGGGATCAGGCTTGGTGCCGATGCCTTTCAAGAAAAGATTGCCGGCATTGAACTGAGCTGTGGGATCTCCGTGTTCCGCAGCCTTCACAGTCCAGAGAAGCCCCTTTGCTTCGTCCTTGGGCACTCCCTTTCCGTGAAGGAGGAGATACCCGTAGAGCGCTTCTCCTTTGGCGTGGCCGGCTTCGGCGGCGGGTTGGATTAACGCCAGGCATTTGGCGAAATCCTGGGAGACGCCCTGGCCCAGCAAATAGAGGCGGGCCAAGGAGCAGGCTGCGTCTCGATCGCCAGCGGCGGCCAGCTTTTCCAAGGCGGCGGGATTCGCCGGGGGCACCGGATTCGCCGGCGGCGCGGCCAGCGCGCACAGGCTCCCGAACAACCCGCCAAGGACGAAGAGGAGATGGTGGGATTTCATCGAGGCGCTCCTTACTCCTGAGAAGGGTGGATTTCAGGTGACGATTCCGTCACAAATTGAGGACTCAAGGGCGGTGGCTGGCCGCGGCGCGCTTTTCTGCCGCTTCCCGGTCACGTCCCAGGGCTTCCAAGGCTTGGGCGAGGTAGAGCTTCGTTTGTGGATCGTTTGAGGCCAGTCGTTCGCAACGCTCCAGGAACTCCAGGGCTTTGGCGGGTTGTAGGGCCATCACGAAGGAGGCGCCCGCTGCGGAATTGAGGAGGATGTTTTCGGGATACCGGTTGGCACCCGCCTCCAACACGCCAAGGGCCTCCCCGGTCCGGTCCAGCTCCGTCAAGGCGCGGGCCCACTGGGTGTAGGACTGCCCGGGGGAAATCCCCGACTCGGCGCCGCGCCGCAGCAGGGGCAGCGCGTCTTCAAAACGTCCGGCATTGCACAAGGTGATCCCGAGGTTGGTGGAGGCTTCGGGAGAGCCGAGGGCGATGGCGCGGCGGAATTGGGTTTCCGCGGCGGCGGTGTCTCCCCGGAGCGCGGCGATGGTCCCGAGCATTTGGTAAGGCTGGGCGCTGCCCGGGTTTTTGGCCAGGGCATCCTGCCACAGCGCTTCGTGGGATCCGTGCAGGGCGGCGCGTTGCCAGGACAGCGTGGCCAAGATCACGCCCACGATGGCCAGCCCGGCGTTCGCGGCCTGAGGCCGGGCACGGAGCCGGGGCCAACGGGTCGCCGCGCCCGCACCCGTGGCGACCGCGGTGGCGAGCAGGGCGGGCAAGGCGAGGTGCTGAAAGTGATCCGCTACCAGAGAATGACGCATGAAGCTCATCTTGATCAAGCCCAAGGCCGGAGCGAGCAGCAGAGCATAGGTGGTGAGACCGAAGGCCAAGCCCCGGAGCCAGTTTCTGCCCCCGGGCGCGATCCAGAGCGGTGCCAAGCCTCCGGCGGTGGCCAAGGCGAGGAGGATTTGTCCGGCCTGAGGCGGATCGAGGGGCCAGCGGGGATAAATCGTGGCCAGGGAAAACGGCCACAGGGCCTTGCCGAGATAAAACCAAAACGCCATGGCCGCTCCGCCGATCCGCCCTGGCCAGCTGGGCATGGCGATCTCCCAGGCACCGACGGCGCGCTGGTGTTGGAAGTGGATGACCAACAATCCGAAGGCGAGGGAGCAGGCGAGGAACGGGGCCAGGGCCAGGACTTCGCGCTTCCCCGGCCGGGTGCCACGCCAGAAGAGATAGGCGGTGAAGACCAGGGGCAGAGCCACGACGCTGGCTTTGGAGGCCAAAGCAGCGGCATGGCAGGCCAGGGCAAGGCGGTAATCTCCTGGGGCTCCGGTCCGGTGCCAGCGCACGAAGGATTGGAACGCGGGGAGCGCGAAGACCAGGCACAGAAGATTCTTTTGTTCCGCGATCCAGGCCACGGATTCCACATTGACGGGATGAATGGCCATCCAGGCGGCGGCCAGCCATGCGCCCGGAAGCGCCAGTTCCCGGAGCAGCCGCCAGAGGAGCACAACGCTGGAGGCATGGAGCAGGACGCTGACGAGACGATAGCCCATGGGATGATCCCCGAAAAGCCGCCACTGGACCCAGAAAGAGGTGGTGGTCAGGGGAAAGTAATCCGGATGGGACCGCGGCGGTGCGATCCAGGCCTTCCACCAGCCGCCGGCATCTCGGATGATTTCGCTCTCGGTGACGCTGGAGTTGTCATCCCAGAGGAATTCCCCGCCGAGGGAGGGCAGGTAGACGGCAATGGCCAGGAAGGCCAGCGCGACCCACGATCCGTCAGTTTTGTGGGATCGGCCGGATCCGGCGGATCGCTTTTGTGGGCGGCGGCTCATGGGCGGGAAGGGATGGTCTCTGGGCTCGCGAGATAAGCGGAGACAGCGTCGTAGACCGTTGCCACGGAGATGGCCCGCATGCAAAGATTGTCCCGGCAGCGGCTCTGGCGGCTGTTCTGGGCACTGACGCAGGGGCTGCAGGGGAGCCCGGCGGTGAGGGCCACGCCTTCTCCCTGAGGGCCAAACAGGGCCGGCGTCTCCGGGCCGAAGAGGGCCACGGTTTTCACCTGGGTCAGGGAGGCGAAATGGACCGGGCCGCTGTCGTTGGTCACGAGCACGGAGGCAAAGCCATAGACGGCAAGCAATTGCGTCAGGGTGGTCCGGCCGGCGATGGAGCCGCACCTGGGGGAATTGACTTGGGTGGCGAGTGTGGCGGACTGGAGGACCTCGGCGGGAGAACCGGTGAAGAGAATGTAGATGTCCGGGTGGCGGTCCAAGAGGAGTTGAGCCAGTTCCACGTAACGCTCCGGCATCCATTTGCGCAGCGGAACCAGATCACTGCAATTCGCGTTGAGCAGCACCAGGGGGGGCAGGTGGTTCAATTTGAGGGTGTTCAGGACCAGGGCTTCGGCCGAGCGACGCGCCGCCGTGGGCAAAGTAGGCCGGGGCCAGGACAGTGGGTGGGAGACAACGCTGGCGGCTTGCCAAGCGGGGAAGTTTTCCGGGGCTTGATCCAAGGCGTGCACCAGGGCCAGGAAGAAATTGGCGGTGTGCCAGTGGGGGTTGTAGCGGCAGCGGTGGGTCA
>QQNE01000127.1 GCA_003402735.1 Verrucomicrobiota bacterium
GACTGCCCCACTAACCAGGATGACGTTGTCGTCGGGACGGGTTTGGACCACCCGGAGATTCTGAACCGTCTTGCGGTCATTCCCGTGCTGACCCGGCATCCGCATGTTTTTCCAAACCCGACCAGGCGTGGTGCCCGCGCCGACAGATCCCGTGCGGCGGTGCATCATGGAACCATGCGACATGGGAAGACCCCCGAAATTGTAGCGCTTGTAGACACCCTGGAATCCCTTGCCCTTCGAAGTGCCGATAACGTCAACCCACTGACCGGGCTGGAAGACCTCGACGCCAGGGTGCCCCCCCTCGGGGACGGTTTCCCCTTCGTTCATCCGGAACTCCCGGATCACCTTTTTTGGCTCGCTGCCATGCTTCTCAAAGTGGCCCTGCAACGGCTTCGGCAACCGCTGGGGCTTCTGCGCGTCATAACCCACCTGAACAGCTTCATACCCATCGGTCTCAGCGCTCTTGCGCTGAACGAAGGCGTTGCCGCTCACGTCGATCACCGTCACGGCGACCGCCTTGCCGCTGTCGTCAAAGACGCGGGTCATCCCAATCTTTTTACCAATCAATCCCAAGCTCATGGAAGTCCTCTGGTTTGATATTGCCTTAGATGATGATCTTGATATCGACCCCGGCAGGCAGATTCAGTTTTTTCAACTCGTCCACAGTGCGCGCGGTGGGATTCACGATGTCCAACAACCGCTTGTGGGTGCGCATCTCGAACTGTTCGGCGCTCTTCTTGTTCACGTGAGGCGAACGGTTCACGCTGAACTTCTCGATCCGGGTTGGCAACGGGATCGGTCCAGCGACCAGGGCGCCAGTGCGTTTGGCTGTTTCGACAATATCCCCGGCACTCTTGTCCAAGAGGCGATGATCATAGGCGTTGAGCCGGATTCTGATGCGTTGTTTTTGCATGGACGATAATTGGAAACTTCAGGTGCGTTCAGCGATGATGCGCTCCACCAACGCTGGCGGAACCTCCTCAAAACGAGCGGGTTGCATGGAATAGGAGGCGCGACCACTCGAAAGCGTGCGAACATCCGTGGCGTATCCGAAAACCTCTGAGAGGGGGACGTCGGCGCGAACCGCGCTCACGTTCCCGCGGGATTCAATCGACAGGATGCGTCCCCTCCGACGGCTGAGATCCCCCATGATATCCCCCTGGGATTCATCTGGGGTGGTCACCTCCAGGGCCATGATCGGCTCCAAGAGGGCAGGCTCCCCCTCCCGGAAGGCCTCCTTCATCGCGAAGATTGCAGCCATTTTGAAGGCCGCCTCGCTGGAGTCGACATCGTGGCTAGACCCGCCCAGGAGATCGACATGAAGATCGACAACCGGATAGCCCGCAATTACGCCGTTGGTGGTCGCTTCCTGGATCCCGGCGAAGCAAGCGTTGATGAACTCCTTGGGAATTTCCCCGCCGACAACTTTGTTCTCCCGAGTCAGACCGTGTCCGCGCTCGCACGGTGTGACCCGAAGGATCACGTGGCCATACTGCCCCTTGCCGCCAGTCTGCTTGATCAACTTGCCCTCTCCATCCGCAGACCGGGTGAGGGTCTCCCGGTAAGCAATTTGCGGCTTGCCGGCATTGGTTGGCACCTTGAACTCGCGGAGCATCCGGTCGCGAATCACCTCCAAGTGAAGCTCTCCCATGCCCGAGATGATGGTCTGCCCGGTATCCTCGTCCGTTCGAACCATGAACGTGGGATCCTCGTCCCGCAGGCGCTGCAAGGCCGTCGCCATCTTGTCCTGGTCCGCCGTCGTCCTCACCTCGAGCGCCATCGAGATGACCGGCTCGGGAAATGAGGGCGGTTCGAGCAAAATCGGAAACGAGGGATCACACAGCGTGTCCCCGGTGGTCACGTTCTTCACCCCGACCATCGCAGCGATGTCCCCACAATAGGCCACATCGATATCCTGATGCTCGTTCGCTTGGATCTGGATGAGACGCCCCACCCGCTCCTTCTTCCCGGTGCGCGGATTCAACAGCTGGTCGCCCCGGCTGATCATCCCGGAATACACGCGGAAGAAAACCAACTTCCCCACATACTTGTCAGACCACAATTTGAAGGCCAACGAACAAGCCTTGGCATGATCACTGGCCATGGCTTCGATCAGTTTTTCGTGGTCGTCGACATCATGTCCTTGGGCAGGAGGAAGATCGATTGGGCTGGGGAGATAATCGACAACCGCATCCAGAAGTCCTTGAATCCCCTTGTTCTTGAAAGCGGATCCGCCAACCACCGGAACAACCCGCCCAGCAATGGTCTGACGGCGCAAGGCAGCCTTCAAATCCTCCACCTCGATCGACTCCTCCGCGAGAAACTTGAGTCCCAACTCCTCGTCCAGATCAATCAAGCGCTCCCGCAACATCGCAAAGGCCCGCTCAACCATCGGCGCGTCCGCCTCAGCAATCTCCTCGATCCGATAAGTAGACCCAGAATCGCCGCTTTCCGTGTAGACAATGGCGCGGTGATTGAGCACATCAAACTGCCCCTGCAAAGACTCTTCGGAACCAATCGGAATCAAAATCGGAAGCGCCACCGCGCCGAGCTTTTCCCGGATGTCATTCAACACGGCACCAAAGTCGGCACCAACCCGATCCATTTTATTGATGAAGGCGATCCGAGGCACATGATATTTCTCAGCCTGGCGCCACACCGTCTCCGACTGAGGTTGCACTCCGGCCACCCCACAAAAAACCGCAATTACCCCGTCGAGCACCCGCAGAGAGCGCTCAACCTCTGCCGTGAAGTCCACGTGGCCGGGTGTATCGATAATGTTCACCCGGATCGGCTGCCCCGCCCGAAGTTTGAACATTCCAGCCTCGACTCGTTGAGTCCACTCGCAGGTCACCGCAGCGGCGGTGATGGTAATCCCGCGCTCCCGCTCCTGCTCCATCCAATCCGTCGTGGCCGCCCCCTCATGCACCTCGCCCATCCGGTGGATGAGACCCGTGTAAAACAGAATCCGTTCCGTCAACGTGGTCTTGCCGGCATCGATGTGAGCCGCAATGCCAATATTCCGCGTCCTCTCGAGCGGACGCTTCCGCGCGGGATGATTTGGATTCCCCAAAAGGGGAGCTGACGCAAGAATGGTCATTTAGCAGGTTCGGAAGCAAACGTCAAAACTCACAGCAAAGGTTACCAGCGGAAATGAGCAAAAGCACGGTTAGCTTGGGCCATCTTGTGCGTTTCATCCCTCTTCCGAATCACGCTACCCGTGTTGGCAGCCGCATCGCGAAGCTCATTGGACAGAGCCACATGCATTGGGGTGCCCTTCCGCTTCCGGGCTGCAGCAACCATCCAGCGCATAGCGAGCGACTCCTGACGCTCCCCGGTCACCTCCAACGGAACTTGGTAAGTGGCACCACCAACCCGGCGACTTTTGACCTCAACACGCGGCTTCGCGTTCTCGATGGCGCGGGTGATCGCCTCCAAAGGATCAACCGACTCTGCCCCTTGATTGACGCGATCAATCGCCGCGTAGACGATACGTTCAGCGGTCGACTTTTTGCCGTCCCGCATCACCTTGCTGATCAGACGAGCCACCAAGGGACTCTCGTAACGCGCGTCGGAGTAATCCGGCTTGGCGTAAGTTCTTTTTCTTCGAGACATAGGATAATTTCAATCAATAAAACTTTCGTATCATCGAAGAGGAAACTGGCTTTTTCGGGGGCTACACCCCGCAAAAAGGCCTATTTCTTCTTCGGTCGTTTCGCCCCATACTTGGACCGGCTCTTCCGGCGCTTGTCGACACCCAAGCAGTCCAAAGCACCCCGGACAATATGGTAGCGGACGCCGGGAAGGTCCTTGACCCGGCCACCACGCACCAGAACGATTGAGTGTTCCTGAAGGTTATGCCCCTCCCCACCGATATAGGCGATCACCTCAAACCCGTTGGTGAGGCGGACCTTCGCAACTTTCCGGAGAGCCGAATTCGGCTTTTTGGGAGTCCGCGTCATCACCTGAAGACAAACCCCACGACGTTGCGGACAACTCGACAGAGCGGGAGCCTTGCTCTTGTCCGCCTTGTCTTGACGACCTTTTCTGACGAGTTGGTTGATGGTTGGCATACGAAAAATGGTTCTAGAGTCTGGCACCGGACGCGATCCGGCATATCCCCCAACCCGCTCCGTCCCCGCCCGGCCTCTGAGGATCCAAAAGCGCCATCGCTTCCGGGCGACCGCACGTTGGCCTTCAGTCGTGGTCCGGGTGCGGCATCGCGAACTGGAAAGGGGCGGGCAGTATATTGCCCGAATGGAGCTTCGCAAGACCTAAACCGTAAAATTTGCAATTTTGTTGCCCGCTCCGTCCAGGGGCCTCCTTCCCCCTGCCCTACCACCACCGGAACATTCAGGACAAACGGTCAGGCGCCCCACTCCTGCCATTGACCAATCGCGCAGAAGGAGTTCGGTTGCCAGACCATGCCCTTGCCATCTATCATCGCCGTGGCGCCAGCCGCCTCAGAATCGTTCGCCCCCCTCGCCGGACTCGCTCAGGTTCACGTTCCGGACGGCGCCACCCAATTCGAACTGTCCCAGATCCAACGGTTCCAGAGCGAACACCCCATCTCCGGGTTGATCATTCCGGGTGAATTCCCCGTCGGCCCCGATCTGTTGGACTCCCTCCCCCAACTCCTCGTCATCGCCAACACGGCGGCCGGATTCAACAACTTGCCGCTCGACGAACTCAGCCGCCGACGCATATGGGGAACCAACACCCCCGACGCCTTTACCGGGGCCACCGCTGATGCCGCGCTTGGCCTGATCCTGGCCCTGGCCCGGGGAATCGCTGCGGGCGACGCCTACGTCCGCACCGGACGATGGGAACAGGAGGGACCTCAAGGCGATCGGTGGTCCGGAATGAGTTTGCACGGAAAAACCATGGGCATCATCGGGTTCGGCAAGATCGGACAGGCCGTGGCGCGCCGCGCGGAGGCATTTGGAATGACCGTAATCTTCCACAGGAGAGGCCTCACTGAGGATCCGCGCCAGCGCGATTTCGCCTCGGTCCTGGGTGAATCCGATGTGATCGTGGTTCTGGTTCCACTCAGCCCCCAAACTCGGCACCTGATCGACAACCGAGCCTTCGATTTGATGAAGCCGGGAGCGAGGTTCGTGAACATCAGCCGCGGACCAGTGGTGGATGAACAGGCCCTCGTCCATGCGCTGCAAAGCGGCCGGCTCGCCGGGGCCGCCCTCGATGTGTTTGAAGCCGAACCGAAAGTGCATCCAGCCCTGCTTGCCATGAAGGAAGTGGTGCTCACCCCGCATCTCGGAGGCGCCACCAGGGAAGCCCGACACCAGGCTCGCATTGATGCCGCAGCCAATGTGGCAGCCGCCCTGCGCGGCGAGCGCCCACCGGGCGCACTCAATCAGTTCGAATGAACGCAATATTTTTGAACTGTTTTCTGGACAAGCCGACAAACATCCATACGTTCGAGAGAACATATGGAACATCATTCCACCAACCGGGCCCTCGCTTTGCGAGCCCTGCTTCGGGAGCGTTTCCCGTCGGCCCACGCCGCCCCCATCGCCAACACCTCCTGGCAATCGCCGGATGCCGATCTACGCGCGCCTCAAGCACGGGCTGCTCAACAGCCGATCCTCGAATTCTCTCCGGGTGAAATCCAGGAAGTGGTAGCGGAACGTCCCGGGTGCGGCGGGGCCCTCCTCATCGGAGAACTTTTGGAACAAGCCAGACGGGCCCGTCGGGTCCTGACCCTGATCGACGGCAAAGACAGTTTCGATCCCGATTCTTTTGGGCCAATCATTTGCCGCCGGATGCTTTGGCTCCGATGCCGCGACGCGGAACAAGCTCTACAATCGACCGATCTTTTGTTACGGGATGGCAATCTTCCAGAGATCGTCCTGGATTTGCAACTCAATCCCTTGAGCGAATTGAAGTCGATCCCCCCAAGCGCTTGGCACCGTTTCCGCGGGTTGTCGGAACAGTCCGGTGCCGCGTTGCTCGTGATCACCCCTTCCGCGCTCGTTTCGAGCGCCCACCGCCGCCTCGCGCTGAGACCGAACGGAAAAGAAGGCGACTGGGATCGCCCCCGATCGGATTTTTCCGCAAGCCAGCGCCCGGAATTGCTGCGGCAACGGTCATACCCAGGACAGACATCTGTTGGGACCGCCCCCAAGAGAGAAATCGCATTCCATTCTTTTCGTTAACGGAAACTCCAGCACAGAAACACAAACAAAAGAGCCTGGGATTCCCCCATTCAACGAAGAGCCCGCTTCCACAGGTGAATGAATGAAATCCTACAACCTGATACCCTGACCGATCCCCGGTTTCCATGGTTTCTTCGCGTGAAGATCGGCCCCCCGATTTCAGGCACTCGCCCCCTCTGGCAATTCCGGAGCTGGAAACACCACCTCCTGCCCAAGCTCTATAGTGGCTCGCCCTCACCGACATCGATGCCCTCACCGACATCAAGAACCGGCGCGGCACTGCACATCCAGCCGAAGAAAAGCTTGGCACTTTTGTCGGCAATCATGGGGCTGCTCCTGACGGGATTTCTGGATGCCCCCTTTTTACCGGGAAAATGATGTTTGCGACGCTCTACATACCCGACTTTCACCTCCAGTCCCAGCTGAGACTCCGTCCGGAATGGCGCGATTTGCCGGTGGCTCTTTTGGAGGGCCCCCAGGACTTGACGGCAAAGGAGAGAGGAAAATCCCGCATTTTTCAGCTGACCCAAGAGGCAAAACTTCATGGAGTGAGCCCTGGAATCACCGCAACCCGGGCCCAGGCCAAGTGCCCGCGGGTTCTCCTCGTGCCTCGCCAACCGGAGGATGAAGAAGCCGCAAGAGAGGCGCTTTGGGAGTGCGCTGCGGAAATCACCCGGGATTTTGAAGCCTCCGGTCCGGGTCTAGTGACCCTTGATCTTCATGGGGTGCGTCAAGACGTTCAGAAACTGGCCAGCGGTCGCATCGATTGGTTGAGAAGACTCGGGCTGAGAGCGCAAATGGGCTTGGCCGACAACCCTGACTTGGCCTTTCTGGCAGCCCGGCTCGCGAATCCGGTATTCCTTTTCAGCGGAACCTCCACCCAAATCCACGAACAACTGGCCCCCCTTCCCGTCACGGCATTGCAACCGCCCCCCGATTGGCTCAGGCTTTTTCAGCTTTGGGGGATTCAAACTGTCGGTGACTTGGGGGCCCTTCCTCGCCACGAACTGGTGGAGCGTCTCGGACCGTCCGCCGGACGCTGCTGGGATCAGGCCCACGGTTGTTCCCGGCGATTGCTGCGTTTGGTCCGTGCGCCTGAAGTTTACCGTGAGAGCATGGATTTGGAGATCCCCACTGATTCCACCGAACCGCTGCTCACCCTTCTTCACCGCTTCCTGGAACGGATTTCTGCCCGCCTGACGTCGGCACACGTGGCGGCCGGCTCAATGGAATTGGTGCTAACCCTGGAAAATTCTCCAACTCATCGCCGCACGTTTCGAATTCCCGAACCCGCGCGTGAGGTGGAAGTGCTCTTCCGCATTCTCCAGACCCACCTGGAACGATTCAAATCCCCATCCCCCGTTGTCGCCATCGCTCTGGAAGCCTTCCCCACCCGCGTTCTGAATGGACAAACCCAGCTCTTCGCAAGGTCATGGAAGGATTCGAATCGCCTGGCAGATACACTTGCCCGCGTGGAAGCGTTGCTGGGGACGGAGCGAGTGGGAACCCCACAAGGCGGTCTTTCCCATCGCCCCGACAGTTTCCGAATGCATCCATTTTCCTTGGACGCATCTCCTCACTCCGACCAGATCCCGAAACCAAGTCCGCCTTCCCTAACCGGCGTCCCTCCCGGTCCGCTTCCCTTAACCGGCGTCCCTCCCGGTCCGCTTCCCTTAACCGGCGTCCCTCCCGGTCCGCTTCCCTTAACCGGCGTCCCTCCCGGTCCGCTTCCCTTAACCGGCGTCCCTCCC
>QQNE01000128.1 GCA_003402735.1 Verrucomicrobiota bacterium
CCCTTAACCGGCGTCCCTCCCGGTCCGCTTCCCTTAACCGGCGTCCCTCCCGGTCCGCTTCCCTTAACCGGCGTCCCTCCCGGTCCGCTTCCCTTAACCGGCGTCCCTCCCGGTCCGCCTTTGCGCCGCTTCCGCCCCCGGCGCCCCATTGTGGTGACCACCGAGGTTTGCAAGAATGTTGCCCGACCGAGTGTCATCCGCAGCGGTTGTTTGCAAGGAACTCTATCCGCACAGAACGGACCATGGACCAGTTCGGGAGATTGGTGGCAAGCGATGAATTGGCAACGGGAAGAATGGGATGTTCGCCACGAATCGGGGGCCTGTTACCGCTTGGCTCTGGAGGGAGGCAAATGGTTTGCGGAAGGAGTTTACGACTGATTGGCCATTACCCGAAAAACGAAAAAACCCATCGACCGACTGACGACCGATGGGTTGAAAACACAGGATTTCTTGCTGACCGACCTCTCAAAGAGTCGGCCCGCGAAGCTCATGAATACGCAGCTTGAGCCCCCTTGAGATTGCGTTTCTTGATCCACGGCATCCGATCCCGAAGCCGCTTGCCGACTTTTTCAATTTCATGGGCTTCGCCAGCCTTGCGCAAGGCATTGAAGTTGTCGCAACCCGACTGGTATTCCTCCATCCACTCCTTGGCGAAGGCTCCGCTTTGGATGCGCTTGAGCGCTTTTTCCATGCGTTTCTTCACGGAGGCATCGATGATCTTCGGCCCCACCGTAAGATCGCCATATTCGGCGGTCTCGGAAATCGAAAAGCGCATCCCGCTGATTCCGGACTCATTGATCAGATCGACAATGAGTTTCATTTCGTGCAGGCACTCGAAGTAGGCCATCTCGGGCTGATAACCGGCCTCCACGAGCACCTCGAAACCGGCAGTGATGAGAGCTGTCACGCCTCCACAGAGGACGGTTTGCTCCCCAAAAAGATCAGTCTCGGTCTCCTCCTTGAAATCGGTCTCGAACACGCCGGCCCGAGTGCCCCCGATGCCCTTGGCCCAGGCGAGGGCGACTTTCTTGGCGTCCTTGCCAGGGTTTTGGTGGATCGCGATGAGGCTGGGAACCCCCTTGCCTTCGAGATACTGGCTGCGAACCGTATGTCCGGGTCCCTTGGGAGCAACCATGATCACGTTGACAAACTCTGGAGCCTTCACAAATCCAAAATGGACCGCGAAGCCATGGCTGAACAGCAGCGTCTGGCCGGGGCGAAGATGTGGTTCCACGTCTGCGGCAAAGATGGAGGGGATCTTGGTGTCAGGCACGGCCATGAAAATGACGTCTGCCTTTTTGACCGCTTCCGCCGCATCATAAACCTCGAAGCCCCGCTCCTTGGCCACTTCAACCGATTTGCTCTTCGGATAGAGCCCGATGATGACTTTGACGCCGCTGTCCTTGAGGTTGAGGGCGTGGGCATGGCCTTGTGAGCCGAAGCCAATTACGGCGCAGGTCTTTCCGCTGAGCACTTCCAGATCCGCATCCTTGTCCGTGTAAATTTTCGCTGCCATATCTTCCTGGGTAATCTTCTTCCAGCCTTTGGGAAAATGAGGGGGCCATCCTTGCCGCGAACCCAAAAACGGTCAACCGATTAATTGCGTCCTCAACCGGAGACTGCCAAACAAACCGCTGTGAAGGCCCACTTGAACCGATTCACGCCCCTCCGCAGAAGTTTCTCCTCCGACCCTGCCTGAGCCCGAAAGCGGCTCGCGCCCCGGATTTTGGGAGCTTGGAGCCGAGGGCCCAACGTCGCGTTGGCGGCCGCGGGTGATCCCTGCCAAGCCTCGCCCGCCTTTCCCGAGCTCTCGCTGCCGCGGCTGGCCAACCGACCTTCCTGCCGGGTTCCGCGCAAATCCCAAATTTCACGACATCTGAGCTTCACGCCGTGCCGCGCGCCCTGACACACGTCTGGATGCGGAGAAACCTGTCTGTCGAAATCCAGGCCGTTTGCGCGCGACATCCCGGAGGATTGCGACAGACTCTTAGCCCCGGCGACAAATCTCCACGACCGCCCTCACCAGCCCGGGAATGTCGTATTCCTCGGCCTCGATATCGACTGACATCCCGTGATCCTCCAAGGTTTGTGAGGTGATCGGCCCGATGGACGCAATCTTGAGCCCGTCCGGCAAAGGAAGCCGCAGATCGAGAAAGTGCTCGACCGTCGACGAGCTGGTAAAGGTGATCACATCAGCCCCTTCTGAGCGGAACCGCTCCACCGCCCCGGTGCGGTCCGTGGTTTCGGGCACCGTTCGATAAGCGATGGCTTCATCGAGAATGACACCGCGATCCGTCAGCGACTTGGAGAGGACATCGCGCGTCTCTTCGGCCCTGACCCAGAGCATCTTGAAGCTGGAGAGATCGCCCATTTCCTCGACCAGAGCCTCCACCAAACCTTCCGCGACCGATTTCTTGGGGATGAGATCCACGCCGATGCGATATTCCTTAATCTTGGCGGCGGTGCCTGGCCCCATCGCCGCGATCTTGACGCCGCCAATCGACCGGGCATCCTCATAGATTTTGTAAAACAGCTCGAAGAACGCCTCCGCACCGTTGGGGCTGGTGAAGATGAGCCAGTCGTATTCGTGGGCCGCCAGGACCAATTCACCGAAACCGAGCTGATCCCTGGGAGGATCAATCCGGATGGTTGGAAGCTCGTAAACATCGGCTCCCAGTTCAGCGAGTTGCTTGCTCAACACCCCAGCCTGCTTGCGCGTCCGCGTGACCACCACCCTTTTGCCAAACAAAGGCTTGCTCTCGAACCAATTCAGTTCGCCACGCCGACTCACCACATCCCCGAAAACCGCCACGGCCGGTGCTTGAAACCCCGTCGTCTCCACCTTTTCCGCAATGTCCACCAGGGTTCCAACCAAAGTCTGTTGGCGGCCCGTGGTCGCCCACCGGACCAAGGCGACCGGAGTTTCCGGTTTCATGCCCTCCTTGAGCAGGGAATCGGTGATCGCACGCATCCGTTCCACCCCCATGAGCATGATCTTGGTGCCGTCGGCTTCCGCGAGTTTGCGAAAATCCAGCGATGACTCCATTTTCGTGGGATCTTCATGCCCGGTGAAAATTGTGAGCTGACTGCAGTGCTCGCGATGGGTTACAGGAATCCCGGCATACATGGGACCAGCGATTGCGGAGGAAATCCCGGGAACAATCTCGAATGGAATCCCGGCGGCATGCAACTCCGCCCCCTCCTCTCCTCCACGACCGAAGATCATCGGATCCCCGCCCTTCAAACGGCACACGATCTTGCCCGATTTGGCGCGTTCAACCAGCAATTCATTGATACCGCCCTGGGGCAAGGTGTGAGCTTTGGCCTTCTTGCCCACGTAGATCAATTCCGCATCCGGTCGGGTCCACTCGAGCATCCGGGGGTTGGAGAGGTAGTCATAAATCACCACGTCGGCCTTCTCCAAACACTCCTTGCCCTTCACCGTAATCAACCCCAAATCTCCTGGGCCAGCCCCAACGAGATACACGGTGCCGGGTGCAGTTTCGCTCGACTGATTTGTCTTCATGGATCAATTTGCCGTTTCAATTCCCGGACGATGTCCGCGGGTGCATCCGCCTCCCCTTCCGTCATGGCCTCGCGGGATTCTCCCCCGCTCTCATCAAAAACCACGGTGGATACGCGCAGCCGACGTCCGCCGTCCAACGTTTCCGTGTAAACGCCCACCGGGGTCTGACAACCGGCCCCGAGCGCCCGCAACCAAGCGCGCTCCACTCGGATCCGGTTCCATGTTGGGAGGTCATTGATCCGGGCGAAGATCTCCGCGATCTCCGGATCCGCGGCACGGGTTTCAACCACGATCGCCCCCTGGCCGGCGGCGGGCAAAAACTCATGCGGATTCAGAATCGACAATCCGCCGATTTGGCCACCGGGACCAATCAGCGTGCCTCCTCCGAGATCGAACCCGAGACGTTCCAGGCCGGCACGCGCCAAAATCGTGGCGTCAAACTCCCCGGTCGCCACCACCTTGTTGAGGCGGGTCGGAACATTTCCCCGGATTTCCACAACGCGCACGTCCGGCCGAAACCGCTGGATCAGCCGGGCGCGGCGCACGCTGCTGGTCGCCACCACGGCACCGCCGGGAAGACCGGCCAAACCACCGGCTGCGTGGGAGGGATCCCGCGTCACGAGGACATCTTCGACCGGGGCACGCGGCAACGTGGCCACGAGCGCAAATGATGCATCCAACTCCCCCGGCACATCCTTCAAGCTGTGCACTGCGGCATCGATCGCCCCCGAGAGGAGCGCCTCCTCCAATTCCTTGATGAACACCGCTTTGTCCGCCCCGGGAACCCCAAGGCGGAGGTCGAGTCGTTTGTCACCGGTCGTGGCAATGATCTCGGTGGCGATTTCTCCCACCAGGCCGGTCGATTCCAAGGCAGCCCGGACCATGCGCTCCTGAGCGAGAGCGAGGTCGCTGCCGCGAGTGCCGAGAACAAGCCGAGGAAGAATCGGAAGCGAAGAGGGCATGAAGAGAAGGAGCGGGCACTGTGCCTTGCCACCCGGACGGGTCAACTATTTGTGGCGACGTTTGCGGGAATCGATTTTCGGGCAACCGCTTCCCGAGCCCCCTCTTCGGTCACAAAGTGCTTCGCCCTGCCGCACGGTGACGAGAACCGCGCCGATCCCTGGGGGGGATCACGCCCCACTTTCGCTCCCGCCTCACGGTGCCGGGAGATGGCGTTCCACAAAAAGCAATGCTGTCCGACCCACTATTTCCAGACTGTCGGCGTTCACCTGCTCCATCGTATCCCTCGAGGTGTGCCAGGGCGCAAAATCCAGATCGATCAGGTCGATGGCGGGCACACCCTCCCGTTGAAACGGCGCATGATCATCCGTGATCGGCGTGGCCATCCAACCAAAGTGCGCCGAGGTCCCGGCTTCCTTGGCCGCAGCAAAAAGTCCCTCTGCGAGTTGCCGGGGAGTGTCCGAGGGAATCTGAACCTTCAGATCGGGATCGCCAATCATGTCGAGGATCACCACCGCCTGCGGCCGGCTGGATGGCCGCTGCCGACGAGTGATTTCCCGGGCGTAATAACGACTGCCATAAAGCCCGTCCGTGGCGGTGTAGTCTTGCACCGCCTCTTCCCCGTCAAAAAAAACAAGTTCAACGGACTTGGCCAGGCCCGGACGGAGGGCCAGGACCCGGGCCATTTCCAACAAGGCCCCGCTGCTCGACCCACCGTCATTGGCTCCAACGAACCGAATGGAAGGGAAGATCTTGGTATCGTAGTGGGAACCAATCAACACGCGCACGGGCGGCCCGAAGTCGCCTGTTCCAAACCGGGCGCGCAGGTTGACAAACTCCACCGGGCGCAACGGAGTCGCCTCGGTAAAACCCTGTCGCATCACGTTCCAGCCGACGGCCTGCAGCTGCTCCTCGAGATACCGCCGAGCACGTTCCAGAGCCGGAGAGCCCGAAGGACGGGGCCCAAACGCGACCAAGGCGCTGCAATGTCGGTGCGCATCCGCCCCCGAAAACTGAGACCAAACCGCCTCGCCGACAGTTGAAGCGACGGATGGACGCCGATCACGGTTGCACGCGCCCGTCCACAAGGCAGCGAAAGCGGCGCACAGCGCGAGAACTGGGCCCGACCTCACGCGTTCAGCGGTTCGCTCTCGACTTCCTTGGCAAACTTGCCGCCGATGATGTAGAGAATCCGGTCGAGTTCCTCATCCCCGGCATATTCGATCTCGACCCGACCCGTCTCACCAGCACTCTGGCGAATCGTGACCTTGGCGGAAAAATGGCTGCACAGCTCGCTTTGAATGGTCAGGAGATACGAGGGAAGCGGCGACCTCTGTCCGGCTCCCCGAGGGGGCTGCAGGGCAGGGTCGACAGCATTCCTTTGCAGATGCTGCGCAACCAAACGCTCGGTGTCGCGCACGTTGAGCGACTGCCGCACCACCAGATCCGCGATGACTTTCTGATCTTCCTCGGTCTTCAAACCGAGAATCGCCTTGGCATGACCCGTGGTGATTTGGCCCTGAGCGAGGAGCGCTTGGACCGATTCCTCCAGCTCGAGCAGCCGCATCGCGTTCGCCACGGTGGCCCGGCTTTTGCCCACCTTCTGCGCGATGTCCTCCTGCCGCAGATGGAATTCCTTGGCCAGGCGGACATAGGCCTCCGCCTCCTCCATCGGGTTGAGATCCTCCCGCTGCAGGTTTTCGATCAAGGACATCTCCAAGACCTCCCGATCGGTCGCTTCTCGGAGAACCACAGGGACATCCGGCAACTTGAGCAAGACCGACGCCCGGTAACGACGTTCCCCCGCGATCAACTCAAACTTGTCGGCCGCGGGTCGGACAATCAACGGCTGGATGACACCATGCTCGCGGATGGAGGCCATCAGTTCATTGATCGCGTCATCGGCAAACCGCTTTCTGGGCTGGAACCGGCTGGGGACAACGTCCGTCAACGGCACCCGACGAACCTGGTCCTTCGCCTCAACCTCGGAATGAACTCCACCCAACGGCGGGGGAAGAGCCACACCTGAGACCGGCGTCCCTGGTGAAAGAGGTGGATTGACCGGGGCACCAAACCCAGTCACCGTCGGCGGCGCCTTGATCAAAGCGCCCAGGCCCCGTCCAAGTGCAGGCTTCTTGTTCGTCATCGTGTTAGGATTCTGACCCATAGTTCTGGGTTTTGCCACCAGAAAAAGGATCGAATTCTAATTTTGCCAAACAATTCGCAGATCCACGCGATCTTCCGGTGCCCCGAACCGGGCCGGCTCAATCCAGGATCCGAATCCGTCCCGCCTGGGCGGCGGCATTCATCGCGGCATGCTGCTCATCGCTGCAAGCGGAATCAATCGGGGCATCCGGGGCCGTCTCATTTGGCTGAACGATCCCTTCGCGCAACATCCAGGCCTCGACCTCTTCCCCGCTGACATCCGCCAGCATCTGGCCGTTGATCTCGACGCACGGTGACAACGGCTGTCCACTGCGCTGTTCCATCTCCCAACGGAAGGCCGGGTTCTTGATGATATCCTTTTCCTCATACGGCAACGCGTATTTCCGGAAGATGGCCCGGACCCCTTCACTCCAGCCACAGAAGGTTTTCAGATAAGCAGTGATGCGTAGGTTTTCAGACATGGGTATGTTGGTTATGGGTAAACTGGAATGGTTCTAAACTAAGACAACAACGTGGTGTCAATCCGCGCAATTTCAAATGCGGATTGTCCCCCAACACGAAAAGGCCGGTCTCCAGCCACCTGAAAGGCGCTGGAAACCGGCGAAACGAATGCAACCGGGTCACAAAGCCCCGGATCAAACTCACTCGGGCTTGGTCTCTTCGTCGAACTTCAGTTGATCCAAAGCACTCATGGCACCGGAACTCGGAGACCATTCCTCGCTGGCCAAGCTGAAGGCATGTTCGAGACCGACCATGTCGGTGCTCGGACGAAGTTGATCGAAGGCCTGGCTCTCCTTCATCAACTGATCTTCGTTGTATTCGACCGCCTTGATCGAGAGACCGATGCGGCGCTCCTGTTTGTCGACCTTGATGACGCGGGCCGTGACTTCATCGCCCACCTTGATGATGTCCTTCACCTTCGCCACGTGCTCCTCGCTGAGTTGGCTGATGTGGACGAGACCGTCAATGTCATCCTGAAGCTCCACGAAGGCGCCAAAGCTGGCGATTTTGGCAACCGTTCCCTTGACCAGATCGCCCACCTTGAAGCGGTTGTCGATGTTGTCCCAGGGATCGGTCTCAAGCTGCTTGAGCCCCAGGGAAATGCGTTGGTTGGCCTTGTCGATCTCGATGACCTGAGCCTCGACCTCATCGCCCTTCTTGAGC
>QQNE01000129.1 GCA_003402735.1 Verrucomicrobiota bacterium
ACCTCATTCGCCGTGGCCGTGGTGATCGCCTTCATCACCGAAGCCGGAACCAGCGCCGCGTCCATCCGGTAGCCGACCGCCGTCCCCGGAGCCGCCTCCAGATCGACAAGACAGAATCCCATCAATGCCGTATGCAGCCCTGACTCCCCCGCGATCAACTCAACCTCGGCGATCACCTCCTCGACCGTTGCCCCGGGGAGCGAAGGGGGCAGGGCAAAACTCAAGCCTGCCGCGAGCAGCAAACGATTCAAACCGCTGAGGTAAAAGGGAGACAAGCTTCCTGAGCCCGCCCGCCCAAGGGCAGTCACGCTGGGTAATGAGTCATTCATGGCATATCTGCTCCCGCCCCCTACTATGCCGAGACCCACTCCTCTTTACCACCGAATTCAAGAGGGTTCAGTTCGAAGTCGCGGGGGCGTCGGCCTCGGGTTTTGCCGCCTTGATCACAAAATTGTCGTAATGCACGTCGTCGATGTTCGTCGTGAGGCTGACGACCGACTTCGTCTCGTGGGCTAGGCCTTCGGATTTCAGCTTGCCGACCTCGTGCCCGTCGACCGAGACCACCACCTCGTCGCCCTTCGTCCGGATCAGCAGGGCATGCCATTCCTCGCGTTTGAGGTCGAGGGGGAAACTCACGATCTTCGTTTTCAGCATTTCTTCGGTCGCCTCGTCGAGCGTTCCGCCACCTTTGCGCTTCTCGTAGATCGTATTTTCAAAATTGCCCGTCTTCGCATCGCTGATGTTGCCGCTCGTCGGGCTGATGAAGACGCTGCAGATATGGCCTGCGTGGGAACCCTTGTAATCCTTGTCGTCCATCCAGACGTTGAACTTTTCCGCCGTCTCTCCGGCGAAATTGAACTTCACCGAAATCTCGAGATCCTGGCGTCCCTCGGTGAAGCGGAAGGCATCGACGCCCGCGTGGTCGTTGATGTCGATCGTCTTGCCGATGAGGACCCCGCCCTTCACCTCGCTCTCGCTCTTGTAGTGGCTCCACGCCTCTCCGAAGCCGTCCTTTTCGAAATCGTCTTCAAAAACCAACTCGCTGTAGTAAAGTTCGTCTCCCCTTCCCTGGCGTTTCAGATCCCAGGCCTTCAGGAACTCCTGATCCTCCGCCGAAAGCGTCTCAATCGGCACATCGAACGGCTTCCGGTTAACCATCAGCCGCACCTTGCCTTCCGTCAGATCCAGCAACTCGGCTTCGATCTTTTTGCCGGAGTTATTGGTAAAGATCCGGATCTCCCGGGCGAAAGAGCCGTTCACAAGACCCGACAAAACAGCAGCGATCAGAACAGGACGAATTCTCATCCTCAACCATCACCGAATCGCCCCCTTTCCGTCAATGAAAAGGTAACAATACAATAAAGGGCCAGTCTATTTGTTATTGCATCATTCGAATTTAGCTGCATTCTTCTCTTCATGAGATCTCCTCGCATCGTTGGAGTTGGCACGACCTACCATCACTGCATCTCTCGCGTCGTTGACCGACGCATCATCTTCCATGCCCCCGAAAAAGAGGCATTCCGCTCCATTCTCCGCAAGCTCGAGACCTTTACCGGCGTGCGCGTCGCTACCTACTGCCTGATGGGCAACCACTTTCATCTTTTATTGGAGGTGCCAGACCGGAGCCTCTTGCCAGAGCTCGACGCGGAGGAGCTTCTCGCGGTTCTTCCCCTCCTTTACGACAAGGCAACTATCGAGACGATCGCCCATGAGATCACCGCAGCCCGCAAGGCCGGCGACACCCTCAGGGAAAACGCCATCCTACAACGTTTCGAACGCAGACGGGGCAATCTCTCGATCTTCCTAAAGGAATTGAAACAACGCGTCTCGATCTTCATGAACAGGCGTCTTGGACGGACCGGGACGCTCTGGGAAGGGCGTTTCAAGAGCCTCTTGGTCGAGGGGGGCGAGTCTGCGCTCCTCACCGTGGCCGCCTACATCGACTTGAATCCCATCCGCGCCAAGCTTGTCTTCAAACCCGAGGATTACCGCTGGAGCGGATACGGAGAGGCCAACGGAGCTGGAAAAGGAGCCGCCCGCGCCCGTCAGGGCCTCGGCTCGATCCAACGGGAGGCCCTCGAAAATCCCGGGACTTTCTTCGATTGGAAGCGAACCCTGGATCGCTACCGAGTTCTTCTCTACATGACCGGTCAAGAGCACCCTTCCGACGAAAGACATCACCCACCTTCACGACCCGGCATCTCTCCAGCGGAGGTTTCCAAGGCAACTGAGCAAACCACGATTCCCCTTCCCGAGCTCCTTCGTCGGAAAGTCCGCTACTTCAGCGACGGAGCCGTGCTCGGTTCGGCTGCTTTTGTGGAGCGAAGCTTCGAATACCTGCGGGAAAACGGGCGGATCGGTCCGAAACGCCGCACAGGGGCCCGGACCCCAAGCGGCGGAGACTGGGGCGAACTTCGCGTGCTGCGGGATCTTCGGGTGCGCGTTTACGGCCCTCCCCCTACCTGACAAAACGCTAACGCCCGAAAAGCTTCATCAGCCCCTTCTTTTCTCTCTTCCCCGCCGGAAAGACTTCCACGAGCGCCTTGACGAGGGCATGAGCGATGAGGTCCTGATAGTCGGGCCGTTGCACGAGCAATTCCTCTTCACGGTGAATGATGACACCACACTCCAGGAGGATCGCAGGCAATTGCGCGGCCTTGAGCACGACGAGATCGGAAAACTCATAAACCCCGGTTCGCTCATCGAGCAGGGGGCGGTTCTCGCCCTGGATCGGCTCGGCATGGTGGAGCGTCGGCCGCAATCCCGCTTCATAGAGAGCGGAACCAACCTCGAGAGCCAGCGCCCGGCTCACTTCGGGCTTCGCATTCTTGGACGAGGTGAAAACGCTGTAGCCACGGAAGTTGTCGGCATGGTCCCGCTCGACTCCTGCGTGAGTCCACTTCCGGAGGTATTTGTCATTGACGGAATCGTGATGAATCGAAATGAAAACATCCGCCTTTTCCTTGGTGGCAAGCTCGGGTCGTTCTGCGAGCGAGGTGACGGTGCCATCGGCGTTGACGACAATCACGGTCGCTCCCGCTTTCTCGAGCACGCCGGCCATGACCCGCGTCGTCGCCGTGTTGAACGAGAGTTCCGGGACGCCGCGGGCACTCATCGCACCGGGCTTGAGACGGTTGTGTCCGATGTCGAGCGCGACCCGCAAGCCCTCGAGCGGCCGACCGCTGAACTCCGGCTTGACCCACTTGGACAGATCGATCCCCTCCTGGGCGAGGGCGGAAAAAGGCACGCACAAAAACGCAAGGAAAACGATGGCACGACGGAATCGCATGCGTAAAGATCGCCTCGACCCGGCCATCGGGCAAGGCCACACCCTGCAGGAAGTCATCCCGGAGCCTTCACCCATTTCGTCGGCTCAAAATGACCGGGTATGACAAAAGGCCTTCTTCCCTTCCTCACGAGGTCTGTTAGGCTCTCCCCATGCAACGACGCGACTGGCTCAAAGGTACCACGGCGGCCGGACTGGCTCTCCTTTCCTCACGCTGGACCTTGTCCGCAAATGCCGCAGCGGGCCTTTCGGACCGTTTTCCCGCCCTTGCCGATGCCGTTCTTGCCAGGGCGACCTCGCTCGGTGCCTCCTTCGCCGACCTGCACCTCATGCAGACGGATTCGGAGTCGCTCTTCGTCCGCGAGGAAATGGTGCAGGGCGTGAACGCGGGTTCCTCCCTGGGTTGTTCTGTCAGGGTTCTGGTCGATGGAGCCTGGGGCTTCGCCGCGAGCGGCGAAATCACCGAAGCCCGCCTCCTCGCGCTGGTGGATTCCGCCGTCGCCATCGCGAAGGGTCAGGGCGGTTGGCGTGCCCGCCCGATCGAGATCGAGACCCTGCCCGCCTTTACCGGCACCTGGGAGTTGCCCATCGCCATAGATCCCTTCAGCGTTCCCCTCGAGGAAAAAGTCGAGCGCCTCCTCGGCATCAACCGCGCCGCCATGGAGAAAGGCGCGAGCTACTGCAACTCCCACGTCTCGGTAGTGAGGGAGCGCAAATGGCTCGCAAATACCTTCGGCACGCGCATCGAGCAATCGCGCGTCCGCATCCATCCTTCCTTCAGCGTCACCATTGTCGATCCGAAGAAGGGCGAGTTCGCGACCCGTTCGAGTTTGCGTCCGCCCCGCGCGGCAGGCTGGGAGCATCTCACCGGATGGGACGCCGCCGCCGAATCCGCTCTCGCCGTCGAGCAGGCAAAAGAGAAGATGGCCGCCCCTTCCGTGACCGCGGGCAAATACGATCTCGTGATCGCCCCGAGCAATCTCTGGCTCACGATCCACGAGACCGTCGGGCATCCCACCGAGCTCGACCGCGCGCTTGGCTATGAGGCGAATTTCGCGGGCACGTCCTTCTGCACGCCCGACAAGCTCGACTCGCTCCAGTATGGCAGCGGGATCGTGAACCTCCACGCCGACCGCACCGCCGTCGGAGGCCTCTCCACCGTGATGTGGGATGACGATGGCGTGAAAACCCTCGGCAAGGAATTCCCCATCGTGAAGGACGGCGTCTTCCGCAATTTCCAGATGGCCCTGGGACAAGCCGCCCTTATCGGTCGCGAGGGAGGCTCGAACGGCTGCGCCTACGCCGACAGCTTCGACGCCTTCCCGATCCAGCGCATGCCGAACATTTCCCTCCAGCCAGGCCCTGACAAAACCATTAAATCCGATAGCCTCATCGCCGATGTCGAGGACGGAATCTACATCGAGGGAAACGGGAGCTGGAGCATTGACCAGCAGCGTTACAACTTCCAGTTCACCGGTCAAGTCTTCCACCGTATCCGCGACGGCAAGCTCGACGGCATGTTCCGCGATGTCGCCTATCAGGGCAACTCGGTCGATTTCTGGAAAGCCTGCGACGGTCTCGGCGGCGAGCCGAGCTACGAGCTCGGCGGGGCGATGAACTGCGGCAAAGGCCAGCCCCAGCAAGTCGCACCCGTGTCCCACGGCGCCGTCCCCGCACGCTTCCGCCAGATCAAGGTGCTGAATACCGCCGCCGAATCCGGCAAAGATATCGCCGCCGCAATCTCGCGTCCCGAAGGAGGATGCGACTGCAGCGGCGCAAACCCCTCCTGGGCATGAACCGATCCGAACTTGAATCCCTCTGCGGAAAAATCCTCGGTCTCGTCTCCGCGGACGATGCCGAGCTCTACCTCAGCGACAGCGAAGATCTCATCCTGCGCTCCGCCAACAACGACATCACCTCGAACGGATTCCTTGGCCGCGTCGCGGTGCACCTTTCCGTCAGTTACGGAAAACGCTCCGCCTCGATCTCGCTCACCCGGACCGACGAGGCCTCGCTGCGGGATGCCGTGAAAAAGGTCGAGGCCATGGCGAAGCTGGCTCCCGAGGATCCCGAGCACCTGCCCCCGGTCGAGCCCGCGACCTATGCCGAAGCCCTCACCTGGTCCGACGCGACCGCGGCGATGACTCCGGCCGATGCCCTCGCCAGCCTCCGCCCCGTCATCGAATCCGCCCGCGCCGCGAAGGTCGACAGCGCCGGCTACCTCTCGCGTTCGGTCGGCACCTCCGCCTACGCCAACAGCCGTGGCGTCTTCGTCGCCGATCGCGAGACCAGCGTTGGCTTTTCGATGACCGCCCGGACCACCGCAGGCCGCGGCTCCGGTTGGGCGAGCACGCAGGTCACCGACGCCGCCCTCCTCGACCTCAGCACCGTCGGTGAACGCTCCATCCAGAAAGCCCTCGATTCCCGGGACGCCACCGCACGCGCCGCAGGACGCACCACCGTCGTCCTCGAGGCCGCCGCGGCCCGCGACCTACTCGGGCTCCTCGCCTCGGGCCTCGACCAACGCGAATTCGACGAAGGTCAGAATTTTCTCAACAGCCTCGTAGGGAAAGGCGAGGACCCTGTCGGCAAGTCCCTCTTCGGCGACCAAGCGACCGTCTTCTCGGATCCGCTTTACGCTCCCGCCCCGAGCGGCACCCATGCCTCCGGACTGCCCGTGACCCGCACCACCTGGATTGAAAAGGGCGTTCTCAAGGCCCTCCCCGTCGGTCGGTTCTGGGCCCAGAAAAAGGGCCTTGCCCCGCAGCCCAGCCCCGGCAATCTCATCCTCCCCGGCGAAGGCAAATCCCTCGAGGAACTCATCGGCGGAGTCGAGGACGGCGTCCTCGTGACCCGCTTCTGGTATCTGCGCATGGTCCAGCCGCAGACCCTGCTCCACACCGGGCTCACCCGCGACGGGACCTTTGCGATCCGTGACGGCAAGATCGCCGGACCGGTGAACAACTTCCGCTTCAATGAGACACCCGTGAACGTCCTCAAAAACCTCGTTGCGAGCGGCGCTCCCGAACGCGTCCTCGGCAGCGAGAGCCAGATGCCCATGCACGTGCCCGCGCTTGTCGTGAAGGATTTCAATCTTTCGTCGGTCTCGGACGCCAGCTGAGGCTTCAACTTGCAAAGCCCGCGCGATTCGTTTCATTGGACCCATGCCCGAAGAATCCCGCAGCGAAAAAATCCGTCGCCGCCGTGAAGCGATGGCGGCCGACGACCGTCAGAACCGCCGCTGGCTCCTCCTCATCGTGGTCGGCTTCGCCCTCGCCGTGGCCGTCTTGCTGGTGAAACGCTGGATCGATTCGGGCCCCGTCGATTTGAACAAGGCCCCGATCGAAAAACTCGAGACCCTTCCCGGGATCGGACCCGAGACCGCCAAGGCCATCATCAAAGGCCGTCCCTACAAGACCATCGACGATCTCGGCCGCGTCAAGGGCATCGGCCCGGCCACGATCGAGAAGATCCGCGAGCGGTCCAAGGTCGAGTGATCCCGTTCGATCGGCGGGCAAGGAGGACCTTGCCCCTCCATTTCTTCCGGCGCGCCGCCGTTCACTCCACCCGCAGGCTCCATAGTTTGTGCCCCGCGGTGATGAAGAGCGTTTTTCCGTCCGTAGCGCCGAAGGTGCAATTGGTGATCATGTCCTCGGGCACGGGAAGGGTGCGGCTCAATTCGCCCGATTCGGGATCGATCACATAAACCGCGGCGGGATATCTGCTGGCGGTCTCCACCGGCAGATTCGGAAAGAGCAGACCGGCCGTCACATAGAGCTTCCCATCGGGGCCCCAGCACATCCCATCAGGACCGCGCTCCGTGCCCCAGTCGAAGAGCAGCTTTTGACTCGAGGGATCGACGGTGCCATCCCCGCGAAAATCGAATCTCCAGAGCTTGCGATTGCCTCCCACCCCGTTGTTCGGTCCGCTGTTGACGTTGTCGGCGACGAAGAGCCGCTTCCCGTCGGGTGAAATGACGATGCCGTTGGGTCGATCCACCTCGTGGGTCGTGATACGGGTCACCTTGCCATCGGGAGCGATGC
>QQNE01000130.1 GCA_003402735.1 Verrucomicrobiota bacterium
AAGGCGGCGCCGCCCGCGAAAAAAGCGGCTCCCGCCAAGAAGGCTCCCGCCAAGAAGGCTCCTTCGAAAAAGTCTCCGGCCAAACCGGTGCCTGCGAAGAAACCCGCGCCCAAGGCTCCTGTCAAAAAGGGTCCCGCCAAGTCGGCTCCGACGAAGGCCGCGCCCGGCAAACCTGTGAAAAAAGCCGCGCCGGCGAAAAAAGCGGTCGTCAAGGCTCCCTCCAAAAAGGTACCTGCCGTCAAAAGCAAAGTGGCTCCGGTCAATCCCTCCAAGAAAGTGAAGGCACTCACGAAGCCGAAGGCCGCTGCGAAGCCGAAGGCCGCTGCGAAGCCTGCCCCCAGAACGGCTTCCAAACCGGCGCCCAAGGCTTCCGCAAAATCTTCTGCCAAGCCTGCGGCCAAAACCTCGACGAAAGTCCAAGCCAAACCAGCGGCAAAACCCGCTCCCACCAAGGCCGCGGTGAAAGCGCCTGCTCCGGCGGCTCCGAAGACACTCGCCAAGTCCGAAGTCGTCAAGCCGACGCCCGCGCCAAAGGCGCCCGTATCCCCTTCCAAACCCAAGTCCCAGCCGGTTTCCCCCGCACCTGCTGCGAGCCCGAAAAGCGAACCCGTCAAGACGGCTCCCAAGACCTCCTCCTCCGCACCCGTGAAAATTCCGCCCAAAAAGAGACTACCCGTCAAGCGGCGACCGCTGTTCGCCCACCTCACCAACCACGCCCCCGTTGTTCCGTCTACCGAACCCAAGGAAAAGCCCAAAAAGCCCTCTCCTGCTTTCTTGAAAGCGCAGCGCCAGCGCCTCCTCGACCTGCGTGACTCGCTCGTCGATCAGATGTCCGGTGTCACCCGTGATGCCATCCGCGGAGAAGACGGAGACTCCTCCGCCTTCGGCATGCACCAAGCTGATGCCGGGAGCGATTCCTACGACCGCGATTTCGCGCTCAACATCCTTTCCCAGGAGCAAAACGCCCTCTACGAAATCGAAGAAGCCCTCGTGCGGATCGATTCTGGAGAATATGGGGTTTGTCAGGGTTCGGGCGAGCTGATCCCCCAAGCCCGCCTCGAGGCCCTTCCCTTCGCCCGATGCACTGTCGAGTATCAGGAGAAGCTCGATCAGGAGCAAACCATTGGAAATTATCGTACGCCGGTCACTTCCCTCTTCGGGCTGGAGGAGAAAGAAGTCTCCAAACCCTCGGACGACGACGAGGATTAAAAAAATTATCGGTTGAGATTCCCGGGGGATACTTTACACTCCCCGCCCTCGCGAAACACTCCACTCTATTTTCCCATGCCCAGAGACGTCATCATTCTTGAATGCACCGAGGCCAAGGCGGAAGGCGGTCGTCCTTCCATCTATGTCACCTCGCGCAACAAAAAGAGCCTCCGCACTCCGGGCCGTCTGGAGAAAGTGAAGTTCAATCCTTACCTCAAGCGCCGTACCCTCCATCGCGAGAAGCGCTGATCCCATCCCCTTATTTTTCGACATCATGGGCCCGAAAACCGAACAGAGAGCGATCAACTTCCGCCGCGCCAACCGACGCATGCCCCGCCGTCGTTTTGACATTCCGGCGGAGAAGGTGAATTACCTCAACCCCGAGTTCCTCAAAAATTTCACTACCGAGTCGGGCAAGATCTATGCCCGCCGCACCACCGGTGTCTCGGCAAAGCTTCACCGCCGCATCACCCGCGAGATCAAGCGCGCTCGCGCTCTCAACCTGATGTGATCGGAGCGATTGTTTAGCAAATTTTTTCCCGGCAGGGTTAGGTTCATCGCCTAACCCTGTTTGTTTTTCGGGGATCTCCCATGTGCAATCTCTATGACATCGGAGCCACCCGTCACCCCCGGGGGGATGACTGGGAGGAGGCCATCGCCTCCGTCCTCGGTTCGCTGGCGCGGTCCTACGGCATCCGCAAGACCGATCCAGCGCCGGTGTTGCGTCGCGTTGGCGCTTCGGGAAGTCAGGAAACGTTCGCCGGGCTGATGCGCTGGGGCTTCGAACGCGACTTCAATCCGGTGGTGAACAATGCCCGCCTCGACAAAGTCGACGGACCCTGGGCTTCGGCCTGGCGGGAGAAACGGCGCTGCCTCATTCCGCTCTCGGCTTGGTATGAGTGGCATGGACCGAGCGGCAGCAAACAGACCTTCGCCTTCGAGTCTCCCGACGGTGCCTGGCTCTGGGCCGCCGGGTTGTGGGAAGAGGGAAAATCCAGTCCCTCCTTCAGCATGATCACCCGTCCTGCCGCCCCGGATCTGGCCTTCGTGCATGACCGGATGCCGGCGCTCCTCTCGGTCGCGGATTTTGAAGCATTTTTATCGAACGAGGATCCCCGCGAACTTCTCGCCACCACGGAGGTGCCGGTGAAGGTCTTTCGTTGCCACAGCCCCCTTCTGAAGATCGCGCTGCACCGGGGTCCCGAGCCGATCGAGATGCTGCCGGGCTTTTGAAATCACCGCCGCGCCCACACGCTCGTCTGCGAGGTGCTGAGCTGCAGCTTGCGCTGGTGTTCGCGGATGAGGAAGGGAAGCTCTTTCGCCGAGAGAAGTTCGAAGGCAGCGCCGAGATGATTCTTCAAATAATCGAGCGTAACGCCGGTCGGTTGATTCTCGCGGGGCGTGTAGGCCTCCATCCAGGTCGCCGGGGTGGCGATGACGAGGTGGCCCCCCGGCTTTACAAGCGAGGGGAGACGGTCGAGGAAACGTCGCGGCTCGGGGAGGCGGCAGAGCAGGTTCGCGGCGTGGACGAGGTCGAAGGCACCGAGATCTTCGCGCAGGTCCATCGCGTCGCCGGTCTCGTAGGAGACCCGGTCTGGCACGATGCCCGCAGGCATGGTGACGGAGAGCGCTTGGCGCTGGTGCATTTCCCCGTAGCGATGATAGGCGAGCGTTTCACCCCGACGGATCGCTTCGGCGGCGTCGATGAAAGCGGCGGAAAAATCGATCCCGATCACCTCGCGGGCGATTTTGGAAAGCTCAAGGGTCGAGCGACCGACCGCGCAGCCGAGGTCGAGGGCTCGACCGATTTCCGTGGTGAGTCCGGCCGCCTCCACCGTGGTCACGGGGAAGTCGAGACAGCGGGGGGGCAGGCCCGAGGGATCGAAGCCGACCCCGTCGAGGATCTCCGCGGGAGATCCATAATGGAAGAGCAGATACCAGTCGCGGAGGATCTCGCTTTCGTAATTCATCGGGCCGTCCGATCAATACGTCAGCAAGGCCACGGTGCGGACCGAAGGATCGAGGTTTTTGCGTCCTTCGAGGAAGGCGAGTTCGATGAGGAAGGTGAGGCAGACGACTTCGCCGCCGAGTTGTTGGATCAGTTTCAGGGCCGCGCCCGCCGTGCCGCCGGTGGCGAGGAGATCGTCGATCAGCACGACTTTTTCGCCGGGCAAGATCGCATCGCGGTGGATCTCGACGTGGGCTTCGCCGTATTCGAGGGTGTAGGAAGCCCCGTGGGTTTCCCAGGGCAGTTTCCCTTTCTTCCGCACCGGCACGAATCCCGCACCAAGGCGGTCGGCGAGGGCCGCGCCGAAAATGAAGCCGCGCGCGTCGATTCCGACGATCTTCGTGGGGCTTTCCCCGCCGACGGCGGAGACGAATTCATCGATGGCGAGGCGGAAGAGTTCGCCGCTCGCGAGGATGGGCGTGATGTCCTTGAAGAGGATGCCCGGTTTCGGAAAGTCAGGCACGTCGCGGACCGCTTCGTTGAGGCGGGAAATGTTTTTCTCGTTCACGAGGGTAAAGTGCGCGGTGAGGGCAGGGTGGTCAAGGCACGATTCGGGCAGGAAATTCGGGAGCAATCCGCAGCGCCTTGGTCTAACATCGAAAGCCATGAAGTTGAAAAACCACATCGCCATCATCACCGGCGGAGCCCGCGGGATCGGGTTCGGGTGTGCCCTGGAACTCGCGAAGGAAGGGGCCTCCATCGTCCTCTCCGACCGACCTGGCAGCGCCGAGCTCGCCGGAGCCGCCGACGCGATCCGCGCCCTCGGGGGGCGCTGCCTTGCGGTCGAGGCCGACGCCTTTTCCCGCGAGGGCTGCGAGGCCGTCATGGCCGCCGCCTTGGCCGAATTCGGCGACGTCGATGCCCTCGTCAGCGTGCCCGCCTACAACCGCCGCGCGAGCTTCCTCGATTACGAGGGCGAGGTCTTCGAGGGTATCCTGAAGTCGGCCCTCCTCGGCAGCTTCCACATGAGCCAGCTCGTCTGCCGTCACCTCGTCGCGCGGAAAAAGCCGGGCAAGGTCGTCTTCATCTCCAGCGTCCTCGCCCGCGTTCCCAATTCCCGTTGTGTCGCCTACAGCGCGGCCAAGGCGGCGCTCAATTCGATGATGCAGACGATGGCCGTCGAGTTGTTCGAACATCACATCAACGTCAACGTGATCGAGCCCGGCTGGATCGACACCCCCGGCGAACGCGAGCATTACAGTGACGAGACCATCGCGGCCGAGGCCCGCAAGTTGCCCTGGGGACGCCTCGGCACCGGCGAGGACATCGGCAAAGCCGCGGCCTATCTCTGCTCGTCCGATTCCGACTATGTCACCGGCACGATCCTGCCGGTCGACGGCGGTTACCGGCTCAAACATTGCCGCGACGTCCCCGCCGAGACGGTCTGACGTCGCCGCGTCCGGGCAAAGGTTGAACGTCCCGCCTCCGCCGCAGTCCAAACTTCCCTACCGCCCATGTTCGCCCGGCTCTTCCTGCTCTTCATCACCGTCCCGCTGATCGAGTTGTTCCTCTTTCTCGTCATCGGACAAAAGATCGGGATCCTGCCGACCTTCGCGATCATTCTCCTCACCGGCGTCCTCGGGGCGACATTGGCGCGTTCGCAGGGGCTGAAGGTTCTCGCCAAATACCAGCAATCGATCGCCCAAGGGAAACTGCCGCACGAAGCGGTCATCGACGGGCTTCTCATTCTCATCGCCGGGGCGCTCCTCCTCACGCCCGGGTTTCTCACCGACACGATGGGATTCCTCCTTCTCGCCCCGCCCGTGCGTCAGATCGTGCGGGCCCGGCTCGAGGCCTCGTTGCGCGAACGCTTCCGCGTCGTCGGGGTCCCCCAAGCCGCCGGATTCTCCTCGGCCGCTGGATCGTTTCCGGGATCCGCACGTCCCCGAGAGGCGACGGTGGGGCGCGACGGCGTCATCAACGTCGAGGCGGTGGTGGTCGAGTCGCGGGCTGATCGCGCCGATTGATATTCCTGCGATTCGCCCTTACCCTGCCTTCTTATGCCACGGAAGGTCCGACTCACCCGCATGATCGGTCGCATGGGCGATGTCGTCCACGATCTGAACAGCCTCCATTTCTCCGGGTTTCGTTCGCCCGAAGGCTGGCAGCCCGACATCACCGCCTATCGCTACGACGACCGCATCGAGATCTGGGTCGATCTGGCCGGGGTGGAGAAGGCCGACATCAACGTCGACGTCCTCCACGACCGCGTCCGTATCTCGGGAGAACGCCGCCCGCCCGTGCAGGCCCGCGACATGTCGAGCCAGTGCCGCCAGGTCCTCACCATGGAGATCGAATGCGGCCGTTTCGGTCGCGAGATCGTCCTCCCCGCCATAGTCGATCGCCGCCGAGTCACCGCCAAGCAGGAGAACGGCCTCCTCTGGATCATTTTGCCGCTCGAATCCCGCTGACGGGATCTCCCCGCGTTCCCCTGATGTCGGGACCGGCTCTCTCCGCACCTTTTTCCCCACGTTTCCGATTTCAGGAATGGAAGACTTTGAACGACTCCTCAACGAATCCTCCGGCGAGATCATCGAGATCTCGACGAGCCGGCCCGATTCCAAAATGCCGGAATGGCGCTCCGACCTGCCCGAGATCATCCCGGTGATGCCCTTGCGCGGGGTCGTCCTTTTTCCCGGCACGGTCGCGCCCCTCACCGTGGAGCGGACCGCGAGCCGGCGTCTCCTCGATGAACTGCTGCCGAAGGGGCGGCTCCTCGGGCTCGCCACGCAAAAGGACGCCGACCTCGACGTGCCCGGTGCCGGCGACCTCTACGAGATCGGCGTGCTCGGCAACATCCTCCGCATGGTGCGTCAGAGCGATGAGAAAACGCTCGTCCTCATCCAGATCGTCGAGCGCATCCGCCTCACCAAGTTCGTCGAATCGAACCCCTACCTGAAGGCCCGCTTCCAGATCCTCGAGAACAAGTTTCCCCGAAAGGGCGCTCGTTGGGAGGCGACCCTGCGCAATCTTCGCGAGTCGGCGCAGAATTTCATCAATCTCAATCCGAACATTCCCGACGAGGCCCATCAGGCGCTCGCGGCGATCGATTCACCTTCGATCCTCACCGACTTCCTCGCGACGAATCTCAGCCTCGACCTCGTCCAGAAACAGCGGCTTCTCGAGGAAGTCGATGTGAAGAAGCGCGCCGAGAAAGTGCAGGCGACCCTGAACAGTCAGCTCCACATCGCCGAGCTCCAGCAAAAGCTGCGTGCCGATGTCGAGGACGAATTCTCCGACGCCCAGCGACGCGCCTACCTGCGCGAGCAGATCCGCGCGATCCAGCGCGAACTCGGCGAGGGCGATGGCACCGAGGAGCAGGTCGATGATCTGCGCACGCGACTTGAGGCCGTGGGACTGCCCGAGGGCGTCAAAAAGCAGACCGACCGCGAGCTGAAGCGTCTCGAACTCATCCCGCCCGCGAGCCCCGAGCACGCCGTCATCACCGGCTATCTCGAGACCGTCGCCGAGCTGCCTTGGAACACGATGAGCGAGGATCACGACGATCTCGGCCTCGCCCGCGAGATCCTCGACCGCGATCATTTCGGACTCGAGAAGGTGAAACGCCGCCTCCTCGAATACCTCGCCGTGCGCAAGCTCAACCCCGAGGGGCGCGGCCCCATTCTCTGTTTGTTAGGGCCTCCCGGAGTCGGCAAGACGAGCCTGGGGCGTTCCATCGCCGATGCCCTCGGACGCGAGTTCGCGCGCATCAGCGTGGGCGGCATCCGCGACGAAGCCGAGATCCGCGGCCACCGCCGCACCTACATCGGGGCGATGCCGGGACGGCTCCTCCAGGAGATCCGCCGCGTCGGCACGCGCAATCCGGTGATCATGCTCGACGAGGTCGACAAGATCGGGGCCGACTTCCGCGGCGATCCGGCGAGCGCCCTCCTCGAAGTGCTCGACCCGCGGCAGAACGACTCCTTCGTCGATCGTTATCTCGACGTGCCCTTCGATCTCAGCCAGGTCATCTTCATCGCCACGGCCAACACGATCCATCCTGTGCCCGCGCCGCTGCGCGACCGCATGGAGGTCATCGACATCCCCGGCTACACCACCGAGGAGAAACTCCAGAT
>QQNE01000131.1 GCA_003402735.1 Verrucomicrobiota bacterium
AAGATCCTTGCCTTCAATACGCCCTCGGGCGTATTGAAGGCAAATCTAAGTTAACGCTTTACGTTGCAAACCACTCTGTATACTATCCAGAAGTTCGTTGCATTTGGGTTTTGAATTCAGGAATCGATTCTCTGTGGTTTTATTCGTGAAATACTAAAAGCATCAAAACATTGTTACGGATCGGTAATGATATGAGTCCAGGGCCCAGTTTTGAAGCGGTTGTTGTGAGTCTACGTCCCTGTGCTCTTGGTGGGAACTCGAGATACATCCCGATTTAGTCTTTCAATTAGAGAAATTCTCAAAATTGTGCTTGCTTCAGGAAGGAGATTTGCTACAGGTCGATTGGGAGTGTTTTCGATCGAATTTTCGCTCAACAATCCCCACTTCTCACAACTAAAAATGAATATCAAACTCACTGCAGCCATTCTGGCTCTCATGGCGCTCGCGCCGATCGCTGACGCTCAAGTCCCCGCCGAAACGGAGGGAACGATCACCAACATCGTTTCCAATCCAGGTGGATCCGTTACTCTTACCGTGATGGACATTACGGTAACTGTGCCGGTTGGAACGCCTGTTTCCACTCCGACCAGCAAGGACATCGGTCTCGCCGGTTTGGTGAATCCCACCGCTTTCCCGGGCCGTACTCAAGCTGGGTTCCTCGGGGGCACGGCCATCGTCCTCGGAAATGCCGCCGTTGACGGTGTTATTACTGCAGACAGCGTCTTCGCCGAACCGGCCGAAAACGTGGTTCTCGGAATCGTGACCCCCGCTGAAGTTGGGGATCCGACTGGTAGCCTCCGGGTCAATGGCATGCTCGTTCAATTTTTGAACGATCCTCGGATCGACTTTGATGTCCCACGCAACGATCTTGGATTCGAGGTGGCGTTGGCCGCCGTCGTTCCCGGAACCGCAGTGGCGATCGAGGGCTACTACAGTACGGAGACCAATACCTTCTATAGCTTCCTTCTTGAAGCGGTTGAAGTTCCTGCGCTAAACCCAGCTCTCCAAGTTTCGATTCTCCGCGCTCAAGGGCGGACCGATCGTGGTGAGTTGGAAGTCCGTGGAGGCGTATCTGGGATCACCGGAGCTGGTGGTGTTACGGTGCAGATTCGCCAAGTGCGTCCCAATGGGACCACCCCGTTGATCGGGACCGTCGCCGCCATCCTTGATCCTCTGGTGCCGGGAACCGCGACTTACCGGTTCCTCGCGCAGGGCGTGACTCCTTTCCCAACGACGGTGTTCGCCCGTGTCGTCCGCGCCGGCGTGACCGCCAACTCCGACCGGGTTTCCCCGAGTCTCTGATCCAAGGAAGAACGCTCTGAAATGAGCGGTCGATTGAATGTCGGAAAGCCTCCGTGGAATTCTCCACGGGGGCTTTCTTTTTGCGATTATCCTATTTATTGTAATCGAAATGCCTCTGACTCGTCCGCTTGAGATTTGCTACACGGCGACGTGGATCATCACGATCTCGGGCCTGATTGCCGGAGTCTGGGGCAATGACTCTCTGTCGGCGGTTCCCCAGCCCCACGAACTGGGCCGCTACCGCAGCCTTTGGGAGGAGTCCTGGTTTCAACAGCCGCAGTCTCCCGACGAGGCGCCCGAAGTGGAGGCGGTGGCAGCAGCGGTCTTTCCGTTCACGTTGTCCGGGATTGCGGAATGGCGAGGGCGGGCACTGATCTACTTGTTGGGCGAGAAGGGAGTGGTCTATGAGCTCACCGAGGGGGAAACCCGTGGGGACCTGGAATTGATCAGTGCCCAGTTCGGGCAAAACTCCACCGGACACAAAGCCTCGGTTCGTTATCGAGAGGCTTACTTTAACCTGGAATTTGATCTTGAGAAGCGGTTTGAGGCCACGCCGTCCCAGGCTCCTTCCGCGCTGCGGCAGCCGGCGGTGAACGTCCGGGTTCATCCTCGGCGGCCTAACTCCCGGAGTCCAAGTCGGCGGCGATTTGAAGGGCATCGGCCTTCGAAGCGATTGGATCAGGAGACGGACGATTGGTTGGATGGATGGTTTAAGAAGTGATGCGTAAAAGAGATATTGAATAGAATTTCTATACAATCAGGAGTTCTTTGGTATCTTTGGCCGGAATGATCGAATTCGAGGACCAGATTCTGGCCATCGCGGGGCAGACCGGTTGCCAGCAGCTAGAGCGGCTCCGGGAGATTTTGGCGCAATCTCGGGGCACCGGTGGCTCCTGGGTAAAGGAGGTGTTGGAGGCTGGATTGGTCGACGAATCCGCGTTTCTGCGAGGTGTTTCGGACGCCATCGGAATGCCCTGGTGGGAGGGGGCGATTGAGCCCGCCGAGGTCGAATCGCTGCGAACACCGTTTCCTGCGGAGTTAGCCAGCCGGTTTGAACTCTTGCCGGTTGCCGTTGAAGACGGGGAATTGATCCTGGCGACTTGGGACCCCTTCGATGTGACGCGCCCGGCGGTCATTTCCCGTTTGGTGAATCAGCCCGTCGGCTGGCGCATGGCCGGTCGAACCCGGATCCTGGAGGGGTTGAGACAGATTTACGGGGTGGGAGCCGATACCCTGGACGAGATCATTCGGAAGCGGGATCCGCGGGGGGATGATGGTCTTCTCATGGAGGAGATTACCCACCTGGACAAGGTGAGTGACGAGGAGGCCTCCGTCCTCAAGTTTGTCAATCACATCCTCCGCAGTGCCCTGGAGCAACGGGCGACAGACATCCATTTGGAGCCGATGGAAGATCGCTTCCGTATCCGCTTTCGGGTGGATGGCGTGCTCAGTGAGGTGTCTGCTCCGGCTAACATCAAGGTCATTCAGTCGTCGGTCATTTCCCGATTGAAGATCATGGCCCGTCTCGATATTGCGGAGAAGCGCCTCCCCCAAGATGGACGGATGAATCTTCGCCTCGGGGGGAAGAAGATCGATGTGCGGGTGGCCACGATTCCTTCGGTGGAAGGGGAGACCGTCAGCTTGCGCTTGTTGGGCCAAGAAAGCTTTTCGCTGAGTAAGCTTGGGTTGAACGACTCTCTAGGGGCGACTGTCGCGGATCTGTTGGAAATGCCCAATGGGATTATTCTCATCACCGGCCCTACCGGATCTGGGAAGTCGACGTCTCTCTACTGTTTCTTGTCTGAGATCAACACCATCGACCGCCGGATCGTCACTGTGGAAGATCCGGTGGAAAACAAGCTTCCGGGCGTAGTGCAAATCGCGGTGCGTCCCGATATCGATCTCACCTTCGCCAAGGGATTGCGCAGCATTCTTCGAGGAGATCCGGATGTGGTCATGGTGGGGGAAATGCGGGATGCGGAGACCGCGGAAATTGCGATTCGGGCCGCATTGACCGGGCACTTGGTGTTTAGTACGCTGCACACGAATGATGCCATCAGCGGGATCACTCGGCTTGTGGACATGGGGATCGAGCCTTTCCTTGTCTCCTCCTCCGTGCGGGCGTTTTTGGCGCAGCGCCTCGTGCGGAAGTTGTGCCCAGATTGTCGGAGTCCCCGGGAATTGCAGGAAGAGGATCGCCGTAAGCTAGGCTTCCCGGATGGATCTGCGGACGTCGTGTATCGTGCAGTGGGCTGCGCAAAGTGCCGCAATACCGGCTACCACGGCCGGATCGGGTTGTTTGAGATCGTGCGGGTGACTCCGGAGTTGGAGGAAATGATCAATCACTCGGCGCACCGGTCCCAATTGATGGCGCAGGCAACGAAGGATGGATTCGTAAAGATGCGCGAATACGGTTGGAACAAGGTTCGTGAGGGGTTGACCACGATTGAGGAAGTTCTGAGCGTGACGCCGACGAATTGATGCTGCGATGGCGACGTTTCGATACAGCGCATATGCCTCGGATGGGCAGTTGGCGACCGGGACCCTAGAGGCCTCGGATCGTGGCGATGCGGTGAGGGAGCTGAGTGCTCGCCGACTGCAGCCTGTGAGTCTGGCGCCGGTGGAGAACCCTATGGTTTCCTCCCGAGTCCCTGCGGCTGCCGCCAAGAATCGCGAGACGAAGGAAGCGCTAGCCCCAACCGTGGTTCACCTCAACGCGGGACAGGTCACGATGTTTGTGGAAGAACTGGCCCAATTGCTGGCCGGTGGCATCCAGTTGGAGCCAGCTCTTGGCATCATGGAGCGACGCCGGGAATTGTCCGGTCTCAAAGTGGTCGCGGGATTGGTCCGGACGCGCTTGCGGGATGGGCAGAGTTTCGCAGGCGCTGTGCAGGTGACGTCGCCATCTTTTGGGGAAATGTTCTGCAACCTGGCGTCCGCAGGGGAGATGAGTGGATCCCTGGCGGCGGTGCTGAAGCGTCAGGCCGCTTATCTGAAATCCATTCAGGAACTCAAGAGCCGAGTCCTCGCCGCGTTGATCTATCCGGCCTTTCTCCTCTTTTCTGCGGTTTCCGTGGCGATTCTGTTTGTCGTCTTCCTCATCCCGAAACTGATGGAACTGCTCGATTCCACGGGGGGCAGTCTGCCGGTCGGGGCTCAATTGATCCTCGGGGTGAGCGAGTTCGCCAAAGCGACTTGGTGGATTTGGGCGGTCTTGGGCACTGGGCTGACCTTGACCGTGCGCTGGTGGGCTTCCCAGGAGAGAAATCGCCCCGCCTGGGATCATTTCGTGCTGCGGGTGCCGTTGTTCGGTCGCTTGATTCGGGAGCGGTTCTACGTGCAGTTCTTGGAGACTCTCTGCAACCTCGTGGCCAACGGTTTGCCTCTGAATCGGGCTTTGGAGTTGACCAAAGCGGCTACGCCTGACCGCTACCTGCGTCGGCACTTGGAGGCCGTGATCGCCCAAGTGGACGATGGGCTTCCCCTGTCCTCCGCTCTGGACAGGACTGGAGAGTTTCCTTCGCTGCTTACCGATATGCTGGCCGTCGGCGAAGAGACGGGAGACTTGGCCGCGGCCTTGGGCAGGACTGCTGAGCGCTACGACGGAGAGTTGAAAAAGCGCGCGGAGCGTCTCAGTGCCCTCATTCAGCCGGTCGTGGTGGTCGCGATGGCGTCCTTGGTCGGGGCGATGGCGTATCTTATGATCACCGCGATTTTTCAAACCATCGCCGGACTCAACCAGTGAACGTCATCCACATCGCCTGTCTCCTTTCATGAAAGCTACTGCCATTCCCCGTCGTCCAAATCACTCGGCCTTCTCGTTGATCGAGATGGTCCTTGTCTTGGGAATCATCGCCCTCCTTGTGGGCTCTGGGATCGTCTACTTGGTAGGCGTGCTCGGAGTGGGCAAAGAGACCCGCGTGAAGGCTGATATCAACACGGTCACCGCCGCGCTTCGGACCTACGAAACGCAGAACTTGACCTTGCCGACAACTCAGCAAGGCTTGCGCGCCTTGGTGGAAATGCCGAAAACGAAACCGGCGCCGAAGAGCTGGCGGCCCATGCTCAAGAAGACCTTACTGGATCCTTGGGGGCATGAGTACAATTACGTAAATCCTGGGAAAAAGGATCCTTCCGGGTTCGATCTCTTCTCGGCCGGACCAGACGGCAAGCCGGGAAGCGAAGACGATATCGGCAATTGGAATCTCTGATCGCGCTGTCACCGGATGCGAATTTCATTGCTCAACCGTTCGGCTCGCGCGTTCACGATTCTGGAAATCGTCGTGGCCATGGTTGTTGCGATGCTCATTGTGGGGGTGGCTGTGATGAGCTTGAAGGGGGTGGATCGAGAAAGCAAAATCCGACGCATCGCCGCGCAATTGGAATGGACGGCGCGAGCGTCGATGCGAGACGCCCTGGTTCGTCGGCAATCTCAATGCATCCGGTTTGCGTCAGATGGGTTCGCTACCTCCGCAGTTGGCAGCTCCCTACGATGGAAGCGCTTGCCGAAAGGCGGCCAGTTGGAGGTCCGGCGTTGGGGGGACACCCGTTGGCGCAAGCCTGGGGAAGGGGAGAGTTGGTGGTTTCATCCCGGGATGCCTTGTGAGCCGTTGGCGGTCCGCTTCGCACTGCCAGAAGGGCGATACGAAATGACCTTTGATCCTCTCACTGCGTCCGTTATGCAGGAGGGATTGGCCGTCAATCCGTGAAGCGTGGACCTATGCGTGGAGCAACTTCTCAGGTCCCGGTGTCTGGCTTCGTCCTCTTGGAGGTGGTCCTTGCGTTGGCTCTGTTCGCCTCGGTTGCGACGGCTATGACCGTGGCTATGAATCAGTTGGCCGTCTCGACCACTTCCGCGCGGCGGGAATCGATTCTGCTCCGCCGCCTCCAATCTGAAATCGCGGAGACCGCGCACCAGCTTCGGCTTGAATTGGGGAACTCTTCGGAACCGGAGGATGCGATGGGGATCATCGTGGAGCGGGAGGTTTCCCGGCTCAAAGTCACCAACCGCGAGGGGGCTCCGCTCGACGGTCTCTACCGGATTCGGGTCATGGGGACGATGGTGGCTGGGCCAGGCAAGGGGGATGATCTGGTCCGGGAGATGGAGACGTTCGAGATCCGGCTCGCTGAAATCCAAGCGGTGCAGGCAGGCGCGGCCGCAGGGGCTAACCAGGCTCCTCCGGCGGATCCCTCCACCGCTCCGTTGAAGCCGAACCGAGGAGGAGGATCACTTTGAACGTCGAACGAAAAAGGTTCGTGGCCCGCCGGGAGGGGTTTACCTTGATCGAGGTCGTTTGCGCACTGGCGCTGATGATTTTTCTTTTTGGTGGGCTTTACGGAATTGCGAACGGTGCGTTGACGCTGTGTCGGTCATCGAACGACGCGCGCACCGCTGAACTGCGCCTAAACAATCTAGACTCGCTGCTCCGCAATACCTTTGAAGACTTGCCCCGGTCCGCCTCGTTCGAGTTGAGCGTGGGGGGCAGTGAGGCCGCGGGTGCATTGACCATCTATGATGCGCCGGGAATCCTAGGCTGGCGCCGGGACTTTGCCGTAGGGAGCAGGGTTGCGCTGCGGACGGAGTCGGATCCGATGAAGCAAGGCTCCAGCCGATTGCTGATCGAGCATTGGACTGATTCTGGGGCAGGCACAGCGCGTCCGCTAGGAGAGCTTACGATTCTTAGTGGCCTACGATCTGCACGTTGGCGTTTGCTTCACCCGGAAACCGGGCAATGGGAAGACCTTTGGTTTCCCCAACAGGGGCGGCCGTTGATGGCAGAATTCACCTTTCAGCTCTCTGACGTGTCCACCCCGGAACGGATGGTTTTTTGGATTCCTCCCTTCAT
>QQNE01000132.1 GCA_003402735.1 Verrucomicrobiota bacterium
AGTCCCCAAGTCCCCAAGTCCCCAAGTCCCCAAGTCCCCAAGTCCCACCGCGCCGGCACTGTGGCGTTCATCGGGCGATTCCGCCTTGGGCGCACCGGCCCCCACCGAAAGCCAACCTCAGACATCGGTGGCCAAGTCGAACGTTTCCGCGAATGAAACGGACTCAGGCTCAGCCTGCCCCGACACGTCCACGGTCTCCTCACCGAAGCTCCACAGCTCCCCATCCGAACTCCATGGCTCGCCAGCGGAGTGCCAGGAATCCTCCGCAAAAGGTTGCGCCTCCTCGCCGATGTCCGATGCCACATCGGCAGAGTCCAGCGCCGCTTCACAAAGAATCGGCAGATCCTCACTGAAGCTCAAGAATTCCTGATCGGGTTCCAGACACGTTCCGAGCGCCGACTCACCGCCGAGCCCCCTCACCAAGCCATCCAGAAGGCTTTCGTCCTCACCGGATGCGAAATCAGCCACAAAGTCATCGACCACCTCTCCGGTCTCGCCGATCGACCAAAGCCCCTCAAGCTCCTGCATGCCGGAATCGTCTTCCCATTCCTGGCAAGACTCCGCCTCCGTCAGCCTCACATCGCCTTTTTCTTCGCTCATCTGTTTGTCTTGGAGAAATGATTTCAATCCGCCAACACCACTGGTCCCGGCCAAGCTCCAGACACCGGACCACGGCTGAGCAAGTCAGCCAATCGGTCCACGTCCGCGGGATGCACGAGTGGAATCGAGAGGCGCACCGTTCCATCCGGGCCCGATTCCAAACACTCGTGCAAACTGGCCCGAACCCGATGGATGACGACCTCCCGTGCCGCCGCATCCAGCGGCGACTGAGGAAGGACCTCGGCCAACGCAGCAAAGAGCGTCCCGATCCATTCCCCGCCACGGACCTCGCTTTTCTTGGCGCGAACGGCCAAGGATTTGGCCTCGGTTTCGACAGCATCCCGCGCCACCGCATCAATCACCGACTCTGGCGGCTTCCCGAGCAGAATCTCCAACCGCCGCTTGAGATCCTCCAAGCCCGAGGCCAAGTCCACGGTGTCGAACTCCGCGTCATGGTCCAGCGCCGCCCTGGCCAACTCATGTTTTGCGGAAAGGGTGTGCAAGAGATTCTCCTCGATGGTCCCCGCCGTGACCAAAAGGAAGACCTGCACCGGCCGCTGCTGCCCCATCCGATGAGCGCGGGCAATCCGCTGCTCCAAAGTGGCGGGATTCCACGGGAGATCGACGTTGATCACCGTGTTTGCGGCCTGCAGATTGAGCCCGACCGAGCCGGCGTTGGTCGCCAAAAAAACGCGGCATCCCGGGTTCGACTGGAACCGGGAAACCAGTCCCTGCCGCTCCTTTTGGGGAACAGAGCCTTGCAACCTGACATGCTCCAACCCGAGCGGACCGAGCAAGGGCTCAATCAAATCCAGCATGGTTGTCCATTCGGAAAAGATCACGATCTTGCGGTCTTCCTCCGCCGCCAACCCGGCCAACAGCTCCTCCAACCTCTCAAGTTTGCTGGATCGTCCGGGCGACTGGTGATGGACCAGAAACGTGCTGTCCGCTGCCATGCGCGCCATCAGCAAGGCCCGTTGCAATCGGAAGAGGTCGCTCTCGGTGAGATGCTTTTTCCGCGTGATCAAGCTGACGATCCGCATCTGTTCCACTGAAATCTCCGCCTGTTCTTCCGTCGGCTGGATGCTGAGAATCTCGGTTGTCCGCGGCGGCAAATCCCCCAGCACCGAAGCCCGGGTGCGCCGCAGGAGGCGCGATCGCAAACGCTCCCTGAGTTCCCCCAAATTCCGATACCCCACCACCCTGCCCTTGTCATCGACCATCCGATGCCGGTTGTAGAAGCGGAACGCTGGGCCAAGCAACCGATCATCGACGAACTCCATCACGGAAAACAGCTCATCCAATCGGTTCTCGAGCGGTGTCCCCGAAAGCACCAGGGCATACGGCGAGCGCAACGACTTCATGACCCGACTGGTCTTGGCCTCCCAATTCTTGATGCGCTGCCCCTCATCCAGAATGATGAGATCCCAGGACTCACTCTCCACAGCGTCTCGGTCCCTGGTGATTTGTTCATAGTTGCAAATCGTGAAAAAGGCTCCGCTGCGATACTGCTGCGTCCGGCTCCGTCCACTGCCCAGCACCAGATGAGCGGTGCGGTGGGAGAACCGGCTGATTTCCGCAGCCCACTGAGATTTCAACGAGGCCGGACAGACCACCAGAACCCGGGAAGCCTGCCCCTCGCGCCCAAGCAACTCTGCAAGCCCGATCGCTTGAATGGTCTTGCCCAGTCCCATCTCATCCGCAAGGATCGAACGCCCTGCCATCGCAGCGAACGCGATCCCGTCCAACTGATAGCGCAGCAGCGGCACCCGCAAAAGACTCTCCCGCAGCGGATGATCGGACAAATTGCGCCGCAGCTCCGCCATCCGGCAAACAAAAGGCTCCCGATCCAACGTCCGGCGCACATATTCTTCCGCGTCCGGATAGATGACCACGTCCTCTCCCATGGCGACCAGGGCCCGCGCGACGTTCACCACCCGTCTCATCTCCTCCGGTTGCTCCCACTCCTTGCCCAGAAACTCGCTCACGAACACGTCAACCTCGGGCGAACCGCTCTCGATGGGCCCTTCAAACTTGAGCCTGATGACCTCACCGTAAGTCAGAGACAGGGAGAATCGGTCCGGTCTCCATGGAACCCGCCGCACTGCCGCCGGGAACTTCCGGTTCCCCCAGGAGATCACCCGGATCGTGTGCTTGCAGACCCCGAGGGTGTTCTTGCGAAAATCCGGACAGGTGCAATACGACTGGCCAGGTTCCCAGCCCCGCAGGGCCACCCGGTAAGAGTTCCCCGACTTGCGGTTCGTCACCATGTAGTCCGTCCATGGAGTGGAGCCGTCCATTGGAATCACTTCCATCGGCTCCGACAGAGCCCTTGATTTTCGTTCCTCAAAGGCCGCCTTCACCAATTCAGGTTCACTCAAGAACTCCAGCGGCACCTTTTGCGGCGGAAGCTCGGCCAATCCCAGAGCGACCTTCCCCTCCAGGACAAACGCCAGCGCCCCCGCCTGATGCAGACAGGGCCGGGTTCCGCATTTGAGGCACCTCAGTGTCAGCCGATCACAGCATCGATGCCTCCCACTCAACCCGATCTCGACAGATACCTCACGGTTTCCCTCCTCCTCTTCGGTGAGAACAAATGCTGAATCTTCCCCCACAAAACCTCCCGCAAGCGAACAGGAAAGCCGTCGACCAAGCGCGAGCAAAGACCGCCCATCCGGTCCCAACAACCGTTCCGCCGCACGCACGGACAAATGGGAGAGATGGTCCGCCAACGACCTCCGCCGCACCCGCCGCTGCGGTGAAATGAACTCACCCCGCATATTCTTGCCCTCCAAGAAAAATTTCGCCGGCCAAATTCGAACAGAAGAACAGCGTGATCATATGATTACATCATTGCATCTAGTCGCTTGAACAGTCAAGCAAAAATGTTCATTTGCCTTCTTTCGAGAAGGCGACGCCTCCGGCCACGACCCTCCATCAGGCTCTCGCGCTGGTTCCAACCCGTAGTTCTCAAGCTCTGGCGCAGCCCGCCCAGCAGAATGCGTCCCCGGCGAAAGCACCGCGCAGCGGCTGGTTTCCATGCTTGAAACAAAAAACCATAAAGCACAGAAGATTGGATGGGCTACGGCAGGTGCGACGCCGTTGCGCGGGATTCTGGGACGATAAAGGTGTGGCGGACGGCGTAGGCGCGTCCGCGACGAGAAGGGGGACATCGAACAGGGTCGTGGAAATTGCGCCTCGTGCCCCTACCACACTACTGGTCACGCGGGTCCACATCCGGCGGTTGAACCGACTGGCCCGCCCGGCTTTAACCGTCGATATTTTCCGATTCTTGTGACCGTCGCCTACATTGCTTCGCGGTCAGCTGTGCCTGAATAGCTACCTTCTTCGCTCTCGGAAGCGTCCCTGACACCGTTAAAATTTCCGGATGAATGGTTAGGACGCCGCACTCACGGAGTCCTCAGGAAGGGTTTACTTTCAATTTATCCTAATGACACCCGTAGAAAGCATCCTGCAGTCGTTGGCGCAAGCTGACGATGACCCAGCCACCAAGATTCTCCGCGACCACCTGAGGGGAATCGTGCGGCTCGGCTTGATGAAGACCATGGCCGCCGAAGTCGAGCCGCTTTGCGGTCCCAAGGATTCCCCTGACACAACCAAGGAATTCCGCGAGGCAGGCAGCGAGCCGGGGGCGGTTTTCGTCAACGGCGGCAAACAGAAAGTCACCCGCCCCCGGGTGCGCATCCACGACGGGCAGGAGGTGACACTCGAAAGCTACCGGGCAGCCAGCGATCAACGAGGGCTGTTCGAGACCGTGGTCGAAGCCGTGGGCGCCGGAATGCCCGTGCGCGGCGTTGAGCGTTGCCATGGTGGAGCCGTGAAGCGAACGCAGGCCAGCCAGATGTGGATTGAGGCGAGCCGGGAGTGGTTGGCGACCTTGCGGGAACGCAGTCTGGCTGCGGGCTGCTGGTTGGCGCTGTGGATCGACGGCGTCCACCTCGGCTCCGAACATTGTGTCATCGTGGCCATTGGACTGCATGCCGACGGAAGGAAGGAAGTGCTCGACTTCGAGTCCGGTGCCAGCGAAAGCGCCGAGGTTTGTCGGCTGCTCCTGAAGCGACTCAACCAACGGGGTTTTGCTCCGCCGCCCGGCCGTCGGCTACTGGTGATCCGCGACGCTGCCAAAGCGCTGAAAAAAGCCGTCAGCCAAATGTGGCCGGACGCGGTGCAGCAGGAGCGCCTGGAGCATGCCGAACGGGTCACGCTGGCCAAATTGCGTCACCGGGCCAAAGGGGAAACCGTGCGACTGTTCCGACGCCTCTTGGTCGCCCAAGGCGCAGCCGCCACTACGGAAGCTTTCGAGGCATTGTTGGCGCATGTCGCCCGGCACAACGACGATGCCGCAGCCTGTTTGAAGGAGCGGAGAGAAGAGCTGCTGGGCTTTCACCGATTGAACGTCTCGGCCGAGCTGAACAAGATCTTCCTGAGCACCAACATGATTGAGAACTTGGTCCGGAACCTGAGGTTGGAAATCGGTTCGAGAAACCTGCGGTCGCCTTCAAGACAGGCCCCGCCGCCATGACGGTAGCATGAGCACAGACTCGCCTTGAACAATTCAAAATCCTACCTCACATCCATCATCGCCCAATCAAACATCCGCCTTGAATTATGACTGCCATAGGAACATCACCCGGGGCATGCGGATGAATGCAAGCAAAAAAACGTTAACGGCTTCCATAGTAGGACGCAAAAAAACGGCTCAAGTTTCGCACAAACTTTTCGGAATTTTCCACACCCAGCCGTCCGCACCAAATCAGAAATCCGCATGAGGAAGCCATCTTCGGTTTGGAGGCGGTGAAGCGTTCGCGGATGAAGTTTCGGCTTGACTGCCTTGAGAACGCAAGCTCTCGTCCGCATCGGGGATGACGAAGCGCTACCATCCGCAAGTTTCTGAGAGCAAAAGATTTCTTTACCCATCTCTGCTTAAAACTTTTCCACCTATAACTAACGTTACGAATAAACAATTCTATGGGCGTGACTCGTGAAAATTTTTATTTCATACCGACGAGGGGGGGAAGTTCGCTTGCGGAGAGATTGTCCGATCACTTGATGACCCGGTATGGGAGTGCCTCGGTCTTTATCGATTTTGACGGAATTCCTGCAGGCGCGGAGTTTCGGGAGCATCTCCGGAAACAATTGGAGAACTGTAACCTCCTGCTTGTCATCATTGACGGAAATTGGATCGCGAGGTCCGGATCCCTAGCTCAGGAAGACGACTATGTGAGGAATGAGATCGAAATTGCGTTGGAACGGTCGATCCCGATGATTCCTGTCTTGGGCAATGATGCGGAAATGCCAAAGCCGGATCAGTTGCCGCCGACCATTGCGGAGCTGAGTTATCGAAACGGTGCCCGCCTTCGGGGCGGCAAAGACTTTTCGGTTCACCTTCGCTCCTTGTTTTCGGCGATCGATGAGGTTGTGGGCAAGCAGTTCAATCCAGGGTTTGTGTGCGGTCAACTCGTCCGCGAATTGGTCAATCCAATTGAGCAGTCGCCAAGGCGACTCCTGTCGAATTTGGAAACTTTGAGCCGAATTTTGTTCAACGGGCAACGCTTTCGGAAGTCCAACAGGGGTCTGTATCATTCCCCCCAGGAAGCTGGGTCGATCCGCAGGTCGCTGGCGAGATTGATGCGTTGGCTAATATCTTGCACCTGGGAAGGGATCCGCCTTCTCTTTTTCCTGACTCTGTCTTTAGCGATCCCCGCTCTCGCCAGTTGGATTTTCGTCCTGGTTGCCATTTTGCCTCAAGCCAGCCTTCCGACAAAACAACAGTTAGCGCCTTACTGGCCACAAATCCGACCCGCAATCGATTTGCTAAGAGAGGTGTTTGGTTTTGCTAACTCCGGCAGCCCTTTGCAGGTCAATCACAGTTTACTTGTTTTTGCAGCCGCTGTTATATATGGTGCTCTTGTTGCTATTTTCTATAACATGGTTTTTACAATAAGTCGACTCTCAGGGGGATACTGACTGTGATAATTGGGGTTTTTGGCGCTCTTGTGTGCTCTTTATTGGGAATGGGTATTGATCCTGTTTCCACCGTTGAACCCCGAGCAGGATATGAACAACTCGAGGTGGACCGATGGGCGGTTCTCGCCGCGCCGTTTCTTCTCCGAGGGCAATTAGATCCACACCTTTGGCAGGGATTGTGTGGGGCGGTCATCGGAGGGCCGCTCACTACGCTTGCGCTCAGAATCTTTCACCATTTCCGCCGGACGTTGGTCCACTCATAAACGACTCCAACCGATCCATACTAAACTTTTTAGCGTGCTGTGGTGCCGTCAGATCCGCCCTCCAGTGGATCACCGGATGTCCCCCGTCTATCCCACGCCGAAAGGCGAGGCGTGGGCGGGCGGGCCAAAAAGCAACGCCTTCCAGTTCAATTATTCCCTGAATTCAAAACCCAAATGCAACGAACTTCTGGATAGTATACAGAGTGGTTTGCAACGTAAAGCGTTAACTTAGATTTGCCTTCAATACGCCCGAGGGCGTATTGAAGGCAAGGATCTTCC
>QQNE01000133.1 GCA_003402735.1 Verrucomicrobiota bacterium
CGGGTTTGGGCTGCTGATCGATCGACAAGGAGGTTTCACCCGCCTCGTGATGGATGGTGACGGGAACTTTGGGGGCGCGATTCCCCAGGGCACCGTAACTCAGGGCAACCCGATAGGTTCCGGCGCGGGGCAGCTTGGGCACGAACCGGGCGCTTTGCTCTCCTTTGCGGGAATCTCCATCATGTCGGTAACCGGCTTCCACAAACCCGGGGGTGGTGTGGCCGATCGCGTCGAACCCGGTGAGTTGGGAGTCCATGTCGTCCACGATGATCCCGGGCAGGGTGGATTTGCGCAGTCCGGTGGGCACCGGGGCGGGAGGGGACTCAAAATCGAGAACCTGACCGTCTTGCAAAAGGCGCTCCCCGAGTTTTCGGGAATCGATCTCCTGAACGGGTTTCTCTTGTTCGATGGCGTGGACCGCAGCGGTGGCGGCGCTCTGGCCCAGCACCATGAAGACCGGCTCCATCCGGATGCTTCCGTAGGCGATGTGGCTGGCGCTGAGGCAGACCGGCACAAGCAGGTTGACGCATTGATCCGCCTTGGGACGGATGCTGCGATAGCTCACTGGATAGGGGCGGCTGGGGACCTGGACATCTCCCTCGTTGCGGACGAAGCCCTCCTTGGTGACATAGCGCTGCACGTGGTGAGAATCCATGTTGTAAGCGCCCATGCCGACGCTGTCTTCGGCGATGGACTGGCGCCTGCAGTTTTTCTCGGTCATCACATAATCGGAGATCATGCGGCGCGCCTCGCGGATGTAGAGCTGGCGGGGCCAGTTCTCGTTCTCTGTGAATTCGTCCCTGGCAAGACCCAGATTCTGGTAGGCGGCGCGGATCTTTGCTGGGACGCGCGGATGGTTGGCATAGGTCCAGAGGAGTCCCTTCTGCCATGCCTCGTGGGCTTTCCAAATCGTTTCCCGCTCGGAATAGTCGGCTTCGGCATAGTTCCAATTCCCGCCGATGAAGTCGGTGCTCACCGCAAAATTGTTGTTGGTGTCCGTTTTGCGATTGGGCATCCAGGCCGGGGCCCAGGAGATGCGCTCGTCCCCGGCCTCCGCGTTGCGCAAGGCCAGTTCAAACCAGCGCTCCTCGTAATGGGCGGGTTTTTCCCAAGGGCGACGGTTCCCGGGCACATCCGTGGTGCACATCCGGAAGTTGTAGGCCTGCACCTTGTGATCCCCGCTGAATTCCTCTCCCGGGTCCGCCGCGATGCCGGGGAGCAGTCCGCTGGAGGGATCTCCGGCAACTACATAGGGATCGACGTTCCTGGTGAACTGATGATGCATGGCGTGGGCGATTTGCACTCCGTTGAGGGTTTCGCCGTAAACCGAGTTCGCCTCCCGGCCGACATGGAAAGAAACCCCGGCCTTGGCCATGAGGTCTCCTTCATAAGTTGCATCAATATAGATGGCGCCGGAGAATTCTCGGCCGCTCTCCATGATGATTTTGGAAATGCGGCCACCCTCCTTCACCACCCCCTTTCCGAGATCCAGTCGTTCCCCGTAAACGATCGTGATCCGTTCTCCCGCTTCGCGAAGCATGGCATCGAAAATCTCCGAGGCGGCGTGCGGCTCGAATGTCCACATCGTCGGTTCTGTCGCACGGTTGCCATGCGGTTTGCGGGCGAAATAGGCTTCGCGGGTTTCCTGTTTCCACTTGGAGGGATCGTTGTAGTATCGGTGCACGTTGGCGTAGAATTCCCGCGAGATCCCGCCGATCGCCTGCTTGTTTCCAATGTCGGTGGCCCCCAATCCCCCGGTGGTCAGACCGCCCAGAAAGCGGGTGGGCTCGATGAGGACGGCGGTCCGGCCCATCCGCGCGGTTTGGATGGCGGCGGTGATTCCGGCGGAGGTGCCGCCGTAGATGACGACGTCGGCACCGGGCAGCTTGCTCGGGAGCAGGAGCAGGAGCAGGAGCAGGAGCAGGAGCAGGAGCAGGAGAAAAAATGAGGGTTTCATGCTGCGAGTAATTTGATCTGGTTATACGCAAACGGTGATTTTGCGAATCCGGGGGGTTCCCGGATTGGTCACCAGTTCCTCGCGCACTTTGCGCAACGTCTCCCACCGGGCCGCCTGGAAGGGGTTGCGGAATATGGGGGTCAGGGTGGCGCTGTCGAGCAAGGTCTGTTCGCGGATCATCATGACGCGAACCTTGCGCTGGCGAATCGTGGCCCCGGCCTCGTTTTCACAGGTGAGGAACAGCAGGTAGGTCTGCTCCGTGCCGCCCGCGCCGGATTCGCTCCGGATGAAGCCATCGGCGAACAGTTCTGAAATCGCGTTGAGAATCGGGTTCAGGTAATACCAGTAGCTTTCCTCGGGCAGGGCGAGGAGGGGATCCTTTCCCGGCTTGGCGCATGCCTGCTGCACGGCCCGGGCCATCTCGGCGTTGCGAAAGATCTCCATGGCACTCCGTTCCAGGAGGGTGCGGATGAGAAAGCGACCCTCCGCCACGTAGTTCAGGGAAACCGTGACGCGGTCGAAAAAGGAGCGGTCGGCGAAACGTTTCCAAGCTCGCCAACGACCGATCAGACTGCCGATGAAGAGAGAGGCGACCGAGGCGAGTGCTTCCGGCCAGTGTTCTTGCAACCAGGAGATGAGTGGCGACATCCCCGGCGAGCCTATCAGGCTCCCGACCGATCGTCAATGAACCGGTCAGGGGCGGCCGGAGCCGAGAAGCAGTTCGCGGCCCAGGCGGATGATTCGGAAGGTGATGTCTCCGTCCGCGTCCATGGTTTGGAGGATGCGCTCCATGTCGGCGATGCTGCTGACCGGGTGACCGGACAGGCCGATGATCAGATCCCCGTGTTGCAGGCGGGCTTGCCCGGCGAGGCTCGCGGGGTCGATCGACACGGCGAGAACAGCGGCGGGAGCGGTCAGGCCGTAGCGGTGCCGGGTCTCTTCGCGGAGCGGCACGTTTTGCGCGCTGAGACCGAGGATGCGGTTTTCGGTGCTTTCCTGGGGAGCCAGTTGGGTTGCGGTCTGGGGATTTGTCCCATCATCCTGACCGCAAGGCGGGGAAGAATGGGGATCGTCGAGATACATGGGAGCGGGGGGGATATTGATCAGACGGCGGATTGAGGAGCGTTTGCTCAACAATCTGTCGTGAAAATGCAAAGGGCCCGCTGCCGCGCTTTTGGGGCGGCTATTCCTCGCGATGGAAGAAGATCTTGACGTAGCTCATGTGTTTGTCCTCATCGAATCCGCGCTCCAAAAGCTGATCGGATTTGTCGATGAACCCGGAAGCGAATTTGAGATCGACGCCGACATCGAGTTTGATCCGGCTCTTGAGACGTTTTTTGGCTTTTTTGGCCTCCTTCTTGGAGACCGGAAACTGTTCTTCGAGTTCGGCTCCGGTCTCCTCTTCGTATTGGGTTTTGAAGGTGGCGAACTGTTCTTGCAGGGCGGGACCGGGCAGGGCGGCTTCTTGGAATTCGGCCAGGTCGAAGTCCTCGGTTTCCTGGAGATATTCGATGGCTCGCCGGGCCACCTCGACCCGTTCTTCGGATTTGCTCTCTTCTGGCAATCCTTTTTCGGCGAAGGCCACCGCCAGTTGGGAATAGCGTTTGGTGAGGTAGGCGGCATCCTTCACGGCCACTGCCCCCACGAAGTCCCGCTTCCAGAAGTGGGTTCCGGAGCCCGCTTTGTCGAATAGATAGACGGTGAAACCGAGTTCTGGTTCGTGATCGAGGATGAGGCAGCCCTTGTCGATTTTCTCCGGATAAATTCCTTGTTCCGTGGTGAGGCGGAGGTCGCCGTCCCGCATCGAAATCTGGAGGAATGGAACCTGGCTTTCGGATTTGATGACGCAAAGGGCCTGGACTGGTTCACCGTCCAAGGTGATGCCCTCGACCGTGGCGATGCAGAGATCACCCGGTTTGATGTTGGGGTGGGTGGACTGTGAGTTGAGGTGGCCGGCGATGTGATTGCCCACTTCCAGGAGCGATTCCGGGGCGTTGAAGACCTTTTGGGCGTAGGTGTAGAGTTCGTTGCCGGAGAGGTGGGAGTGATGATGGAGTCGGTGAGGGTCCAAGGCGCGGAAGGGGCGCATGAAAATCTCGGCAAGTTTTTCGGCTTCGTCCTCGCGGAAGTGGCAGAGGGCTTTGGAGGTCTGGAAGGGGATTCCCTCTCCGGGAGCAAAAACCTTGGCGAGTGTCATGGCCCCGATGGAGGCCTCCTTGAGGTTCAGAGCGGCTGGCATGGGCAGCCCTTTTCAAAGAGCAGAATCAGGAGTTGTGCAACTGTCAGAGGGAGGAAAGTGAGGGAGGAGCGTCCGCCGCCGCGGAATCGGTCAGGCCGCGCTTTGTTCACCAAAATCATTGGTTGGCATCGCGTGGGATTTCTTGTTTCCTGAACCGAGATGCGGCTTTTCTACAGCCCCGAATACACTGGATCCGCCCACGCGTTCGAGACCACCCGCAAGGCTGCCTTGATTGCCGAGTCTCTCGCCACAGAGCCTGTCGGAGGCGTGGTCATGATGGAACCGGAGCCGTTGACGGTCGCTGCGGTTCGGGAAATCCACACCCCCGACTACGTCGAGGCGGTGCGCTCCGGCGAGCCACTGAACCTAGCGCAATCGCAGGGATTTCCGTGGGATCCCTGTCTTTGGCCGATGGTTTTGTCGTCGAATGGAGGGATGGTGGCCGCGGCGCTGGCAGCCCTTGAAGACGGCGTTGCGGGATCGCTTTCCAGCGGGTTGCATCATGCTCGTCGGCACCGGGGGCATGGATATTGCACGTTCAACGGGCTGGTGTTGGCTGCGAAAGCCGCGTTGCGGGCAGGTGCGTCCTCGGTGCTTGTCCTCGATTTGGACGCCCATTGCGGCGGGGGCACGGCGAGGTTGATCAAGGAGGAACCGGCGATTTCGCAGATCGATGTCTCGGTCTGTCTCTACGACGCCTTCGAGGAGACGGATCGGTGTCGGTCCGCGATGGTTGGGGCCGCGGCGGATTATCTCCCGACGATTGGGCGGATGCTGGAGGAGGCGCCGGTTTCGGTGGATCTCTGTCTCTACAACGCCGGCATGGATCCGCATGAATGCAGCGCTGGCGGGTTGCGCGGCATCACCGAAGCGATTCTGGCGGAAAGGGAGCGGCTGGTCTTTTCGTGGTGCCGGGAGCGGGGGACGCCAGTGGCATTTTCCCTTGCGGGGGGGTATCTGAGCCGACGCTTGGACCGGGCGGGGCTCGTGGCGCTGCACCGCTTGACCATCGCCGAAGCGGTGGGCGGTGGGGCTTGAGGGCCGATTGAAATCCTCCGCGATGCCGCTAAGGGCCTTGTTTCGGGCGCAAGTCCCGGAGGATTCCCACCGATGCTCAGTCCGCAAACGAGCGAAGGAATTTTCCGAAAAACGCGGCTCCTTCCTCCAGATCCGAGATCCGGATCCACTCGTCCTTGGTGTGGGCTTGGTCGATTGAGCCCGGACCGATGGCCACGCCGGGGATTCCGGCCTGGGCCAGCCAACCGGCATCGCAGAACCAGGGCGCGGTGATCGGTCGGGAACCGAGGTGGTGGAGACGCTGCACCATCGGGTGGGCGGTGGGGGTGTGGAGAACCGGGCTTTCGCCGAGGATCCGAATTTTCGCTTCCTGAAGCCCGCGAAGATCGAGCCACTGGCGCAGCAAGGCGGGAATGTCGGCGCCGTGCAGGGAGGGGGTGGCCCGAAGATCGACTTCGAGCAAGGCTCTGTCCGGGACGATGTTGGTCCGGGTCCCGCCCAGGCAACGATTGATGCTGAGCGTGGAGCGGCCGAGCACCGGATCGTCGTAACCGGGGAGGCTCTCCCGGGCAAAGGCCTCGAGTGCCTCGATCAAAGGGACCAGTTTCAGGATGGCGTTGTCGCCCAATTCCGGCCGGGCTCCGTGCGCGGCGCGGCCCGTGGTGGAGAATTCGAGCCACCAGGAGGCTTTGTGCGCGTGGACCGCGTCCATCCCGGTCGGTTCGCCGACGAGGGCGAAATCGACTTCCTCCGCATGGCGCCTCGCGAAGTCCCGCGAGCCGTCCTGGCCACTTTCCTCACTGACAAAACCGGCAAAGAGGATCTGGGCGTCGAGTTTGGGAACCAGATCGCGATGCTCGTGGAGCGCCCAGAGCATGGCGGCCATGGATCCCTTGGTGTCGCTGGCCCCGCGTCCCCAAACCCGGCCATCCCGAACCTCCGCCCCGAACGGTGGGATGGTCATGCCCCCGACGCCAACGGTGTCGAGGTGTGGACCGAGAAGCAGACGGTTCGAGGGACGGTCGCGCTCACAGGGAAACCGGGCGATGACGTTTGGCCGCCCCGGAAGAACCTCCTCCAAAACGGTTTCCGCTCCGCACCGGTTGGTCAGGAAGTCCGCCACGTATTCGGCGCAGGCGAGTTCGCCGGTCCGGTCTGTCCCGGGGTCTCCGTCCGGGTTGACGCTGGGGATGGCGATGAGGTCCCGCAGAAGATCGACGACGCCAGAGGGAAAAGAGGTCATGCGGCGCGCATTATAGCGCAGAGTCGGTCGCAAGGGGGCGAGGAAAATGAGGAGAGAAGCGGGCGATTGGCGATGTCTCCTTTGGGGGAATTTGTTTGCTACACCGAAATGTTCAATTATCTTAAATTCTCCGTATGTATTCCTCCAACCCGGATTTGTTTCGGCGCCCCCGGCCGATGGCGCGGCGGAGGCGGCGGCGGGCTTTGTGGCTTCGGGTCTTCTTGCCGGTGGCGGCGGCGCTTCCGCTGGTGTTCACGGTGGTCCGTCACTGGCCAGCTCGGAAGGTGGAACCGGTCCGGGAAGCGCGGGCCGGGGATGCGGAGCCGGTGGCCCAGGAGAACGTTTTTCCCGAGGCCGAGCCTCCCCGGACGCACCAGGTGAAGGCGGGAGACACCCTGTCGGAAATTGCGGAGTTTTATGGTTGCAGCGTGTCCGCCCTGGCGGCGGTGAACGGGATGGATCCGCACGGACGGCTCTTGATTGGGACGCGGCTGCGGTTGCCGAGCCGCGGTGAGGGAATCGTGGCGGCGGACGCCAGCGCGTTGAGAGCTCGGGAGCCGGTGCTCACTCCCGCGGCGGATCGCTGGACCCGAGGGGCTCGCGAATTGGAGGCCCTTGCGATTCAGGCGCCCGGGGCCCAGGTTCGATCCC
>QQNE01000134.1 GCA_003402735.1 Verrucomicrobiota bacterium
CTAAGGGATTCTCAGGTCAGGTATGGATCGAAGAGAACGGATGGAGCCGCAAACAGCCTCGCATGCTTTCACCCAGATGCACCCGAGGTTGCGCGACGGGTTGGTGGTCTCGGGCCGACGATCGGTGCTCAAGTCCGGTCTCGCGGGTCTTTTTGGTTTGTCGTTGCCCGGCTTGGTGCGGCTTCGGGCCGAGAGCGCCGTTCCCTCGCAACGGGCTGTCATCCTGCTGTGGATGACTGGGGGTCCGTCTCATATCGACACCTGGGATCCCAAACCTGACATGCCGCGTGAGATCAGGGGGCCGTTCGGCGTCATCCCGACGCAAATCCCCGGGGTGCGGATCTGCGAATATCTTCCGAAACAGGCCCGGATGCTGGATCGGTTCACGTTGATTCGATCGGTCGATTGTCGGTTCAGCAATCATGAGCCGAACATGGTCATGCAAACCGCCAACCTGGCAGCGGAACCGCGGACGAATCCCAAGGCGCGCCTCTATCCGGCCTTTGGATCGGTGGTGGCGAAGCATCACGGGGCGAATCAACCCGGAATGCCGCCTTACGTGGTCCTCAATTTGAAGTCGCGTTCTCACGTGGCCGAGGCCGGCTATGTCGGGTCCCAATTCAATCCCTTCAACGGGGATCAGGCCCACGGGGCTTTTCAACTGCCATCCGGGCTGACGATGGAACGGTTGAACGAGCGCCGATCCTTGTTCCGGCAGATGGACCGGGTGCGCGCCGAGATCGACCAATCCGGAATGATGACCGCGGCGGACTCGTTTTCCCAGCGGGCATTCGAGATCATCGCGGGCGGGAAGGCGCAGGAGGCGTTCGATCTCTCCCAAGAGCCGACCGCAATTCTGGAGCGTTATGGTTCGCATGACTGGGCCCGTCAGGCCCTCCTTGCGAGGCGATTGGTGGAGCGCGGCAGCAGTTTCGTGACGATCGATCTGAGCAACCACTCTGCCTCCGGCACTTGGGACACGCACGGCGACAACATTCCGCCCTATGGAGGCATCTGGAACGGCTTGCGTCCGCTGTTGCCGGTCTTCGACCACGTGATCACGACGTTGGTCTCCGATCTGGAGGAGAGTGGGCTTTTGCGTGACACCTTGGTGATCGCCATGGGCGAGTTCGGGCGCACCCCGACCCTTGGAACGCAGGGCAGCACGGACGGCAGGAATCACTGGCCGGTGGTGATGTCCATGTGCATGGCGGGCGGGGCGTTCCGCCACGGGCAGGTCATTGGCGCCTCCACCCGAGACGGCGGTGATATCGCAGAACGCGCGGTGACGCCCGGTGACTTGGCCGCCACCATTTACCACCACATGGGCGTTCCATTGAGCGGCACCTACACCGATCACCAGGGGCGACCGATCCCGCTGATTGAACGAGGTCAACCGCTCCGTGAGTTGGTGTGAGCGGGGCGCCTTTGGATGAAAATTGGGAATTAACCGTCTCCTCGTCCATCCATTTTTTGGAGGAAAGAAGCTGGTCAACCCTTTGAGGTTTCGGTTACGTTTGTCGGGTCGATATGAGCAAAGTTGATGTGAGGGCCTTGGTGGTGGTGGCTTGTTTGGGGTTGGTGGTGGAGAGGGGAGCGGCGGATCCGGGGATTCGGGCCGGGGCGCACGCGGAGGACATTTCACCGACGAAGTTTCCGGTGCCGGTGAATGGTGGGATGAAGGGGGCCTTCGCAGCGGGCATTCACGATCCGATGCTGGCGCGGTGTCTGGCCTTGCACGACGGCAAACAAGCGTTGGTTTTTGTGGTGGTGGACGCGTGTCTGTTGCCGAGGGAGATCAGTGAGGAGGCTCGGCAGATCGCCTCCAAGGCGACGGGGATCCCGGGGGGGCAGATCCTGATTGCCGCCACGCACACGCATTCCGCAGCGGCATTGACTCCGGCGTTCCAGTCGGATCCGGACCCGGACTACGTGAAGACGGTGGGACCGCGCATCGCCAAGGGGATCATCCAGGCGGTGGCCAACTTGGAGGAGGCGGAGTTCGGGTGGGCGTTTGGCAGTGATCCTGACCATGTGTTCAATCGGAGATGGTTTGTCAAGCCGGGGCAGAGTTATGAGAATCCGTTCGGGATCTCCACGGACCGGGCCCAGATGAATCCTGGTCAGGTGAATCCCAAGGTTTCGGTGCCCACGGGGCCGGTGGATCAGGATGTGGGGGTGATCGCGGTGCGTGGAGCGGTGGATCACCGGCCGATTGCGTTGTTGGCGAACTACAGCTTGCACTATGTGGGAGGAAATCCGGCGATCAGTGCGGATTATTTTGGTGCGTTTGCCAGGGAGATTGCGGGGCGATTGCAGGCCACTGACGGGCGTTACGCGGGCAAACCTCCTTTTGTGGGGATTCTCTCCAATGGAACGAGCGGCAACATCAACGCCGTCAACTTTGGGTCGCCCTTGCGCAAGAAGATGAACCCTGGCGAGCAGATCCGGATCGTGGCCGGAAGCGTGGCGGATGCGGTGGTGGAGGCCTATGAAGGCATTCAGTGGAAGCGGACCGTGGTGCTGGACAGCGAGGAGCGGGAACTGCAATTGGGCGTGCGCAAGGGGGCTCCTGAAGAAGTGGCGCAGGCTCGCGATTGGATGGCGTCCATTCCCAAGGATGCGGACGGTCAATGGTCCGACCGAAAGGCGATCTATGCGCGGGAGACGGTCAAGCTCCAGGAATATCCTGACACGGTGCCGGTGAAGCTGCAAATGCACCGGATGGATTCCTTGAGCATCGCAGCGATTCCGTGTGAGGTGTTTGTGGAAATCGGTTTGGAATTGAAGCGTCTGAGTCCTTTTGATCGGCATTTTACCATTTCCCTGGCCAATGGTTACAACGGGTATCTGCCGACGCCGGAGCATCACGCTCTGGGTGGTTATGAGACTTGGCGGGCGCGGAGCAGTTATTTGGAAGTGGAGGCATCGCCAAAAATCATCGAAGAGATGTCGGCAATGTTCGGCACCTTGAAAGTCCGGAGTGGGAAGCCATGAAACAGAAGATTTGCCGAATGATGGGGTGGTGTTGGGCGGCACTGTTGGGCGCGGCGTGGGCGCAGAATTCCGAACCCACGAGGCTTCCGGCGGAGTTGACCGGTTCGCTAGATTCTCATCCGGGTTTGGTGTATGCCCGCTATGGAGCGAGGGAGGTGCAGCTGGATCTGTGGAGACCCAAGACGGCGCAGGGAACCTTGCCGGCGATTGTTTGCATCCACGGCGGGGGCTGGTTCAAGGGCGAGCGCGGGAGCATGGCGAACCTGGCCCAGGCGTTGGCGGCGCGCGGGTATGTGACCGTGACCATCAGCTATCGGTTGAGTGGCGAGGCCAAGTTTCCGGCGGCGATCCAGGATGCCAAGGCAGCGGTGCGCTGGTTGCGGTCGAATGCGGCGGGATATGGGATCCGGGAGGAGGCGATCGGTGTCACCGGACTTTCGGCGGGCGGACATCTGGCGGCGCTTCTGGCGACCAGTTGGGGAGTCGAGGAGCTCGAGGGGGATGGCGGAGACGGGGAGCGGTCGAGCGCGGTGCAGGCTTGTGTGGCGATGGGAGCCCAGAGCGACCTCGAATCCGAACGGATTCGCAATCTGAGCGCGGACCCGAAGGATCCGTTTTACCGGACCTTTTTAGGGGGGGCTCAAGCCGAAATGCCTGCCAAGTATGCGCTGGCCTCGCCGCGGCATCACCTGGACAGGGCGGATCCACCGTTGCTCTTTGTCACGGGCGAACGGGACGACCCGAGCACGCACGGCGACGCGGCGCGCGCGGATCTGGAGAGGCTGGGAATCGCCACCGGGTTGACGATTCTGCCTGGAGCGCCGCACGCTTTCCTGGGGCAACAAGCCGCCTTTGATCGGGCGGTCGATGCCTGTGATCAGTTTTTCCACAAGCACCTGAACTGAGGGCGCGGTTCCGGACCGCCCTCATTTCAGATTGAGCCGGGGCGGCGTGGCGTTTATGGGAAGGGGAAAACCGATCCATGAGTGCCCCCAAAGATCCCTTTCATGATGCCCGGGTGGAGTCCGGGGTGTTGCCTTGTGAGTTTCAGGGCGAGGTCATTCCGATGATCCTGCGTCATGAAGAGGTCCGCAAGGCGGCGAGGGACTGGCAGACCTACAGCTCGGACGCTCCGTTCCGGGTCCCGATTCCGTCGGAGGAGGAAGTGAGGTCGATGCGGCAGCTGCCGATCGAGACCAATCCGCCGGAGCATAGCGAGTATCGGGAGATCGCGGAACCATTCTTTCAAAGAGCCAAACTTCCAGAAGTCATTGGCCAGGTGGAGGCATTGATCGACCGGATGCTGGATGCGGCTCTGGGACGGAAGTCGATCGAGATCGTGGAGGAATTCGCATTGCCGATTCAATCGCGCGCCCTGACCTACCTCCTCAATGTGCCTGAATCCGAGGCGGAGATTTGGATCGGGTGGGGAATTCACGTTTTCAAGGTGGGGGACGGGGCCAAGAAGGGGGATGCGTTGGAAGCCTACCTTCACGCCCAATTTGACCGGGCGGAGAGAAATCCCGGGCCGGATTTTTTCAGCGCCCTGACACAGGCTGAATTTCGCGGGCGGAAGTTGACCCGTGAGGAGTGCATGGGCTTTGGCAACCTGACATTCGCCGGTGGGCGAGACACGATCATTCACACCATCTCTTCGATCGTGGCGCATTTTGGGCGGCACCCGGAGGCGTTGGAATTTCTGAGGGCGGATCCCAAGCGGGTCACCCACGCATCCGAGGAATTTTTTCGGGTGTTCATGCCGTTGACCCACATCGGACGGGTTTGTCCGGTGGAGACAGAGGTTCATGGGGTGACCGTGCCACCGGGAGGGCGGGTGTCGCTCTGCTGGGCTTCGGCGAACCAGGATGAAACGGTGTTCGCGGAACCGGGCGAGATCCGGCTGGATCGGAAGCCAAACCCGCACCTCTCCTTCGGGTTTGGAGCGCATCTCTGTTTGGGAGCGCCGCACGCCCGGCTGCTGGTCCGCACCCTGTTGCAGAAGTTGATCGGGCGGGTGGAAGGCGTCACCATTCTGGAGGCGCACGATCACGTGGAGCATGAGGCGCGTTATGATCGGACCGTCGGGTTCGATTGGCTGAAGGTGAGGTTTCAAGACCGGAGCCGGGACGAGCTTGGGCTGACCTGAAAATCCCGCCCTCATCTGTCGGGAAGAAGCGATTTCCTGCGATGAGTCTCGTAGCGGAATCCCCCGGGCATTCCGCTGTCACAAACCTCTCCGCGGGAAAGCATAGGCGCTTCCGCTACGGCTTTGGCCCCCCATCCTCCCGCGCTGACCGGTGATCCGTGACCGGGCGAGTTCGAAAAGGCAGTTCCAATCAATTGAGGGAGTCTCCCTTGCTCCGATTTTCGATTTGCGACTCAGCACACTGGGCAGGAGGGTGACCGATGGGCATTGCCAACGACGACGGAGCGGACCCGGCGGGCTGCGCGAGCGAAGCGGACTTCGACCTCCATCATCCGCACGATCACTTCTTCCGTCGAGCGTTCGGGACGGCGGAGATGGCGTCGGGCTATTTTGTGCGGGTGGTTCCGGAATCGGTCCGGCGATTTGTGTCCGACCCTGGCCGAATGCGGTTGGAGAACGTGAGCTTCATTTCCGAGGAGCTGCGCGGTTCCCAGTCGGACCTGCTCTGGCGTTGCGAGGGCGGTGACGTTGATGGGGCGATCTATATCTACGTGCTCTTCGAACACCAGCGGGAACCGGACCGCCTGATGGTCTTGCGGCTCTTGTTTTACCTTGTGAAAATCTGGGAGCGTCACCTGGCTTCGGATTCCCGTTCCCCTCGGTTGCCGTTCATCTTGCCTCTGGTGCTTTACCAAGGCAAAACGCCCTGGAACGCGTCATTGTTCTTGCGGGACTTGGTGGAACTTCCCGGCGACGACCTGCGCGGTTTCGTGCCGGATTTCACTTACGGGTTGGAATCGTTGCAGGGCACCGATCTGGGGGGCGTGAACCCGGATGTGCTCCGCCTGATTTTGCTGGTGATGAAGCTGGCGGGCCAGGGCGCCGCCGCGAGTGGTCTGGCCGTGGTGTGCCAGGAAATGGAACGCTTGCCGGGCGGTCGAGAACGGGGTAGCATAGGACGGGTGGCGCTGCTTTACCTTTTCGCGGCGGCCCGCCCGGAGGAACGAAAGATCAGGATCAAGGAACTCGGTTCAACGAAGATGAAGGTTGCTCATGAAGCCCGCTCAGCCCTGGAAGCGTTGATCCTCGACGGGATCGAAGAAGGAATGGAGAAGGGCCGGGAGGAAGGCTTGAATCTGGCCTTGGAACGTTTGGTTGCTGCTGGGATTGACCCGGTCGAGGCGCGCCGAATGCTCCGGCTTGAGTGAGGTTTCCAAACGGGTTGTTTCCAGGTCAAGTGGTGAGGAGGAGGCTGCCTTTCAACCACGAAGAGCGCGAAGGATTTCGGTAGGGTGGACATGCTGTCCGCCCCAATGATCCGCAACCGTGTAGCGACGACGCTGCCGCAGATTCAGGTGGGAGATGGCCTGTCTGCACCTGCCAACCGACCGACGCCCTCACGCGATGCCGCAGCGCGGGAGGATAGGATGTGGTCGCCCCCCACCAACCCACGCAGATCGGTGACTCGTGGGAGGGCGGGCTCGAAAACGAAAATCCAATCAATGAACC
>QQNE01000135.1 GCA_003402735.1 Verrucomicrobiota bacterium
GGTGCCAGCAGAGCCCCGCGTCCCCGAGGTGCCAGCAGAGCCCCACGTCCCGGTCGAGATGGAGCGGGAGGCGGGCCCGGAGGATTCCGAGTTCGGGGCGGTGTTCCGGAAGGGGCGTCCCGGCTTGATTGATGAATTGCAGCTGATCCGGGGCGTGCGGGCTGCGGAGGTAGAGGCTTTGCAGGGCCTCGGAGTTTTCCGGTTCTGGCAGATTGCCGGGTGGACGCCCTCCCAGGCAGCGGCGGTCGCGGCCCGTTGTGGTTTCGGGACAAGAATCGAGCGCGAGAAGTGGGTTTGGCAGGCCGGCAAGCTGGCGATTTTGTCCGAGGCCTCGCAGCATCCGTTTTACCGGGCGCGTTCGGATGTCGATGCTGCCGCGATTTTGGCGACGGAATTTGCTGGAGAAGAGGCGATCGTGGACCTGGATTTGGGCATTGTCTACCCGGAGGCTCCTCGGGTCTGGGACCAGTTGACGTTGATTCAGGGGGTGGATGCCGCTTCGGAAGAGGCGATGCAACGGTTGGGCATCTACCGGTTCAAGCAGATCGGTGCCTGGACCGATCGGAATGTGGGGGCGGTTGCCGAACGGTTGGGCTTGGCAAAGTCGCGAATCGAAGAGCAGAAGTGGGTGTCGCAGGCGGTGAATCTGCAGCGGGTGATTTATGCCGCCAGCCCGGTCTGGGCGGAGGATGAACCCAGCTTAGAAGACTACGGACGGCGGGCCGCCGAGGTGTTCTTCGGTGAACCGGTGCAGTTGTCCGAGGCGGCGGGGATTCTTTATGCCACTCGCCCCCCAAATGCGGATGATCTGACCAGGATCCATGGGATTGACGCGGCCCTCGAGTCCCGTTTGAACGCCGGGGGCGTGTGGCGCCTCCGGCAAATCGCGAACTGGTCCGCCCGGAACGTGGTCGCAGTCTCGGAATGGTTGGGCGGACCGGCGGACCGGATCTACCGGGAAAGATGGATTGCTCAGGCCGCGGAACTGGACAAGGAGCCGACGCCGGAACCGCCGCCGCAGCCGGAGCCTGACAAGCCATTGGGAGATCCGCCGGAGAGGGATCCCTTCGAAATTTTGAAAGATCATTTCGCTGGGGAGACCGGGGTGCGGATCGACCGCCGGGCGGGCGTGGTTTACGGGGAACGACCGCAGGTGGTGGACGACCTGACCTTGATCTCCGGCATCACGCCGGACGAGCGGCGGCGGCTTGAGGAGATCGGGATTTACCGTTTCAAACAGATCGCGAACTGGAGCCCGCGCAACGGACGGGAAGTCGCCGCGGTGTTGGGGATCGATCCATCCCGGGTGACGGTGGAGCGGTGGGTGCAAGAAGCGGATCGGTTGCAGCGGGAATTTGATACTGCGAGTCCGGTTTGGACGACGCCGCGGCCTTCGCCTGCCGATTACGAGCGCCGCATGGACGAGGCGTATGCGGATGATGAAGTGGGGGCGGATGAGGAGTTGGGCATTCTTTATGCGGGGGCGCCAGATCTGTGTGACGATCTGAAACGGGTCACGGGAATCACGGCGGAGCTGGAAGCGCGCCTGAATGCGTCCGGCGTTTATCGTTACAAACAGATCGCGGATTGGTCGGAGACGAACGTGCAGGCCTTCGAGGTCTGGCTGGGGATTCCCCGGGGCTCGATCTATCAACAGAGGTGGCTCAGTCAGGCGGCTCAGTTGACGCACCTGCAGCCCATTCGTCGTTCGGATGAGGAGCGTTCCCCCTTGGTGGCGCCCTTGGTGGACTCACAGTTTGAAGCGCTTGCCCGGGAGTTTGGGGACGAAGCGGGGGCGCGCATCGATCGGCAATACGGAATCGTCTACGACGATGCGCCCACGATTCGGGATGATCTGAAGCGCTTGCCCGGGGTCAGCGAAGGGACGGAGGATGTTCTGCACCGGCACGGTGTTTATCGGTTCAAACAGGTCGCTGCCTGGACGCCGGCGAACCGGGCCCAGTTTGCCCGGGTGCTGGGGATTGGGGAGGCTGAACTGGAGGCGGCCAAGTGGCCGGAGCGGGCGCGGCAACTGCATGACGAAACTTATCAGCTCCGAGGGCCGTGGTCCGTTCGCCGCCCGGCGTTGGAGGCCTATCGGCAAAGAATTGCGGAGGAATTCTCCGGAGAACCGGTGCGGATCGATGAAGATCTCGGGATTCTCTACACGCGCCGTCCTCTGCTGGGAGATGATCTGACGCAAATTCAGGGGATGGAACCGCTTCTCGCGGCGCGGCTCAACGCCTCGGGGGTGTGGCGATTCAAGCAGATCGCGAACTGGGCGGAGGCCAACCTGGAAGCGTTCGCCCGGTGGATTGGCGTCCCGGCGGAGCGGATCGCTCGGGAGGATTGGGTGGGGCAAGCGACGGAGCTCGCCCGGAAGGCGGCGTCGGTCATTCCGGCGGTGGCGGCCGAGACAGATCCGTTGGTCCGTTACACGCGGGAGGAAGGGGTGATCTGGCGGGAGGATCTCGGCTACATTTACCGGGAAGCTCCGGTGGTGAAGGATGATTTGTCCCGGATCCGCGGGATTGGGGGAGAGCTTGTCGCGGCGCTTGGCAAGCACGGGATCTTCCGGTTCTGGCAGATTGCGCTCTGGCCTGCGGACGTCGTCGACGTGATCTCGGGGGACCTGGACTTGGGCAACCGGATCAAGCGGGAGCGCTGGCGTCCGCAAGCGCGGATTCTGGCGATCCTGGGGTGTGCGGGCGAGGATGGGCGATTTGTGGCGGAGCCCGAGGTCGATCATTTTGTGGTGATCGAAAAGGAATTTGATGGCGAAACCGGGGTGCGGGCGGATCCGCGATTTGGAATCGTCTATGACCAGCGGCCCCCGGTGGTGGATGACCTCTGCAAGATCGGGGGGATCACATTTGCTCTGGAGGAAGCGTTGCAGCAGCGGGGCGTGTTCCGCTTCAAGCAGATCGGGCATTGGTCGAACGCCAACGTGTCCGCCTTCGCGGAGGCGTGCGGGATCGACCGGGAAGTGATCGAGACCGGCAAATGGATCCCGCAGGCGCGCTGGCAACATTTGCGCGTTTACGGTCAGGCCACCCGTTGGGCAGAGCCCAAGCCTTCGGTGGATCGGTTTGAGGAGTTGCTCACCGAGTTGTTCCCGGGGCAATCCGTGCGGGTGGATGGGAAGTTCGGGTTTGTTTCCGGTTCACGGCCCCGCCGCCAGGATGATTTGAGCCGGGTCCGGGGAATTTCCGAGAGCTTGGCCCGGAGTTTGGGCGTCTGCGGCATTCATCGGTTCCGTCAGGTGGCGTGGTGGTCGGAAGCCAACGTGCGGGCTCTCGGGAAGAAGCTCGGGTTTCTGCCGGACCAGGTGTATCGCGAGGCTTGGATGGCGCAGGCTGCCAAGCTGGATGAGGAGCAGAGGGAGGAGGAACCGGTGGCGGTGGAAAGTGACCCGGATCCGGAAACCCCCGGGTTTGAACATGGGGTGGTCACCGACCCCGATTTGGGATCCGTTTTCACGGCGCGCCCAGCGTTGACGGACGATTTGAAGGCCATCTGCGGCATCGGTCCCAAGCTGGAGCGCATGCTGAACGGGCTCGGCATTTACCGGTTTAGCCAGATCGCAAACTGGGATGAGGCCCGAGTGACTGCCATTTCCGCCCGCATGCATTTTCGGGAGCGGATCCAGCGTGAGCGTTGGGTGGAGCAGGCCCGGGAGTTGGCGGCTTGGCGACGGGCCGAGCATCAGGAGAGCTTTTTCGCGCCGGCTCAACTCGATCAGATGGCCATCGTGCAGCGCGAACTGTCTGATGAACCGGGGGTTCGGGTCGATCCTTATTCCGGCATCGTTTTTGATCAGGCTCCGGCAGTGGCGGATGACCTGACGGCCATCGATGGCATTGGCAAGCGGATGGAGGGCGAGCTTCACGAGTGCGGGGTCTATCGTTACCTGCAGATCGCGAATTGGACCGACACCAACGTGACGCAAATCGCGGAGAATCTTTCCTGCCTGAAGGACCGCATTGAGCGGGACAAGTGGATTCCTCAGGCGCGTCGGCTGCACCGGGAGACGTATTCGGCAAACCGGGCTTGGGGAGTGGAAGCGCCCTCCCTGGCGGATTACCAGGCGCGCATCGAGGAGGAGTTTGCCGGGGAAGCGGTGCGACCGGAGCCGGAACTTGGGATCATTTACTCCGGGTGGCCGAGTCACGTGGATGATCTCAAGGTGCTGACGGGGATCGACGCCCAGGTGGAGCAGGTGCTGAATCGGCTCGGAGTTTACTGCGTCAAGCAGATTGCCAATTGGTCGGTGGCCAACGTCGAGGCATTTGCCAAGCAGTTGGGAACCTCGGCCCAGAGGATTTATCGGGACCGGTGGATTCCGTTGGCGTCGAACCTCTCCTGCAAACATCCGCTGCCGGTGCAACCGGTTTTCGACGGGCTCGATGTGGATTTGCGTCGCGTTTTGTCGGCACAACCCGACTTGGAGGCGGACGAGCGGCTCGGGTTTGTCTATCGGCAGCGACCCGCGGAAGTCGATCCCCTGCATTTGATTCGGGGCTTGGGCCATCGGTGGGAGGCTCAGGTGCAAAAACTAGGGGTCTATCGCTTCCGGCAAATTGCCAGCTGGTCCGATCCCCAGGTGGAGGAATTCGGGGCCCGCTTGAAACTTGGGCCCCGGGTGCGGCAGTCAAACTGGGTGGGACAGGCCCGGGAATGGGCGGCGCTGGCGGAGGAAGAGCGGGCTCGTTCCTTCGTGGCTCCTTCCCTGGTGGATCACGAGGCGGCCTTGAAGAGCGATTTCGCGAACGATCCCGGTGCGCGGGGCGATGGAGCTCTCGGGATTCTTTATGATGCGGAGCCGCGGGTGAGGGATGATCTGAGTGCGATCAACGGCATCGGGGCCCAGATGGAACGGGAACTGAATGAGCTTGGGGTTTACCGGTTCAAGCAGATCGCCCGGTGGTCGGACGCAAATGTCGCGGAGTTTGCTCGCCGTTTGTTTTGTCAGAAAGAGCGGATCGAGCGGGACAAGTGGGTTCCCCAGGCCAAGAGGCTGCTCAAGCTCGTCTACGCGGCCTCGTTGGAGTGGGGCCTGGACCGGCCGGGCACCGTGGAGTTGGAAGCCATGATCCGTGCCGAGTTTCCCGGTCAATCGGTTCGTGCGGATGAGGATTGTGGAATTCTTTACACCGAGGCTCCCGCCCGGGCGGATGACCTCAAGGAAATTCCGGGGATCAACGGCCTGATCGAGCGGGCAATGCAGGCCGCCGGAGTCTGGCGCTTTTTGCAGATCGCGCGATGGGCGCCGTGGCATGTCGAGACGTTTGCGGCCCGTCTGCAGTTGCCGGCCGAGCAGATCTACCGGGATGGCTGGATCCGGAGAGCGCAGCAATTGGCGGCGTCGCAGTCTGTTGTGCCAGATGCGGGACCAGCCGCCGTGGGAAAGCCGGACTCCCCGGGGCCGAGACGGTCTGCCGGGGAGACAGCTCCGAGCGTTCCGGAACCGTCCCCAGTCGTCGAGCCTGAGGAGGAGAAGGGGGCGGAGGCCAAGGTTCAGCCATCCGCGCCGGAACCTGAAAATCTGATCGCGGCGCCAAACCCGGAGTTGCGTCCGTCGGCGGTGCCGGAGGAACCGGCCCTGGTGTTTGATGAGGCGATGGGTCCTGTTTATCGGGATCGTCCCGCCAAGATCGATGACCTCCGGCAGATCGGCGGGGTCTCGCTGGTCCTGGAGAGGCGTTTGCATCTTTCCGGGGTTTATCGGTATCGGCAGATTGCCGCGTGGACGCCGGGGCAGGTTGCGAATCACGCCGAGCGCCTGGATTTGGGGGACCGAATCGAGCGGGAGAAATGGGTCAGTCAGGCGGCGGAGTTGGCGGAACTGGTGGAGGCGGACGAGGCCGATGACCTGTTTGTGGCGCCGCCAGGGGTCGATTATCACCAGATCATGCGGCAGCACTTTGATGGAGAGTCCGGGCTGCGGATTGATCCGCGGTTTGGAATCGTCTTCGATCAGAGGCCGGAATGGGTGGACGACCTGAAGCGGATTGAGGGAGTCGGTCCCCGTTTGGAGCGCCAACTCAATCAGTTTGGGATTTATCAGTTCCGGCAAATCGCGCATTGGTCCGCCTCGACGGTGGGCGTGTTCGAGCAATCCTTGGGAATTGCGGGGGACCAGATTGCGCGGGACCGGTGGTTGCCCCAGGCGCGGCGTCTGGAGCGGGAGACGGTGCCGGTGGAGACAGAGTGGGGAGAGCAGCAACCGGGGCCCGCTGAGTTGCAGGGTCGGGTCGGCGAGGAGTTTCCCGGGGAGGACGTCGAAGTGGATGCCGATTACGGAATCGTCTACGTGAGCCGTCCGCAAGAGGTCGATAACCTCAAGCGGGTGAAGGGGATCGGGGGCGCTTTCGAGGAGGCGTTGCAGAGCGTGGGCGTCTATCGGTTCAAGCAGATTGCGAGTTGGGGCGATGGCAATGTGGAGGCCTTTGCCCGTCTTCTCAGGACACGACGGCAGCGGATCTACCGGGAACGATGGATTCGGCA
>QQNE01000136.1 GCA_003402735.1 Verrucomicrobiota bacterium
CTGAACATCGCCCTGTTCAACGGATCGTTCATCGACGTTCCAGACACGGAAGCCTACGCCGTCATCATGCTGAAGGGCGCGCGGCTCCGCGGCGCCGATGCCGCCCTGAATGAGAAGGTGCCGGGACTTTTGCAAAAGAGTCTGGGGTCCCAGGCCTCCGACCGCGCCCAAGCTCTCCCCATCACCAGCAACGAACTGACGGGAGATTTCGTCCTCCTCCAGTGGATGAAGCCGTTGAAACCAACGGACTCCGAAACCGAACTCAAGGCAAGGGTTCGCCAGGCGCTGGATGCCTTCATCGACTGCGCCCGGGATTACCGGATCGCTTCGCTTTCGATCGTTCCCATCGGGGTCAATCTCGGACTCACCCCGGAGGACTCGGCCGACCTGATTCTGGATGCCTTTCTCAATCAAACCGCGGACGGAATCCAGAACATTGCCCTTTGCGAGATCGACACCGGCCGTTATGACAAAATCAAGGAGCACGTTCTGAATCGCGTGGATCAGGCCGGAGGAAATCTCTCCTGTTCCGAACTTGAACCCCAGATTCCCACAAACCTGCGGGTGCCCCTGTTCCTCGACTTTAGTCAACTGCCCAACAAAAATCGCAAGGGACCCCAGGTCATCCAACAGTTCGCCCGAGGCACCGGTGGCGGCGGAGTGGTCCCCAAGGATTCAAAGACGATCGACTGGTCGAAACTCAAGGACGCGTTTGATGCCAACAGCGGCCTTCCGCCCAACTTCGCCAAGCACGGGGAAATCGGGATGGAACTCACGAACTGGGTCCTCTCGGAATCCGTGCGGCAATGCGTCCAGGAAAACCGCTCGAATCCCTGGGAGATCCTCCACGATCTCTCCTGTTCCGACATTCCGTTTGAAATGCTCGCTTTCAAGGACAAGGACGGAACCGTCTCACACCCCGCGCTCCACGTGGGCTTCTGCCGCCGTCTCGCTTCCGAGAATGCCGACCCAGTCTCCAACTTTGCGGCCAAGGGCTGCTACCGGCTTCTCCTGGTGGCGAACCCAACCGACGATCTCAAGGCCACCCTGAAAGAAGCCGAACAGATCCAGGAAGAATTGGGCTCCATCACCCTGCCAAGGTTCGAAATCAAGAGTCTGATCGGAAGCCGCCAGGCCACCCTGTCGAAGGTGCTCGATGAAATCGGGACCGGCCGCTACGACCTCATCCACTACGCAGGCCACGGGCATTTCGATTCCAACCCGAAAAAGAGCGGGCTCAAGTTCAAACAAGGCTTCCTCACCGCCCAAGAATTGCGCGATACCATTCTGCGTCGCCGCAAAGAGCGTCGCCAGACGGCAGCCCGGGCGGGAACCACCGACCCGGGCCGTCCGCCCATGCTCGTCTTCCTCAACGCCTGCCTGAGCAGCAAAATGATCGGATCTGGCGACACCCAGGCGCGCGTCCAAGCCAGCCTCGCCGAGGCTGTGCTCGAAGCCGGGGTCGCCGGTCTGATCGGAAACCGATGGCAGGTCCAGGACAACTCCGCCGCCACCTTCGCGATCAAGATTTATCGGGCCTTGACAAGCCGGATCGCGCTCGGAGAGGCCATTCGTCAGGCGCGCCAAACCCTCTACGACTCCGGGCAACCGGACTGGGCGAACTACCAATTTTACGGCAGTCGGGAGGTTATCATCTGACCAGACGCCTGGGAAAATCCTTCAGCAGGTCGCGCAAGCTGACGATGACCAAGCCACCAAGATTCTCCGCGATCACCTGAGGGGAATCGTGCGGCTCGGCTTGATGAAGACCATGGTCGCCGAGCTGGCAGCGAGTCTGAGGCGCTTTCGTCGATCGCGCGGTCAACGTCCCGGCCTTCGGTTTGCCCGGGCGGGGCAAGACGCACTTCTTAGCGGCACTGGGCCGGGAACTCATCCTGCGCCATGGCAAACGGGTGTTGTTTCGGCCAGCATTCAAGCGGGTGGGCAAGCTGTTGGCCGCCAAGCGCGACCTGAGGTTGGAAGCCGAACTGAAAAAGCTGGACCGCAACGACGCGCTCATTCTCGACGACATCGGCTACGGGCGGCGGATTTTGCTACGTTGCACTGGGAAGGGTCGCCAGGAGTCAGTTTTCATTGTCGCTAAGGGAATTTTTCATTGTCGCTGGACAGGGGCTCGGTGAGTTCTCGAACGCCCTCTCGGCGCTGACCGGGGAGCCGGTCACGCTGGTCTCTGCATGTCGGACGGCGACGCGGTGGACGTGCTCGACGGATCGTCGCAGCGTTCACCGCCGCGAGCGCTCCACGAAACGGATGTCCAAGCCCGCATCACCGACGATCCCCATCGCCCGCTCGATCGCATCGTCGATCCAGCCGTCGTCGTTGCCGAACGCACTGCCCCCGATCCGCGTCAGCAGCACCGTGTTGGAGCCGCCGCCACTCGCCTGCTCCACTGCGGCCAGCAGGGTCGCCTCGTAGGACGCCTGTAACACCAGGCACCCGAACGAGGCCCAATCGCTGCTGGGCAGCATCGAGTAGGAGACCGGAAGCGCCGAGCAGTAGGCCTGCGAGACGCGCCGGCCGCTGCCGTCGGTGACTTCGACGTCGTGGTGCAGGCCGATCGCGAGTTTCCCGCGCAGCCCGTCCAGCACCTCCTCGGATGCGGTGTCAAGAACCTCGTTGATCGCCGCGAGCCCCTGCGCGGTGCACAGCGCGTAGCCGTTGCGCATCTGCCACAACGCCGACATATGCAGCCCGGTCAGATCGGACAGGGCCGCTCCCACACCGGCCAGCGCATCGAGTTGGCGGTCACGGGTCTGGCCGATCCCTCCGCCCACCGGCACCAGGTAGTTTCGGTAGATGGTCCCGGCCCCAGCGGCTATGGCGCACGCCGGCCCCTGGGTGAGGTCGTAGGCGTAGCCCGCCACACCCTCCTCGGGGGTGACGCACGCTTGGACCATCTCCAGCAGGTTGAACTGCGAGGCCACCTGAAACAGCGCGCCCTCGAACTCGGGATCGGAGTGCAGGTCCCGCACATCGCCGACCACCACGCCCGTCGAACTGCGTTGCCCCCGAGCTGGATTCACCCGAGAGCGCAGTTCGGCCAGCGTCGGCAATGTCAGGTGTCCGATTCCGTAGCGCTTGCCGTTGACCTTGGAGACCAGCTGGTCCCCCTCGACGGCCAGCCGGCTCTGGGTGGCGGCATAACCGTCGCTCTCGGTAAAGCCCACGAGCCGTTCGAACCAGTTGTGGGTGGTCATGTCAGGCTCCCTTCTGCTGGGCGCGACGGCGAAGGACGTCGTGCTGCTCAGGTGACTCGGGCACCGGTTGGTCGTCCTTGCGGGACCCGCGACGCAGGTCCTTCATCCGGTCGAGCACCGCGGGATAGCCCAGGCGCTCGGCGTCGATGAGCCAGGCCCCCACCACCGTTCCGGTGCGCCCCTTCCCACCCCAGCAGTGCACTACGACGCCCCTGCCGTCTGCGAGTTCGGCACGGATGTGCTCGAGGATCTCGTCATAGTGGCCGTCGCTGGTGATCGACTGGTCCCGGATGGGGTGGCGCCTGTAGTTGACGGCCTTATCGCGCTCGGCGGCGACATCGTGCAGCAGCGCGTCGTAAGGCTTCATCCGGTCACCTCCCCAGGTCATCTCGCCGGCCTCGGTCAGGTCGACGAACGAGGTGATGCCGGCGTCGATCAGCGTCGCCAGCTTCTGCCGAGCCTTCTCCGGCTCCTTGGCGCCGGGATATTCCGTGGCGAGCAGATGTTCCTGGATCACCCAGTAGCCGTGGATGAGCTCGTCGTGCTCCCAGGTGGGGTTGGTATTATTGACGTTCATGATTTTCTCCTTGGTTCGGTTGGATGGAATGCGCAGGGGTGCTGGCCACGACGCAGCGGATCGGTGAATTTACGCTCCGAGATTTATTACTCACAATGGTATCCGCAGATTTCCCAGATTTCCGCAGATTTCCGCAGATTGATCCAGCGAGCATGCGATGGGAAAGCCGGTCACCTGTTGGGGAAATGGAAGATTTGTGCGAATTCCCTCATTTTCCGTGGCCCACCATTCCCGGATTTAGCAGCCAATCCACGGGGCGCGGATATGGAACGGAGAGTAACTTTCGGCTCCCGGGCCCGCAAGTTCGCCGGGAGGCTGATCGCTCATGGCCTCCAGGCTTTCGCGCTCCGACAGCACGCCGAGGAGGAACTGAAAATGGGTTCCCCTGAGGCAGAAGGTCATCATCTCCAACACGCTGAACGCCAACAGCTTGGTCAACAGCTCGCGGAGATGCTCCTTTTCCACCACATCCCAAAAGTGTCGACCGACAACGAAACTTGCCCGCTGACGACAATTAAAATTGACCGCTGGGCGGGGACGATTTTCGGGCGTTTTGTGGAGTTGTTCGTTGACGCCGGGCGGGGCGGCGGGTGCCGTTTCGGGTTATGGTCAAGCGAACCCAACTCATCAAGCTCGTCCGGGAGCGCAGCCTGGGCAGAAAGATGCTTCGGCAGGCTCCCGAACTGGAGGCGAAGGCCCTCTTCGAGCATCCGGCACAGGATGTCGGGCAAAAAGAGCGGATTCATCCCGGCCTGCTGCGCACCTTCCAGCGCAGGGTGAGAGGCTGGCGACTCAAAGAGGGGGCCGAGAGTTCGACCACAAGCTATTCCATGCGGTGCTGCCGCATTCGAATTGGGAGTGGGCGGTGAGGGCGCAGAGCGCGTCGGTGTTGTCGCTGCGCTTCGGGCTGAAGGCCGCTGAAAGGGCGGGAAAGTCAGACGAAACCGCCGCCGGAACCGGATTTTGCTACGTTGCATTGGGAAGAGTCGCCAGGGGGCAGTTTTCATCGTCGTTGGACACTCCCGGAAACGATTTTTGTGGAGCCAATTCGCAAACATTGCAAGAGTTGGGGCAATGCGAGAGAACGGCGAAAGCATCGCGGAAGCCGCCAGGTGGAATCAGATTGGCCGCGTCCGGTTCCCTTCTCGATTTTCCCCGCGCTGGTGACGCGAAACTCGCTTGACCTCGCGTGGCCCTGAGGATTCTGTGCCGGAGGCATGTCCTTCTCGGTGAAAACCTCCTTGTTTTTTCTTTTCTGGATCACGGTCTCTCTCACCGCTTCCGGCGGCATCGGTGACCTCGCACCTCCGAGCGGGGGCGGATCCGTCCTGGAACACAAGACGTTGACGGGCGATTGGTTTGGGGCGGGAGCACCCCTTCGTGACCAAGGGCTCAGCCTGTCCGCATCGGCGACTCATTTTTATCAGGGCCTTGCCTCCGGGGATGGTCCGCATCTTTGGCAGAGCGGTTCGAAAGTGGACCTTTTTTTCCACGCGGATGGATCCGGGTTCGGCACTTGGCCGGGTTTCGGCCTGCATTCGCACTTGGAATTCAACTCCGGTCAATCCGCCTCCCCGGCTGGCGGGGCGGTGTTGCCAAACAATCTGGCGCTGACCTTTCCAGGAGCGAATGCCCCGTTGGTCGACCTCTCCCTCTACGCGTCGCAGCGGATCGGTGATGCCGTCACGGTGATGTTTGGGAAGATCAATGCCGTGGATCTTTACGCCGCCGGGAGGGAGTTCAGCGGAGGCCGGGGGGTCGACCTGTTCCAACACCTCCAGTTCACCGCCCCGATTTCCGGCATCACTCCGCCAATGATCTTCGGAGGCATTCTCTCGCTGAAGACGGACCCTGCCAAATTCACGCTCATGGTCTACGACCCCGTCAGCGCCACGATGCAGAGCGGACTGCCCGAGCCTTTCGCGGAAGGGGTCACCCTGAATGGATCGGTTGAAATCGCCACCAACTTCTTTGACCGCTCGGGCAAACAGATCGTCTCCGGAGCCTTTGGCACCCAGGACGGCATCAGCCTGGCCGATCCTTACTTGCTGTTGCCCACCACGCCACCACCGGCCAAGACCGAGAATCGCTGGTATTCGGCCTATGCCTTTGAGCAAACGGTCTGGCGGGACGGCGCCGATCCCACCAAGTCCGCCGGTTTCTTCGGTCAGGCCGCGCTTTCCGACGGGAATCCCAACCCTGTCCAGTGGTCGGTGCTCGGCGGTTTCAGCGGCACCAGTCCCTTCCCAGGGCGCAGTCTGGATCGGTTCGGGATTGCCGCCTTTTCCGTCGGTTACGCCCTTGGCCTGAAAGAAGGTCTGCAACTCTTTGGCCTGCCAGCGCGCGACGAGAGCGGGGCCGAGGTCTTTTATCGGATGGCCGTCGCACCTTGGCTTCATGTGACCGCCGACCTGCAAGTCGTTCGCCCCACGTTCCGGGAGCGGGACAATGCCGTCATCGCCGGTTTGCGCACCAAGGTTGTCTTCTAAAGAGA
>QQNE01000137.1 GCA_003402735.1 Verrucomicrobiota bacterium
AAGCCTCTCCGCCGATCTGGCACGCGGTGCTGATGACCGCCATTCCGGGTAGCAAGCGCGGCAGCAAAGCCTCGAGTCGGCCGATGTCGCCGGTTGTCTCGATGTGGATCAGGGACGGCGCTTCCGGATCAACCGCGGGCAGCAGGGAGGCGACCCGTTTCGCCACGGCCGGTCCCGTATCGACTACGACGGAACCTTCCGGCAAACGCCGCTCGATCACCGGTCGCAAGAACGGATAATGCGTGCACCCTAACACAAATACATCCGCGCCCGCTTCGAGGAGGGGCGAGAGGGCTTCATCGACGGCCGCTTCGGCCTCCAGTCCATCGAGGATCCCGGCCTCGACGAGTTCGACAAAGCGCGGACAGGGCCGCGTGATGACCCGGACTCCGCTCGCGTGGGTGTTGACGAGTTGGTGAAATTTCTCCCCCGCGAGGGAGGCCTCGGTGGCGAGCACGCCGATGACGCCCGTGCGGGTGCGCTCTGCGGCCGGTTTCACGCCCGGCTCCATCCCGACGACGGGCAGGGGATATTCGGCCCGTAGGGCCCCGACCGCCTGGATCGTGGCGGAGTTGCAGGCGATCACGAGGATCTCGGCGCCGTGGCCGAGGAGATAGTCGGCGATTTCGAAGACCCGCTGCTGGATCACTTCGGGGCTCTTCGTGCCGTAGGGACACCAAGCCGAATCGCCGACGTAGTGCAGCGAGACAGAGTGAAGGAGCCGGTGGATCTCACGCAAGACCGAAAGACCACCGACACCGGAATCGAGCAGGCCGATTTTCACGGGATCACGGTCACTTCTTCCCGGGCCAGCGAAACTCGACCTTCTCGGAGGCAGGCTGGGTGAGGTCGGCTTTTGAAGGCAGGGCGACTTGCTCCATCTTGTCCTTCGGGTCGAGGTTTTCGTTGAGCTGCGCTTCGGTGACGGGTTGAGAAGCGACTCCGCTGTCGGGCACCTCGACCTTCGCAGTCCAGAGGATCGCGTTGAGGACGAGCCTGCGGAAATCATCGATCGCCCAGTTGCGGTGCCAGTGGCCGCCGGTGAAACCGATGCCGCGTCCGCCGTCCGGACGCTCGACCGCCCACATCATCGTCTGGCGTTTGCCGAGGCCCTTTTCGCCGTCGGGAGTCCAGTGGATGTAGCGGTTGATCTTCTCCCGCGTTGGCACGCTGGTGACAATGTCCTCGGCCGTCTTCGGGTCAGCGAAGCGCATGTTGTAATACCACTCGTCGTTCGCGCTGAAGCCGGGCACGCCGCGGCTGATGGGGTGACCTTCCTTGATCTCGACCCCGGCGGTCCAGTGGGGATTGGTGGAGTAGCCGCTCTCGTAGTGACCGCCGATCCACTTCTTGAAACGTTCGCCCTGTTCGCCCTTGGGCACCTCGACGGCGTAGTGCATGCACATGATCCCGACGCCCTTCGCCAGCATCGCTTCGATCTTCGCCTCGTTGCCGTTGGCGGGATGGCTCGCGTTGCCGTCGGAGTAGATCACGATGGCCTTGGCTCCTTCGAAGACCGTTTCATCCGTTGGCCAACCGTTGTGGACGACCTTCACCTCGACGGGCAGGCCGCTTTGCTCATTAAGGGCGCGGGCGAGGAGGATGGCTCCCGCGTTGAACTCATGTTGCCCGGAAGGGTGGCTCTTTTTGCCGGCGATGAAGACGATCTTCGTTTTCTCGACGGCGGCGAAGGCTTTTTCTCCGCACGAGGTGAGCGAGAAGACCGCAGCCGCCACGCCGATCGCGGCGACGACGGCGATGGCCGCGGGATTGGTGAGGAGACGGATGAGGCGGGTTTTCAGGGATTTCATGATCGAAGGCTAACTGATACGGTATTCCCCGGAAAAGGGGAAGAGGGATTCCTCCCTCCCATACGCGGGGGCCCTCCCCAAAATTTCAAGAAATCCGCAATCGTCGTTCAGGCCGGTGCCGCCTGCACCTCTTCCGAAGGGATGGAAAAGGTGCCGTGGCTGTCGGTTGAAGATTTGTCGCAGGCGCCCCGGTATTCCGTCGCACGAGGCACGGAGTGGGTTTCAAGCTGGTGTGAAAAACGCTACGAAGTGACAAATCCGACACGCGTTGTCGCTGTTGCCACACGATGAATCCGTTGCGACTTGGCGCCGGTTGAACTAAGAACCCCCTCTTTCCGCCGTGGACTTACCCGCCCTCGATTCCCCGCTCTACCTGATCGATGCGATCGGCCCGTTTTTTCCGGGTTACGAGCGTTTCCGCATCAACTGGTCAAAGCTGCCGTGGATGCGGTTCCAGGAGATGGAAGCGGAGGAATTGCGCGAGGCTTTCCTCAAGGTGCGCGAGGACATGAGAACCTTCTGCCGCAGTGTCTCCACGATCGGCTACAACGGGGTCACCCTCGACGACGTGCCGCACCTCGCGCGACACCACTATCTCGAGGAAGCGGTCGCCGGGCGCGTCGAGATCTATCGCGAGGAGTTCCGCGAACTCTTCCGCATCATTCACGAAGAGGGGCTCCAGGTCTACCTGACGATGGACATCCTCACACTGACTCCGACGATCGAAAAACAACTCGGTCGAAACGAGAAGAGGCAGCGCGAATTTCTCTCGGGTCTTCTCGACCGTTTTTTCACCGACTTTCCCGAAGTAGCGGGCGTCGTCTTGCGCATTGGTGAAAGCGACGGGCTTGATGTGAAGGAGGACTTCCGGAGCCGGCTCGTCCTCAAGAGCCCGGCAATGGTGAACCGCTGCCTCAAAACGATCCTGCCCGTCTTCGAGCAACATCGGCGGCGCTGCATCTTCCGCACCTGGACGGTCGGGGCCCACGAGGTCGGGGATCTCATCTGGCACCACGCCACCTTGGAAAAAACGACCGAGGGAATCACCAGCCCGGCCCTCGTCCTCTCGATGAAATATGGGGAATCGGATTTCTTCCGCTACCTTTCGCTGAACCGGAATTTCTTCGTCACCGCCCTTCCGAAAATCGTCGAGCTCCAGAGCCGTCGCGAATATGAAGGCTGCGGCGAATACCCCAGCTTTGTTGGCGGCGATTACGAACAGATCGCGATCGAACTCCGCGATGCTCCGAACGTGATCGGCATCTCGGTGTGGTGCCAGACCGGCGGGTGGACCCCGTTCCGCCGCCTTGCCTTCCTCGGGACGGGCTCGATCTGGACGGAGATCAATACCTTTGTCACCCTCCGTCTCTTCAAGCATGGCGAGCTGGTCGAGGAGGCGGTCTCGCACCTGCCCCTCGTCGAGAACAAGGCGGCCCTGCTCGAGCTGATGCGTCTCTCGGAGGAAGTCGTGATCCAACTCCTCTATCTGCCCGACTTCGCGCGGCAGCGGTTCTATTTCCGTCGCGTCCGCATTCCCCCGCTCCTTGGTGTCTATTGGCATCACATCTTTGTCGCCCAATCGATCAAGCGCATGCTCGGGCACCTCGTCGAGGACGGCGAAGCGGCGATCCGGGCGGGGCACGCGGCCATGGCGAAGATCAAGCGCATGCGTAGCCTCGCGCTCCAGTGCGGCCTGCCCGAGGAGGACATCGAATACATGGAATACACTTTCGGGCTCATCGCCTTGGCGCGGGAGTATTTTTTCCGTCCCGACGACGAGGAACTCCGGAAGCGTCTCGAAAAAGCGAAGAAGCAATACAAGAAACGCTACCCGCGCGGGAGCCGTTTCCGCTACTCGGTGAAGTATGATTTCAAGCCCTTCAAGTTGGGGAGCCGTTCGATCCGGCTCTTTCTCAAATACCTCGTCCGGCAGACGCCCGACTACCGGTTCATCGACAAGATCATCGGTCTGCGGCTCCTCTCGATCGCCTATTTGGTGTTGAAGCGTTCGCGCCCGAAAATCGTGCCGAAGATCGCGCGGAAGAGCGCGATGGGGCTCGATGCGATCTTCAAGTGAGGACAGTCGGGCCGCTCACTCTTCGCCGATCGTCTGCCTCAACTTGGCGAGACCGCGGCGGATGCGGGCCTTCACCGTGCCGAGCGGTTCGCCAAGTTGGTCGGCGATCTGCTGTTGGGTGAGACCCTCGAAGTAGACTTTTTCGATCGCCTCGCGCTGGTTTTCGGTGAGTTCCATCACGGCCGAGCGCACCGCCTCGCAGGTGTCGCGCCGGCTCGCGGCCTCGGGGCCGGTGACCGACGAGGTGCTCCGAGGGACGAAGTCGATGGCCTGCGTGTAGGCGTCCTTGAGACGGGCTTGGCGTTTGCGGGCGCGAAGACGGTCAATGGCGCGGTTTCGCGCCGTGGAGGCCAGCCAGGTGATGGGGCGGCCACGGCCCGGGTGATACTGGTCGGCTTTGTGCCAAAGCGAATTCAAAACCTCTTGGAGGATTTCCTCGGTGTCGGCCGGATCCCCGAGGAGGCGATGGATCGCCGCATAGAGAAGCCCGGCATAGCGATGGTGCAGCCGTCGGAAAGCCTCTTGATCTCCCGCCGCGATTCCCGCAAGCATCGCGCCATCGGCCACATCATCGTAAGCACGCTCTGGATCCGAAACGGGGTTTGGTATCATAATGAGAGAATCTTATTTTGGTATTCATTGATCGACAAATGAAATCGAAATTAGAGTTACTTATCATTTTGATGAACCCATAAGGCCAGATTGCGACAAGACCCGGTCTTCCGGTCCTCATCGTGTCGGATTGCGGCGTTTGCGCGGGGGGTGGCCTTGTGGTAGGATCGAAGTGGCGGCCTGCGCCGTATTCCTTACCAGACGACTTCATGCAAGAAAACGAACCGAATCAAAACGACCGCCGCGGCGGAGGCGAAAACGGGTTCAACTGGAAGGGGTTGATCCTTCTGTCCGTCGCCATGGGCCTGTTCGGTCTCGCGATCTGGTCGAAAGGGCTTTCCAGTTCCTCGAAGGCGATCACCTACGCCGAGTTCAAGAAGCTGGTGCAGGACGGCAAAATCCATGTGGATGCGGCCGCCCAGCCGCCCAAGCTCCTCCGTCTGGTTCAGCGTGACGGCAGCGTGAAGCAGTATGTCACCGGCTGGTATGAAGCCGAGGTTGCCGATCAGAAGGGCGGTTCAAAATACCGCGAGTTCTCCGTGCCGATCATCCTTGACTACGTGGGTGACGAAATGAAGGCGCTCCTCAAGGAGAAGAACCTCGAGATCTCCGATCTGCCGACCGATTCGGACGGGCTCGGGATGATGATGATGTCTTTTTACCTTCCGATCTTTTTCCTCCTCATCCTCCTCTATTTCCTCTTCCGCCACCAGATCAAGGCGGCGGGCAAGGGCGCGATGAGCTTTGGCAAGAGCAAGGCCAAGCTCATGACGATGGACAAGGCCAAGGTGACCTTCAAGGACGTCGCCGGGGTCGAGGAAGCGAAGGAAGAGGTGTGGGAGATCGTCGAATACCTCCGCGATCCCAAAAAATTCCAGCGCCTTGGTGGTCGCATTCCCAAGGGCGTGCTCATGGTCGGATCGCCGGGTACTGGCAAGACCCTCCTTGCCCGCGCCATCGCCGGTGAGGCGGACGTGCCTTTCTTTTCCATCAGCGGATCGGACTTTGTCGAAATGTTTGTCGGCGTCGGTGCTTCGCGGGTGCGTGACATGTTCGAGCAAGGCAAGAAGAACGCGCCCTGCCTCATCTTCATCGACGAGATCGACGCGGTCGGTCGTCACCGCGGCCATGGCCTCGGGGGTGGACACGACGAACGCGAGCAGACGCTCAACGCCCTCCTCGTCGAGATGGACGGCTTCGATACCCAGGAAGGCGTCATCATCATCGCGGCGACGAACCGTCCCGATGTGCTCGACCCGGCCTTGCTTCGCCCCGGTCGTTTCGACCGCGAAATCACCGTCGGCCTCCCTGATGTGAACGGCCGCGAGGAGATCCTCAAGGTCCACGCGAAGAAGGTGAAACTCGCCGAAGGCGTCGATCTGGGAGTCATTGCTCGCGGAACTCCCGGATACTCGGGCGCCGAACTTGCCAACGTCATCAACGAGGCCGCCCTCCTCGCGGCCCGCAGAGGCCTGAAGGCCATCACCCTCGCCGAGCTCGAGGAAGCCCGCGACAAAGTGCGCTGGGGCAAGGAGCGCCGGAGCCTCGCGATCTCGGAGAAAGACAAGGAAAAGACCGCCTACCACGAGGCCGGTCACGCCATTCTTCTGGTCCTCCTCGAGAACACGGATCCCTTGCACAAGGTCACGATCATCCCCCGCGGTCCTTCGCTGGGATCGACGATGTGGCTCCCGATTGCCGACAAATACACCCAGCGGAAGAGCGAG
>QQNE01000138.1 GCA_003402735.1 Verrucomicrobiota bacterium
CATGGTGGAATTGCACGACAGTTCGCAACCGGTCGATTTGATTGCGCTGACCACGGTGCTGAAGGACCGCAAGTTGCTCGAGAAGGTCGGCGGGGCCGCGGAGCTGATGGCCATCATGCGGTATGCGCCCTCGCCGAGGGAGTTTTCCTGGTATTCCAAGGTCTTGCGCAACAAATTTGTGCTGCGCCAGATCATCGACACGTCCCAAAAGACGATTGAGAACTGTTTCGAGGGGCAGAACACCGTGGATGGTCTGCTCGACGGCTACGAGGCAGACGTCTTGGCCATCCGGGAGGGCCTGGAACAGAAGGATGAGATCAAGCCGCTCCGCGATCATTTGATGGATACGATCCATCAGATTGAGCACCTGATCACCAACAAGGGCCAGACCGCCGGCATTGCCTCCGGGTTCAAGGACTTCGACGACATGACCAACGGGATGCAAGCTGGTCAGATGATCATCGTCGCCGCCCGGCCTTCAATGGGCAAGACCTCTTTCGCCATGAACATCGTGGAGAACGTGGCCATCCGTGGACAACATGCGGTGGGCGTTTTCAGTCTGGAAATGGGCGCAGATCAGCTCACCCAGCGCCTGCTTTGCTCGCAAGCCGGCATCTCCATGACCAACATCATGAGCGGCAACCTCTCGCAGAACCGCGATTTCCCAAAGATTCTGCAGGCAGCGGCGAAACTTTCAGAGTGCAAAATCTACATCGACGACACCCCGAGCCTTTCCATCATGGCGCTCCGTGCCAAAGCGCGCCGGATGAAAAAGCAGTTCGGCATCGAGCTGATCATGATCGACTACCTGCAGTTGATGCGTTCCGAGTCCAGGAAAGCCCAGGACAGCCGTCAACAGGAAGTGGCCGAAATTTCCCAGGGAGTGAAGGCCTTGGCCAAGGAACTGAAAGTCCCGGTCATTGTTCTGGCTCAGCTGAACCGCGGGCCGGAAACCCGCACCGGAAGCAGCAACCGCCCGCGCGTTTCCGACCTCCGGGAATCCGGCTCCATCGAGCAGGATGCCGACGTCGTCACTCTCCTCATGCGAGAAGAATACTACGCGGAGAATGACGAGGAACGGCAAGAATCCGCCGGGAAGGCCACGCTCATCGTCGGCAAAAACCGCAACGGCGCCACCGGGGACGTTCCGCTCACTTTCCGCAAGGAACTGATGCGCTTCGAGAGCCGGGCCCGCGACGAGCTGGATGAATGACTCAGACCGCGGTGAATTGTCTCGCCCGCAACTCCCTGAGCTCAGCTTCCAACGCGGCCACCCGCGCCTCCATCCGGCTCAACGAATCCGAGGTCGATTTCAACCTTTGGGCCGTCAAACGTCCCAGAAACTCAAAGAATGAGGCGTAGAAGGCGGGATTCTCCTGCCTCGGTTTGATGTCCTGGAGAAACTTCTGATCGACCGCCAGCAGAAGCGTCGGTTTCACCGCACGGACCGTGGCGGAACGGACTTCGTCGCCCAAGGCGGCCAGTTCCCCAAAAATATCCCCAACCGTGTTCAGCACGGCCAGCCGTTCCCCCTTTTTGGAAATTTCCACCTCCCCGGAAGTGAGAATGTAAATCCGGGAACCGCTCCCTCCCTCCTCAATCACCGCATCGCCCGGATCACACTCGATGATCGAACTCGAGTAAAGAATATCATCCAGGTGCGCCCGATCAAAATGAGCGAGAAAGGGAATGCCCTTCAACCCCTTCGGTACCGCTCCCTCCTCATGAATATAGGCAAACTCGCGCATACGGGAAAATCTTACCCCGCCTTCGACAAAACGAGAAGTCAAAACATCGGAAACAAGCAATCACGCTCTCTACAAATTTTGAGAATCAAACTCTTGATTGAATTTCCTTAGTTTGTTAAATTTATAAAGATTTGGAAAATAGAAGCCCTTCTGATTGTCCCGCCTCGGATGAACCGGCCGGGATGCGTCTCGCCAGGCTCCTGGATCAGGAAATCCCGGCGCGGCTCCCCCGCGTCTTGTCCGGCCCGCGCTCCCAGAACCTTTCGGACCTCGTGGAGCAGTCGATCGCCATCCTGCATCGGCAGCAACCGCGCACCCGATTCGTCATCTTCTCCCCCGGGCATCCTGAAGGGGTCCTGGCGGCTTTGGCTGAGGCCATTGAAGCGCTCCACCCTGCATTGACCCGACGCCGCCTGCGGCAGACGCCGGTGAGCGGCTGGCCTGGAGCCATCCAGAAGGCGTTGCTGCAAGGGAGCACCGCCGACCGATACGTGATGGTGGTGGATCCTTTGGAAGAACTCTGGGAGCCGCAAGTCCGGGACCAGGAGCGCCCCCTGTTTCTTCACCAGTTGACCTGCATCGCCGGCCTTCGGTCCATCGCTGTTCTCTTTGTGCTCGACGCGAACAAACTCGAACACTGTCGGCGCTCTCGCCTGTTGCAACCCTCCCTGAACAGCCGATTTCATTTGCGTCTCGGCGGTGGAACACCCCGATTCAGGATGAGTCCGCCGCCGGTTCCCGCCCCGGAACGGCTCTCCCTCCAACCCATCCGACCGCGAGGGATGCGTCCCACCCTGCCGAGCCAGCGCCCGATGGAGGAATCTTGCCCCGCCATGATCGCAAGAGGCGCTCCGCGACAGAGCCCGGCTTGATCGATCGGCCTCAGAGTCGTCCCGCCAGATGCAGCATGGCGGCCAAAGTGGCCGGAGCATTGCCCTCCAGACGGTTGTTCACATAGAGAAACGAACTGCGGGCCCTTGGTCCTTTGCGCAGGAGGTCCGCGCCCGACTCCCTGGCCTCCTGGTTGGCCTCCACGACGTGTTGATACGGCGCAAAGGAGGCGACAGCGTCTGCATATCTCCGGCCCGGCTTGAGCAAAAACCGTGCCGCGAAAAAGTCCGCGGTGGTGCTGCCGGGCAGGTACCGTTGCGCCTCCACCGATGGCATGCGCTCCCAATTGTTGAACACATGAGACACCCCGTGCTTGCGCAGTGTCTCAAAATACATGGGATGCAGAAGGCTGGGGTTTCGGATTTCCACTCCATACTGCCAGCCCTCCTTCGGAATCGATTCAAAAAAATGGTCGAGCCGTTCCACGAATTCGGCCCCCCTCGAGAACAGTCCGGGATGGAACCGGGAAAACTCAAACAGAAGGACGCCGATCTTCGCCCGGATCTCGGCGCATGGGGCCAGAAAGGCATTCACGAAAAGATCCGCATTGAGAAAATCCGGGTTGTCTTGCCCAGCGCGGGAGCCATGTCGATCCAGGTTCGGGAAACGGCGGATGGTGATCTCCTCCGTGACCTTGAAACTGAAGCGGAAATCATCTGGAACCTGGGAAGCCAGCCTCCGCAAAAAACGGTCATCGGGAAACCGGTAGTAACCGGCATCGACGCCCACCGACTTGAAAACCGTGGCGTATTCCTCCAGACAATGGGCGTCGAAACGGGATTGGGCGAGCTTGCCCCGCCAGAGGTAACGCTGTTCATCGTAAACCGATCCAATCCAGCCCGGATACTTCCACGAAGAGGTGCCGATGAATACATTCTCCCGGGCCAAGGCCGAAGCCGCCGCAGCAAGCTGATCGCGGTCCAGTCTTGGAATCACCTCATTTGCGGTAGAACCTGACACAGACCGGGCTTGGCATTTTGGCACCGAACCCGGTCGGTTCCAGCGCCCCACTCTCCGGATGGATGCGCAACACCACCACGTTGCCAGATTTTTGGTTGCCGACCACCAAGAACCGCCCATCCGGGGTGATGCCAAACCCGCGAGGCACCTCGCCTCCGGTCGGGTAATGGCCAATCGGAGAGAGCCGGCCATTCTGCCCGATCCGAAACGCGGCGATGCTGTGGTGGCCGCGGTTGGAGACGTAGACGAAATCGCCCCCCGGATGCACCAAGGTTTCCGCCGTGCTGTTGGGCTTGTCAAAATCTGGCGGCAACGTCGAAAGCGTCTCCAGGACGCGCATCTCCCCGGTTTCACCGTTGTAGCTGAGGTGCGTGATTTCTGAGGTCATTTCCAGGTTGGCGTAGGCGAACTTGCCCTTGGGATGAAACGCCAGATGGCGTGGACCGCCACCGGCCGGAGTCAAAACGGCCGCGGGATCATTCGGGACCATCTCCCCGCTGCCGGAATCGAGTTGAAAAATGAAGATCCGATCCGCGCCCAAGTCCGCCACAAAAGCGCGATGCCCGGCTGGATCGGTCATCGCACAATGAGCGTGCGGCCCCTTTTGCCGTTCCGGGTTTGGCCCCGATCCGCTGTGCGGAATGAAACTGGCGACAGGCCCGAGCGAACCATCCGCCAAGACCGGGTAGGAAGCACTGCTCCCGCCTCCGTAATTCGCGACCACGGCCGCGCCTCCTGAAGGATCGACGTAAACGTGACAGGGACCCGCACCGCGTGTCGATTGCACGCCCATCGATCGGAGCGAGCCATCCGCTTCGATCGCAAACGAGGTCACCAACCCCTCGCCGACTTCCGAAACCGCGTAAAGGCGAGGCATCATCGGGTGGAGCGCCAGAAACGACGGACTCTGCGCGGGGCCTGCCAAAACGGGAACACCGAGTTCTCCCGTCTCCTCATTCAAGTCCGCGCGGTAAATTCCCGCGCCATCCCCACTGGTGTAGTTTCCAAAATAAACCGTGGTTGAAGCACTCGAGGGACCGGGCAAGAGGCCAACGCTGAATCCAAGAAGGGCGCGGAGAAGGAGAAGCACTCGCATCCTGTCACCCTAGCCAAAAGCTCTGGATTTGGCAAAGCGGGATCCACGGAAGGTGTGAATCATTGAGATGAAGGCTGAACCGGAGACCAATCAGGTGCCGACCAGGGCGCGGGAGCCACTGGAGAATCCGACGTCAATCCCCATTCACGGGTGGCTTTCACCGCTTGCTCGGTGCGTTCGAAAAACAGAAAATTGTTCCCCGCCGCGGCAATTTCCCGACCCATTCGTTCCACGTCCAAGAGACGCAGCCTGAGAAACGGAGTCACGTTCCGGATCATGATTCCCACGATTCGGTCCGGGTGGCGTTGCGCGATCTCCCGGTAAATTTCAGGATCTTTCTGCCCGCTGTCGCCAATCAGGAGAAACTTTTGCGCCGGAAAGGCCTGCATCAGTTGCTCAATGGATTCGAGCTTGTGGCTGCGGTGGTCCCGCAGAGTGAGTTGCCCCTGCTCAAAACCGTGGTCCCGGAGAAACATCGGCCCGAGCGGGATGCCGTTGACCACGAGAAATTCTTCGAGGAAATCATAGAGATTCCACGGGCTGCTCGAGACGTAAAACAACGGGTTCTCCTCATGCCCGGAACACCCGATGCGAAGTTGATGATACCAGTCATTGACGCCGGCGAAGGGCTTTCGCGTGTGGGCATTCCCGAACATGGTCAGGGCCATCATGCGCAAAGCCTTGTTCGCCATGGTCAACAAGACCGTGTCGTCGATGTCGCTGACCACCACGAAACGACTCCGGGCGCTGCGCCCGAAAATCCGCGCCCTGGTCTCGAACGGCTCCCGCATCCGCGGTTCAGCGGTTCGGATGATGACTTCGAGCGGATCTTCAGGACCGCAGGGGAGGCACTCAAAAAAGAAACCTTCGTGATCCGTGGTCACTTCCTTAGATCGCCCTTCCCATTCGAGTTCCAGGCGAGCGTGCGGAATCTCGGCGCTCAGAAAGCGTTTGCACATGTTCCCGAAATTTCGCATCCAGCCGTGATTTCGGCAGCCACCCTCAATTTCTTTGCCCACCAGCACCCGCCCCCGGACAAAGACCTGCGACTCGTTGCGAAAGCCGGGATAAACCACGATCTGCAACTGATTGATGCGGTAACGTCGCCGAAGTCGCGCCTTCAGAGAGTCCACCAAATGCTCTATCGAGCCCAGCATTCCC
>QQNE01000139.1 GCA_003402735.1 Verrucomicrobiota bacterium
AAAGCTCATCGGCGAAATCAAAGGCAAGCCAAGCGAGCCAGCCATGATCCAAGGCACCGCGAACGGAAAGAAGCTCGTGCTCGTCATCCGCGCGAAAGTCTCCAGCGAAGATGAAGCCTTAGTGATCGACAACCTCAAGGTCACTGCCCGGTAAGCTGCGCTGAGAAGTTAGATTCTCATTGAACCCCCTCCATCCCCTGGCCGACGGTGAAGCGGTGGCCGCAGGGTTCAAAAAGCAAATCCCTATCAGTTGGGGGGCCCTTGCGCTCGCTTTCCTGATCGTGCCGACCTTGCCTCGGTGGGTCTTGCTGGGGATCGCTCCCTGGCTCGGAACCATTGCGTACTACGTGCATGGAGATGGACGGAGGACGGCGTTTGCGAATTTGGCGGCCGCGTTTCCGGGGCGCTTCGATCAGGTGGAACTGGAGCGCACGGTGCGGGCCTGTTACCGGAGTTGGGCGCGGACGTATCTGGATCAATTCTGGACACGTCGGATTACGGAGGAGAACTATCGCGAGTACACGACGTATCACCTTCCCGATTCTCAAGGCCTTGAAGAGGCCCGCAAGACCGGTGCCATCTGGATGATGCCGCACTACGGAAATTTCGAGTGGGGAGCGAACAACGTCGCCTTTCTGGGTTTCCACTACACCGCCATCGCGCAAGACTTCAAAAACGAGCGGCTCACGGATATCTTCCGCCAGAATCGCGAGTTTCATGGGCATCAGCTCATCCCGCAGGAGAAAGCGATGCTAAAGCTCCTTCGGGTGTTGCGACGGGGAGGGAACGCCGCGTTCCTGCCCGATCTCACGGTGCGGCCCAGTCAGGCGGCGACGATCATCAAGGTCTTTGGGCTGAAGGCGTCGGTCACGATTCTGGGGGCGTTCTTGGTGAAACGGACCGGCGTTCCCGTGTTGACGGGGCTTTGTTTTCCTTGTCACGACGGGACGTATTTTGTCGAGGGTCTGCCCGCCCTGCGTTTCTCCGAAGAAGCGACGGCGCAGGAAATTGCTCAGGCTTGCTGGGATGCGGTAGAGCCGAAAATCGCGGCGCATCCGGAACATTGGCTCTGGATGTACAAACATTTCCGGTTCCGTCCGGCAAATGATGCCGAGGCGGAGCGCTATCCATTTTACGCGCATCGCTCCCGGGCCTTCAACAAACTAGAATCCACGGTGGAGTCCGGGGCGCAGGAAGCGTCCTTGGTGGGGGACTGACCAAGATGCGCCGGCCGGACAATCCTCAGCTTGCGCGATTTTGGTTCATTCTGCGTCCGGTGCCAAGGTTGCGGCGGCACGGCGGTGAGCTTGCCGCCAGCGGGCGGCTGCGTCTGGATCCGTTGAGCTCCATTGATCGTGAAGCTGCCGCAGCAGATCCTGCTGCGTTTTGGCGTCCCGGATGCTGAGGATGGCGTTGGCCGCTGCGGCCGGATCATCGCCAGCCCAAGTTTGGATGGCGCTGGTTTGCAGAGCCGAGCTAAGTTCCGAGTCCGGGACGGATTGGGCCCAGCGGAGCGCTTCCTCGGGATCGGCGGCGGCCCAGGAGGAAGCCACCAGCCCAGCGGCTTCTTGGCGGCTGGCCGGATCCGCCAGCGACAGGGCCCATTGCGCGGCAGCCTGTGGCTCGGACTTTGCCCAAGCATCCGCAACCAACCCGGTCAGGGGCGCGGCGTCGGCCTGGCCAGCGGCCCAAGTCGCAGCTTCTGAGGGGAACTGGTCCGCCCATTCCACGACGACGGCTTGCACGGCGCCGGTGCGAAACTCGCCAGGAGGCAGGCTGGCGGCCCAATCCGCGCCGGTTTTGGGATCGGTGCTTGCCCAGTAGGCCATCACCGCCTGAATCGCGGCGGAGCCCGTGGTCAAGGATCTGTGATGGATCGACCACTCCGCAGCCGCCTTGGGATCAACCCTCGCCCAAACTTCCGCTGCTCGTGTCACGGCCATCTGACGGGAGCTGCCGATGAGTTGGCTAGCGGCCCAATCGGCCGCGTCTTTCGGCGCCCGGGCCGCCCAGGCGCCTACGGCAGCCGCGTAACCGGAAGCCCGAAGTTCGCCCGTGCCCAGGGTGCCGCAGGCAGCTAGCGCGTCCGGGGGGGACGATTTTGCCCACTCTCTCAGCAGCGCCTCCGCAAACGCTTGCCGATCCCCCAGGCCGGTGATCGACTTGAGCAAGGCGATGCCCTCCGCCGGAGCGCTTTGGCCGAATTCGGCGCCGAGGGTGGCGAGGCTTTGCTGTCGCGTGGCGTTGTCGAGTTCCTCAAGCGCCGTCCCGAGCCGAGCGCTCCGCGTGGGATGAGCGGGCCCGATTGGCGCCGCAAACGGACGTTCAACCGGGCCGATCCCGACGGCTGTGGCATAAGCCCCTGGCGCTGTGGCCAGAGGATGGGGGCTTAGTGGGACCTGCCGTTTCGGGGCGGCTGAGTGGGAGCCTAGCCAGAAAGAGGCCGAGCATGCCGCCGCGAGGAAAAGAGCTGTAGGAAGCAAGCTTGGCTTCATGCCATGAGCGGCCTGGAGTCAGTGCCGCTGCCTGCATGGGACCACCTGTCGCGATCCGTCAAGAAGCCACGACCAGCGCGAAATTGCCGGTCTTGGTTCTCTCCAACAGGTTTTCCCGGTAGCGCTTGCGGATGAAGCTTCCGGTAGCGAAATCGAAGGTGAATTCGTCGTACTTACCTACGCCGTATTGGACGGTGACCACCGCAGTGGTACTATTTGGAGAATAAGTATAGGTGAACCCATCCACGTCAGCCACCTCGGTCTTTACACCCCCAGTGGCACTGGTGAAGGACAGAATTTCCGTTTCCTGATCGTCGCCTTCGGCAAACTTGTAGCGCAACCCCGTCAGTGCAACCGGAGCCGAGCCGTCCCCAACCACTCCCGGAGCGATCACGGAGACCTCATCTTCGTCATCGACTCCGTCCCCGTCATCGTCTGAGTCGTCTGCATCGCCCCGTCCGTCGCCATCGTCGTCATTATCGTCATCATCGTCGCGGCCGTCTCCGTCTCCGTCGTCGTCAAATTCGTCCTTAATCCCATCACCGTCGATGTCGTTTTCATCGGCGGAATCGTCGGCCTTGCCGTCCCCATCGATGTCGCTTTCACTGGGGGAATCATCGGACCGGCCGTCTCCGTCAATGTCGGTTTCGCTGGGGGAGTCATCGGACCGCCCGTCGCCGTCGATGTCCTTTTCGGCGCTTGAATCATCGGAGAGGCCGTCCCCATCGATGTCCGACTCGGCTTTGTTATCGTTGTTGAGCCGGTCTCCGATGTAGCGTCCACGGAGGGGACCGCTCCGAGCGACACCGCCATCGACGTTGCGATCCCGGCCATTTGGCAGACCGTCGTTATCAATGTCGCTGTCAGAAATATTAGGCCGGCCGTCGCGGTCGAGATCGCGTGGGGCCGCTTCGAGCGTCAGCGGGAGCGAACCTAGAGAGAGAACTCCGGCAGCGAGGAGGGGGATGGGGAGGCGAACAGGGTTCGACGGTGTTTTCATTAAAAAATTTTTGGAATCTGATGATGTCGGAGATCATGGAAATTGTCAAGTTGCCGTTTGGTGAAAAAAAGGTTCTGGCCGAAGCTCAAGCTTCATGGTTGGCCGTTCACCAAACCGTGGAACAAGTCCCGCGTTTTGCCGCCCCCGGTGACGAGCACGTTTTGCACCAGGTAAATTGCGATCAAGCGCCGGTCCGGATCGATCCAGCCGTGCGTGCCGAACGCGCCGCCGTGCCCAAAGGAGTTCGCCGGGAATCCCTTGACCACCGGTTTGTCTGGAAGGTTGCACTGCCAGCCGAGCCCGTAGTTTAGGGGCTTGTCCCCGGCCTCGTGCGGTTTCGTCATTTCGGCGATGGCTTCCTTCGTGAGAATCCGCTTCCCTTGGTGCATCCCGCCATCCAGGATCATTTGGTAAAACGCCGCCAGATCGGCCGCGGTGGAAAACAGACCGCCTGATGGCTCCGTCATGTGGCGAACCGTGGGGTCTGGGGTGACGAACGGATTGTAACCAGGCACCAAGCCGAGGCCGTCTTCCGCGGTTTTGTAGGTTTTGGCAAATCGCTCGCGGAGGCGGTCATCGGGGTGAAAACTGGTGTCCTTCATCGCCAGCGGATCCAACATCCGGGCCTGGACCAGGGCTTCGAACGACTGACCGCTGGCGATTTCTGCGCATCGCCCGGCTGAACCCCCTCCATCCCCTGGCCGACGGTGAAGCGGTGGCCGCAGGGTTCAAAAAGCAAATCCCTATCAGTTACCTCGAGCGATTGCGGAACGCTCGCTTTTGGACCGCTGGTTGCTCCGAGTTTGAGTCGCTGCTGACATCAATCACAGCGTTTGCCACAGGTGACTTTTGCGCCTTGCGGCGCTTGCACCGCCCCTCCCAATTGGGCAGCTCAGCCCCCCGGAGAATCGCCGCTCCAGATGCGCCCATCCGACCCGGAACCATGCGGCGCCTGATGTGGTTACCGGCCTCTAAAGGCCCAAAATGCAGCCTTGGGCTACATTGAGCATTTATACTTATTGTGAGTATCTCACTTATTACAGATGTATTGACAATCTGTTTATGTGATGTTTTTGCTAGGTGGTGAACTGGCCCACAACGAATCCACGATTTGGCTTTCTCCCAGTTTGCATCCTCCCAGCCGCTCTTCTGCTGGCCAGCTGCTCGCTCCTCAGCACGGTCAGTGAACTGCCGGGCGATGCGCTCAGAGTCTCGCTCCCAGCACGTCCCAGCCAGCAGACCTATGCCGATATGCTGGCTCAAATCGGCGCCATGATCATCGCCTGCAACGGCAAGAACTATTATGAGCCTGTCTTGGTCGATTACATCGCCAACAACTCAGGCCAACGGGATGGCATTCCCAATAATCTAACCATGCACGTGCTCTGCTGCCTGAAATACACCGGCGTCTTGGCCAATGCACGCCCGCTCCACGACTCCATTACCCGGGCCCAAGCCACCACAGGATTCGCGGTGCCATCTCCGATCCCAGCCACGCCCTACGAAGCCCTCATCTCTGGAGAGTTGATGAACGTCTTCGAATCGATTCGAAGCGTCCGGGGAGGCAGCGCGGATGGCAGGGCTTCGCTGAACACCGGCGAAATGGACGCAACCGTCGAAGCGGATGGCGGCACTCGGGTCAGGGTGGTCAAGGCCGGACTCTACATGGAGCCTGGGCCAGGACGCCCGGCGGACCAAATCGCTCCCTTTTCGGCGTATGAAGCAGATGCGGTTTCAAACGAGGAATCCCTCGGATTTACCTTCTTCGTGAACGGAACCGGTGGTGGCATCTTGTCACGCCTGGAAATCACCAAGCAAGACACTGAAACTGCGATCGAGGCCGCCACGGCTGGCGCTCTAGCCCGGCTGCTGGGCTACTACTTCCTCATTCCTTACTACCGCGCGGTGCCAGAGCTCGATGGCGATCCAGAGCTGGATCAGTACTATCTCCGCACACTCAGCTTAGAATCCGATCGCACCCTCAAGGGACGCGCCAAAGTCATGCTGTTGGCGAATGGCGAACCGATGGATTTGAGTCGCGGGGACCTATCTCCCGAAGACGAAACGATTCTACACCAGTGCATGGAAGATGCCGGACACAACCCTGACGAAAGAAAAGACCTTGAACGGTTTGTGTTTCATCTCTGGAGCGGTGTCGATTACCAAGCAAAGAGGCTTCAGGACGAGATCGCAATAAAGACACGGGGACTTCGCACCCTGGAGGAGCAACGACTTGAAGCGCAAGCGATGGCCGCAACCGCACCGGACGCAACCGCACCGGACGCAACCGCACCGGACGCAACCGCACCGGACGCAAACGCACCGGACGCAA
>QQNE01000140.1 GCA_003402735.1 Verrucomicrobiota bacterium
CCAGCCAGCCGGGCCGGCCGATAAAGCAGTCACCCCATCGATCTTCCTGCAAAACTCCGACCTCCCTCAGGCCCGGAGCGCACCGCCATTGGGCCCAAAGCCGTTTGCCGGGCCTCTCCGCGCTCTGAGCGGCCCTCGATCAGCGAGAGCTTTGCCCGATCCAGGCTTCTCGGTGTGCAACCGGAGGTCCACCCCTTTCTCCGGGGCGCATCGCCTTGCACAGTTATCCTGCTTGATTGTTTCAAGGATGGACATTCCGAGGGCACAAAATCATCAAGCAGGTTGACTGAGAACGATCAAGCAGGTTGATTGGAGAGGCCGTTTTCCGGACCTCTCCGCGCCCTGATCCGCTTCATCGCTCAGTGATTTGGCCGGAACTATCCTCGTAATGGGCAGCCCATGGGCTCGTTCCCTCCTCATAGGCGTGTTGGCTGGCGCAGTCATCCTGCTTGCCTCTTTTTTTGCTTGACTCTTTTCTGCCCCCTGACCGACCCTTCATCTGAGAGAGCTTTGGACCATCTGGGACGATCGTCGTAGAGGCATAAGTCAGCCCCCCGTCCCCGGAGCGTGTCGTTTCCCTGTGTATAGTCAACCTGCTTGATAGTTTGCGGGCACATGATCTTGGCTGGCACAGTTAAGCTGCTTGAATCTTTGACGACCGAGGAAACATGGGAAAAATCACGTCGGCAAACGGGCCGACAACGATGGGTTCTGGCCTACCTGGAAAATCGAAACCGTAGGAGGCCATTCCTCCACCCTTGCCATCGATCAGGGGCAGAATTTTCCGACGGGGAACAAACGGCGGAACTTGGGTCAACGGCGTCAGGGACACTTCCGGACCTGTCGACTGCATAGTTAACCTGCTTGCCAATTTGGGCCGGATGCAACTCGCCTGCAAGCAGTCAGGTCCTTCTTGTTTTGTTCAGCGATCTAACTGATTTGTGATTGGACCTGATCCGAGCCCACCTGCAGAATCCTGCCCCCAGCAACAAGAGTAGAATCCCACAGAGCGACAATTGCTGACGGAGCCACCATGGCTGTTCCGCCAGACATGCCCAGGCAAGGACGACCAGGCAAAAAACGCCTCCAATCATCCAGAGAAAGCCGGAAGCGAAGAGCGCCCCGGCCCACCGTTCCTGCCAGAGAGCCCGTCCAATGCCCAAAAAGGTTCCCCAGAGCCCAATCATGGTCCCGACCACCGCTCCCAACCGATCCGTCTCTTCCAAGGATAGCCACGCCCCCTGACGCGTGCCCCATTCATCAACGACCTTCAGATTGCGCAATTCCACCGTTCCTCCCTGTGGAAGAACCGCATTCAGCACCAATTTCAGCGGCCCTGCATCCCCGGTGTTGAGGGAATGCGGCAGGGCGAACCGACGCCATCGCGACCTTCCGATCAAAGGAGCCTGCCAACCGGTCCCCAAGGTGCGCGATGCCATGGTTCCCTTTCCGTCCGCGAAAAGACTGAGCGACTCCAGATATCCCCGGCTCTGGCGATCCGTCCGGTAACTGACCTCCCCAGCCAGGGCATAGGTCCGGGAACTGGCTGGAAACCCTGGCGGAAGATTCAGTTCCACGATCCGTTGCGGCTGCCCTCCTTCCGCAAGAGCAAGGTGCAGGGAAAATGCGGATCCCACCTGTTTCACTGTCACTGAACGGCCCACCTCCAAGTCGGTCAGATGAAGTCGGCGTGGTCCGCCTCCAGCGATACCCGGCCCGGACACCACATGAACCAATAGCGCTCCCCCAAAAGTCCCGGCGACCAGGATTCTCCAGAAACGTTGGATCGCAGCGCTCGGTGCCACGCCCTGACGGTAGCACCCTTTCCACCAAACCGCTTCGGCAAATAAAAAACCGGGTGAACCCGAAGGCTCACCCGGTCTGCGAAGGGCGGAGTGGAGATTCCGCCGACGCAACAATCCCTTACATCATCCCGCCCATGCCGTGGTCGTGACCTCCGGCCGGTTCCGGGGCCGGCGGCTCCGGAATGTCGCTGATGAGACATTCGGTGGTCAGGAGCAATCCAGAGATGGAGGCGGCGTTTTGCAGGGCCGAGCGAGTCACCTTGGTCGGATCGACGACACCGGCCTTGATGAGATCCTCATACTTGCCGGTGGCCACGTTGTAGCCGTATGCGCCAGACTTCTGCTTCACTTCCTCCACGATCAGCGCACCCTCGACACCGGCGTTGGCGGCCAACTGACGAAGGGGAGCCTCGATGGCGCGCGCCACGATTTGAGCGCCGGTCGCCTCGTCACCAATCAAGCCGAGGTCACCAGTCATGGCTTGCGCACGGATCAAGGCGGTGCCACCGCCAGCCACGATGCCTTCCTCAACGGCGGCGCGGGTGGCATGCAGCGCGTCCTCGACGCGGGCTTTCTTTTCCTTCATCTCCGTTTCGGTGGCGGCACCGACATTGATGACGGCCACCCCACCGGCCAGTTTGGCGAGGCGCTCCTGGAGCTTCTCGCGATCATAATCGGAGGTGGTCTCGTCAATCTGACGACGGATCTGGTTCACCCGACCGCTGATCGCATCGCTGGTTCCAGCCCCCTCGATGACCGTGGTGCTCTCCTTATCGATGCGGATGCTCTTGGCCGACCCAAGATCGGCAACGTCCACATTCTCGAGTTTGATGCCAAGGTCTTCAGTGATCACGCGACCACCGGTGAGGACCGCGATGTCCTCCAGCATGGCCTTGCGGCGGTCACCGAAGCCGGGAGCCTTGACCGCGCAGACATTGAGGGTGCCGCGAATTTTGTTCACCACAAGAGTGGCAAGGGCCTCGCCCTCCACGTCTTCAGCGATGATCAAGAGCGGACGTCCGCTCCGAGCCACCTTCTCGAGCAGGGGGACGATGTCCTTCAGGCTCGACACCTTTTTCTCGTTGATGAGGATGTAGGCGTTTTCCAAAACCGCTTCCATGCTCTCCGCGTTCGTGGCGAAATAGGGAGAGAGGTAGCCTTTGTCGAACTGCATCCCCTCGACCACGTCGAGGGTGGTGTCGATCGACTTGGCTTCCTCCACGGTGATGGTGCCGTCCTTGCCCACCTTGTCCATGGCATCGGCGATGATGTTGCCGATTTCGGTGTCCCAGTTTGCGGAGACGGTGGCGACTTGGGCGATTTCCTTGGTGTCCTTCACCTCCTGGGAAAGAACCTTGAGTTGGGCCACGATGGCCTCGGTCGCCTTGGTGATCCCGCGTTGCAGAGAGATCGGGTTGGCTCCGGCCGTGACGTTGCGCAGACCCTCCTTGTAGATCGCCTCGGCCAAAACCGTGGCGGTCGTGGTGCCGTCACCGGCGACATCGGAAGTCTTCGAGGAGACTTCCTTGATGAGTTGGGCACCCATGTTCTCGTAGGGATTGTCCAACTCGATCTCCTTGGCGACGGTGACGCCGTCCTTGGTGATCGTGGGGCTGCCGAATTTCTTCTCGAGGATGACATTCCGTCCCGCAGGGCCAAGGGTAGCCTTGACGGCGGCGGCGAGTTTGGTGACACCAGCGAGCAGCGATTTGCGCGCGGTTTCGTCGAATTGCAGTTGCTTAGCCATATCTAATTGTATCGTTTGATCGTTCGAACTGAGATTGAGATCCCGCGCCTCAGGCAAGGATTCCGAGGATATCGTTCTCGTTGAGGATGAGGTGTTCTTCCCCGTTCAGTTTCACTTCCGTGCCGCCGTATTTGCTGATGAGAACTTTGTCTCCCTTTTTGACGGTGAAGGTGAGATCCTTGCCGTTCTCGTCTTTGCCGACTCCCAGCGCCACGACGAGAGCCTCCTGGGGCTTCTCTTTGTGAGCGTCAGGGATGATGATGCCACCTTGCGTTTTTTCTTCCGCTTCGGTGATGCGCTTGACAAGGACACGCTGTCCCAGGGGCGTGATGTTTGCTGCCATGTTATGTGGTGTTAGTTCAGTGGTTTGGTTTTGTTCGAGATCTCCGTTCACCGAGGAGGAGGTAGAGCCGGAGATCCCAGTTGAGAAATTGGAAACCGAAGGGTTCGCCGATCTCAGTCGACGACTTCCGCGTCGGCATCGATCACTTGGCCCTTGGCCTTCTTCGGCCCCTTCGAAGCCTCCTCGTCACTCTCGGGAGCGCCTTGGTTGGCCGCGAAATCCTCTGGATTGCCCCCTGCGGTCTGGGCCGCCGCCATCGCCTGGGCAAACATTCCCTCCAACTCGCTGGTGGCTGCCTTGATCTGGGCGAGATCGTTCGACTCGATCGCCTTTTTCAACTTGTCGACTGCATCGGTGATCGGGCGCTTCTGGTCGTCGGTCACCTTGTCGCCGAGCTCAGCGAGTTGCTTCTCGACTTGGTAGACGAGCGAATCAGCGTTGTTTCGAACCTCGACAGATTCCTTGCGCTGACGGTCCTCCTCCGCGTGTTCCTCGGCTTCGCGTTTGGCGCGCTCGATCTCGGCTTCGGTCAGTCCGCTCGATCCCTCGATGGAAATTTTCTTTTCCTTGCCGGTTTTTTTGTCCTTGGCACTGACGTGAAGAATCCCGTTGGCGTCGATGTCGAACGTGACCTCAATCTGCGGCAAGCCGCGCGGAGCGGGCTCGATCCCCTCCAACCGGAAGTCCCCGAGCTTTTTGTTGTCCCGGCTGAACTTCCGCTCGCCCTGGGTGATCACGATGTCGACCGAAGGCTGGCTGTCGGCCGCCGTCGAGAAGATGTTGGCTTTCTTGACGGGGATGGTCGTGTTCCGCTCGATCATTGGGGTGGCAATGCCTCCCATGGTCTCGATAGCCAAAGTCAATGGGGTCACGTCGAGCAGGAGCACGTCTTTGACATCTCCCTGCAACACGCCACCCTGGATCGCGGCCCCGATGGCCACCACTTCGTCCGGGTTCACCCCTTTGTGCGGCTCCTTGCCGGCCAACTCGCGAGCAATCGACTGAACCTTGGGCATTCGGGTCATCCCTCCCACCAGCACCAACTCGTCGACGTCGGAAGCGCTCAACTCCGCGGCTTTCAAACACTCTTTGACCGGGCCTTTGGTCCGCTCAAAGAGGGAATCCGTGAGTTGTTCGAGCTTGGCGCGAGTCAACTGCTGCTGAATGTGCTTTGGACCAGTCTGGTCCGCCGTGATGAAGGGCAGGTTGATCTCGTAAGATTGCGAGGACGAGAGCGCGATTTTCCCTTTCTCCGCCTCTTCCTTGATCCGCTGCAAGGCGTCCGGCTGGCTGCTGATGTCCATGCCGCTGGTTTTCTTGAACTCGTCGACAATCCAACGGATGATCGCGTTGTCCCAATCATCCCCACCGAGGTGAGTGTCGCCGTTGGTGGCCAAGACCTCGAACACGCCGTCGCCGATTTCCAACACGGAAATATCGAAGGTTCCTCCCCCCAGATCGTAAACCGCGATTTTCTCGTCGGACTTGCGCTCCAACCCATAAGCCAGGGACGCGGCGGTCGGTTCATTGATGATCCGCTCCACCTTCAACCCCGCAATCTCGCCGGCCGCCTTGGTGGCGCTGCGCTGCGAATCGTTGAAATAAGCGGGAACGGTGATCACCGCGCGGGTAATCGTCTCTCCCAGTTTGGCCTCGGCATCCGCCTTGAGTTTGCTCAACACCATCGCGGAAATTTCCTGCGGGCTGTAGACCTTCTTCTGCCCGCCCACCTCGACCTCGATATGAGCGTCGCCATTTGAAGCCTCAACGATCCGGTAG
>QQNE01000141.1 GCA_003402735.1 Verrucomicrobiota bacterium
AATCCGCCCGCGCGTTCGCCAACAGTGCCTCGTTCCGCGCCTGGGCCGCCCGCGCCCGGTCCATCGCCACCTCAAACGGACGGGGATCGATCTCCGCGAGCAAAGCGCCGGCCTTGACCGCACCGCCCTCGACAAAGTGGACCTTGCGCAATTCGCCATCGATCCGGCTGCGCACGGTGACTTCCTGGAGCGGTGTGACCGTCCCCGGGATGGTGAGCCATTCCTCGATGTCCTCTTGCCTCACCGGCGCCACCGTCACCGAAGTCATGAGCCCGCGCCGCCCCGGAGCCCGGGTCGCGCCCGCCCCCGCCTTCTCCAAAGCCGCCGCCGTGCGCTGCCGTGCGGAAACCTCGCTCCACCACCACCAGCCGCCGGAACCGAGTAGCGCCAAGATCAACACGAAACACCCCACCTTGCCGGATCGGGAAACCCGGTTGGATGAGGCCGGGTTCGAGAGATCGGGTTGGTTCATGCGGAGCCTGGGAAAGTCACGGTCACCTTTCCGCGGAGGGGATAGAGCTTGGCTCCAGACTGAACGATCGATTTCACTGCGCGACCGCGACCTTCGCGCTCTCCAATGGCATGAAATACTCGAAGTAGCCGATCATCATTTCATCGACGGTCTGGCTGCCCCATTTCACGAGCTTGTTCGGGTCTGGATTGGCCTTGTTTCCCGCACTATTGTCAAAGACGGCGGTGATTTTCACAGTGCTGCCGGCCGGAAGGAGCTTGGGCTGCTTGAGGTCGTAGCGTAGTTGCCAGTTGAAATCGTAGCGAGGGATATCCAAGAGCGTCTCGGTCTTGCCGTCGGCATAGGTCAGCTCGTATTTGAAGGCAGCTCCCCGGATATGCATGTGGGCCATGAAGCTGGTGACCGGCATATCGAAGGGCACCCGCTGGGTGCGGGTTTCCACATGGGCAGCGGCACCTGGCGGAATCGCGATCTTGGGGTTTGCGACGGAGACGGTCTTCACCTCATATTGCGGCAGAGTCTTGGCAAAGACCAGTCCGAGGCGCAGACGCTCCTTGGTGGCTTTGCCACTGGGTGTGTAGTGTATCTGGAAACTCACCCGAGATCCGGCCGGGATTTTGCGGGCGAATCCATCCGGGTAGTGGTGCGCGCCGTTGCCAGGAACATAAATGGCCCAGTAGCCACCCGTGCCTTCATCCCGGTCCCGAGTGTCCGTGCCCTTCTCATGCACCTGGACAATGACGTGATGGACCACGTCCCGCGCACTGGGGAGGATTTCGTAGGCCGTGACCCATTTGTCTTCGGTCAGGTTTGTCTCCGCTACATCGAACGCATAAGGCATGAAACCGGTCGCCTGGATATCATAAGCGCGGCTCAGCGGGACGATGAGATCGGGAGTGCCGATACTCCACTCTTGCGGGTAGACGCGCGGAACAGGTGCCTCTGCGGGATCGCCGAGCGGGCGGTCCTTCGAGTCGATCCATGCGATCAGATCGCCCTTGTCCCGAGCGGAGAGAGAGCAATCATTGGCCCAGGGATTGGTCTTCGCGTTCTGATCAACCGCCGCAAACCAAGGAGGCATGGTGGCTTCGAGAACCACGCGCTTGATGACCTTGGCCCGATCACTGATCTCTTCGATATCATCCAGCGCAAACGGGGCGATCCCGCCATCGCGATGGCACCGAACACAGTTGGTCTGAAGGATGCGCGAGACATCGCGATGGAACGTCACGGGCGATTCAGCGACCGCCGGCGCATCGCTCAAGTCAAGTTCGCAACCCGGTGCGGCGGTGGCCTCGATCCCGGGACGTTCGCCGGCGAGGAAAGCGGCAATGGCGTCGTGCAGGTAGCGCTGCTTGGGCGCATCCAGGCTGTAGTTGATCCCATATTGGTCATCGATCGCCCCGCGGTAGATCACGGTCCGGGTGGCGTCGAGCAGAAACACCTCGGTGGTGGTGGCGGCCTGCAAGGTGACGGCGAGGGTCTTATCCTTGTCATGGATATAGGGAGAGGCGATGCCTTGTTCGGTGATCTGGGCAGTGATCTCTGCAACGGTCTCGCTCTTAAATGGATTGACCAGCAGCATGACGATGCCTTGGGCTCTGAGATCTTTCTCCAGTTTCGCCAGAGTGGGGAGATAACGCTTGCTCACCGGACAGGTCGCGCTCGTCATCGCGATGACGACACCTTTGTAGGCCTTCAATTCGCTGAGCCGGTGCGGCTTGCCCGCGAGGTCGGTGACTGGGACATCGGGAATCATCCGGCCGATGCCGACGTCGCCCGGCTTGAGAACTTCTGGACCGCTGGTGACCGCCGCCAACTGCTCCGGCGTCACCGAGGGCGCGTTTGGCATGGCACCACCTCCAGCGCCGCCACGAGCGGACACCTTCTTGACGATCTCCAATTCCGCAGCGTCGATCACTCCGTCCGCATTTTGATCGAGGCGATCAAACCACTTCGCCCCCGCCGCTTCCTCACGGGTGATCTTGCCATCAGCGTTCTTGTCGACACTCTTGATCATCGCCTCAAGTTGACTGGCACCGGGGGCATTTGCGGGAGGCGTGGGCATCGGTGGAGTTCCCGGGGGAGGCGTCGGGGTGGGAGTTCCACCTGCCGATTTCCCCATGAAACCCCGCAGCCGCTCCAACTCCGCGGCATCGGCCACGCCGTCCGCATTCTGGTCGATCTTCGCAAACCAGGGAGCCCCGCCGGACTCTTCGCGCGTGATCTTGCCATCGGCGTTTTTGTCGACATTCTTGATCATCGCATCAATCTGCCCACCGGCCGCCTGAGCTGGAGCCGCCGGAGGCATGGGAGTGGAGGGTGGTCCCGGAGGCGTGGGAGGTGAAGGCGGTGTAGGTGCCGCAGGCGGCATCGGAGCGGCACCGGAGGATACCTGGTTGTATTCCGCCAAGGTGATCGCGCCGTCCTTGTTCACGTCGAAGCGGGTGAAGGTTTGCGGATTGGACAATTCTGCGGTGGTGACTTTTCCGTCGCGGTCCTTGTCGAAGCGCTCGAAGACGCCGGTGGAGGGAGCTTGGGCGGCTGCAGGGAATGCGGCCGCGAGGGCAACGGCGAAGACGATCAGGAATTTCATGGGGCGAAATGGAGTCAGGATTTCCTTCTTAGATCCCGGAAAGGGCGAAGGGTTACGTCCGGGGAGCGATTTTTTCTTGCTGCTGATGAAGGTTTACCTCAAAGCGGGTCAGGCGATGAGGTCATGAACGACGTTTCTTTTTGTTTCGGTCAGGTGCATATTGCGACCCATCGACGTTGCGAAGAGGATGGAGATCAGCAGCAGCAGGGGCGTCTTCATTGCGAGTTGGCGGAGGATTTCGGAGCGCGGTTGCGGCGTTCTTGGTTGACCTTTTGGAACTCTTCGCGCTGTTCCGGAGTCAGCTTCATCCAAACATCGCGCCCATGCCGCTTGAAGGAATCGGAGACTTTTTGGGCCGACTCCTCCTGGATCGCGTTGAATTCCGCGAGAAGCCGACCGTAGATCGGACGGAGTTCGTCCTGCTGTTCCGGTGTGGCACCGATGCGTTGGAAATCCTCAACCATGCGTTGTTCCATCCAGCGTTCCGCCCACTGGGTGCTTCGGGGGTAGCTGGGACGGGGATCGAGCCGACCAGATGTGGCATAGCCACACACACCGCCGAGAAGAAATAGGGCGGTGAGGCAAGCGACGATTCTGAGGATGGATTTCGAGTTCATGGTCAACGGACGGAAAGTTGGGTTTGCAGCATCACCCGGGCGATGGTCTCGGGGTCGTCGACTCGTTCCAACGGAGGAGCCCCCCAGAGGATGCAGGCGACCGTGATGGTCACGGCAACGGGCAAGGCACCCAGCGCGAGAGATTCCCAAAGCGAGGGAGCACGTCCCTCTCTGAGCTTGGCGATCACTCGGGTGGCCAAGCCAAAGGGCAACTCCGAGGGCGCAGATGATTCATCGCGACGTGCGGCGGCGGCGATGCGTTGCAGGATCTTGTCAGCTTCTTGCATGGAGAACCATTCTGAATGCACTCACACCCCGGAACCGCGATCCGGTTACATCAGGTTGCGGAATTTTCTCCGGGCTCCAACTTGCGGAGAGCTTCGTGCAGTTTTTTTCGCGCCCGGAACGCGCGCACCCGGACGGCTACCTGGCTCAACCCGGTCAGGGACGCGATTTCCTCGAAGCTCTTTTCTTCCAGGTGGAAGAGCGAGAGGATCAACCGGTCATCGGCGTTCAGCGAGTCCAGCAACTTGTACATCAGGGAACGCGCCTCGCGAGATTCCACTTCCTTGAGCGGTTCATCGGCCTGACGCGCGTCCAGATAGACCTGCTGTTCCCCTTCGCCAAGATCCGACCAGCGCCACTCGGGCCGCCGGGATTGCGATCGCCAGCGTTTGCGGCAGACGTTGAGCGTGATCCGCGAAACCCAATGCTCCAGCGGAGCCACGTCCTGTCGATAGCGAGGCAGCGCCCCAAAGATCCGCAAGAATACCTCCTGCTCCAAGTCTTCCCACTCCTCCGCCCGCGACCAGTGCCTCCGGATGATCCCGGAAACCCGCGGGTGCAGTGCTTCCATCAAGCGCTTCGCCGCCCCCTCATCCCTCCCGGAGAGCCAGGCCTTGATGTCGTCGGCGGGAAGCGGTGGCATGGCAATGACGCAGCGAGAACAGAACCGCGCGCCCGCTGCTTGGTTGCGGCGACACGGAAGATCCCTCCGACACGCATCACCACGTCCGTACCTTGATGCCCCCCACCATCCCACGCCGACCGGTGACTCGTGGGCGGGCGGGCTCATCTGCATAAGCGCTCGCCGGTTTGGAGGTTGACACGGTGCTATGTTTGGCGCGCAAGATGCTTCGGCCCGGGGCTCGACTCACTCATCCAAATGTCCTCAGAATTCACCGATGAGATCCGCTCGCAACATCAATCTCCAGGAGACTCCACCAAAGCAAGCTGCGAGAACATACATAGTGCAGGAATTTCCAAGGTCAGGAAATCTCTTCGCGAGATTGTGGAAGTTCCCTGGGGGCTTTACCCATACTCAAATCGTATGACAGTCAGTTTTTCGCGCTTTCCACTTTTTCTTCACTGAGATGCCCGTTTTGAGGGCGCAGGAAGTGGCGAATGGGTGAGTAGAATCGCAGGGAGACGAAGCCCAGGAGTGACAGGTAGGTGTAAAGTAGCAGTAAAGTTGAGGGCCAAATCAGTAAAGTAGGTGACAAGTGAACGGGGTTTCGGGCGGCAATTGGCCGCCCTTTTTCGTGCCCGGAAAGAGCCGTTTTGCCGTGTCTGGCCGCTGGCAGGTGCTCCGAAATCGGCATTCGCGCCCAAGAAGCCCGTTCGATGGCTCCGAAACCGGCCAGTTTGTGACGTAACAAACGGCCGACTCCATGCGATCCGGCATCTTTGTTGCATCACGAAACGGGTTGTTCCACGGGTTGGCAGGTTCTCACGAGGGAAACGATGGTGCAGGTCGTTCATCCTTTCTCCCCCCAGTGGTTGCAGGTTCCGGCGTCCACCTCGATGGGCACCTCCGGGAAGAGGGCTTCCATCGCTTCCCGCATCGTGGCGGCCACCAAGGCGCGCACGGCATCCGCTTGGGATTCGGGCGCTTCCACGATCAGCTCGTCATGCACCGTGGAGAGGATGCGCGTTCCCTCGG
>QQNE01000142.1 GCA_003402735.1 Verrucomicrobiota bacterium
CCCGGTCTCCCGGTCTCCCGGTCCCCCGATCCCCCGGTCCCCTGGTCCCCCGGTCCCCCGGTCCCCCGGTCTCCCGGTCCCCCGGTCCCCCGGTCCCCCGGTCCCCCGGTCTCCCGGGTCTCCCGGTCTCCTTCAAAAGGACGACGGTTTCGGCAAATGACGATCCCGGTCGTGAGGCGCGGGCTCCATGTCCGGCATCGGGTGGCCAGGGTATTCGGTCTGCCACCAAATCCTGTCCAATTCGTCCGCGTAGAAGCGCTGGTAAGTCTCTTCAGACTCGACACTGCCATCTCCCACGAGGTCAATGGTGGTCTGGTAGTTCCCCATGCCTTCATCGAATTCATACTCCGCCTCATTGAGCGTTTCGCACCAAAGGTGTTCGTAAAGCTCCCGGTCACTGAGATGATCCGTGTGAACAAGGTAGGTGCGCAGATTCGCAAGACCTTGGATGACTTCTTCAAGTTTCTCCGCCACGGCCACCTCGTCGAGGGAGTCTGGTTCCGGAAGCTCGATTCCCCTCCCTATCAACTGGCGGGCCAGGGTCGACGTGGGTTCAGTTTCGAGCATGAGCAGGTAACGCAAAAAACCCTCCGTCGCGTCCAGATCCTTCTGAGTGTATTCGTCAACATGATCCGCCAGCGGCAACCTCAGCCGTTCGCTGTAGTCCTGAACTCGATGTTCCTGCTGAGTCCGGGCGCTCTTTGGGGAAAGCCATGGGAGGCGTGCATTTGGTTTGAATTTCATGCTTTCATTTGACCATATGTTCACGATTCCATCAAGTGCTTTTTTGAACAAATATTTTCCCCCGCCGCACCGCCGTTTTCACGTTCATCCATGCGAAGGGTAGCTGCTTTCCGGGAAACGTCCGGATCGGCTTCAGACATCGCGGCAGACCGGCAAGTCAGGCCGCCCCAAAGCCTGACTCCTTCGCGCGGCTCCGGCTCTGGTTCGACGCGGTGCCCCTTCCCGCAATCTCGCCGCTCCAGGAGCGTGCGCTGCGGTTCTGCGGCTGGACAGATCCGTCCACACCGAGGGCATCTTCCGGTTGTTCTTGGCTTTGGCGTGGCCTGCCGAGAGCTCGAGAAAGGCAGGCTCCGGTGCATTCGAAACCCGGCTGCGGCCGTGCGTTCTTTTTAGGGGCACCGCAGGGCCCCACTTTTGAAGCCGCCTCAATAATCCGTAAGAACCTTCGGTGTCAGCGAGGCTCGCAGCGCGTTGATCACCGCCAAAACATCGATGAGTTCCTGGGCCAGAGCACCGGCCACGGGCGGCAACATCCCGGCAGCGGCGAGCATCATCCCCACAAGGCTCAGGACCATGCCCCCGACTGCGGATTCCAGGGCGATTCGGCGCATCCGTCGGCCGATGTGCAGAATTTCGTCCACGCGCTGCAATGAGCTGTCGAGAACCACCGCCCCGGCGGCCTCCGCCGTGACATCGCTTGCCTGTCCAAACGCAATGCCGACCGTGGCCGCGGTCAAGGCCGGTGCGTCATTGATGCCATCCCCCATAAACACGGTGCCATCCCTGGCGGTTTCCTCCCGGACCAGAGCCAACTTCTGCTCCGGACTCTGACTGGCATGGACATCGGTGATGCCAACCTTGGCCGCGAGATAACGGACTTCCGATTCCCGATCTCCCGATACCAGAAGAATCCGGTGGAACCCGTGGTTCGGATAGAGATGCCGGATGAAGGCCTGCCCCTCAGCCCTGGGTTCATCGCGAAACCGAATCATGGCGGCGTAACGTCCATCGATCAAAATGACGCACTCCAAGCCGCCCGCCATCTCCGGCAACTGAGGTGCCGTTTCCGGCATTTGGGCCAAGCACTTCTTCCGGCTGGTCACCTCGACCCTGCGCCCCTCGATGCCCCCCCGGAGCCCCTCGCCGGCGCGTTCACTGACTTCCGAGGCATCGCGCAACGCCAAGCCGGCCTCGATGGCGGCACGGACCAGAGGAGCCGAGAGTGGGTGCCGCGAGTAGCGTTCCAGCGAGGCAACGGTGGCGAGGACGTCGTCCCGGGAGAAAGGCGCGGCCGTGAGGATCTCCGTGACGTGGGGCTCTCCGTAGGTCAACGTTCCGGTCTTGTCGAAAATCGCGGTATGACAGGTGGCGATGTTCTCCAAAACCGCCGGATCCTTGATAATAATCCCGCGCTTAGCCGCGAGGGAAATCGAGCCGATGATGGCCACGGGAATGGCGATGAGGAGCGGACAAGGGGTGGCCACCACCAGCACCGCAAGAAACCGCATCGGATCCGCACTCATCGCCCAGGCGGCCAGGGCAATCCCCACCGCCACAGGGGTATAAAAGGCCCCGAGTTGATCGCCCAGCCTCCGCAATTTTGGACGACGTTGCTCAGACTCCCGCATCACCTCCATGATTTTGGCGTAGCGCGAATCCGCCACCGCCTTCTCCGCCCGAATCGTCAGGGCCCCCTCCGCATTGATTGCCCCCGAAAGCACCAATGACCCGACCGATTTCGAAAGCACATAAGGCTCGCCGGTGAGATACGACTCATCCATCGAGCTGTGCCCCTCGATCACCACCCCATCGACCGGGCAGATTTCATGGGGCAAAACCACCAAGAGTTCGCCAATCCTCACCTCTTCCAAAGGGATGTCGCGCAGCGTGCCGTCCTCCTTGCGATGCGCGACCGCAGGCATCCGCTTGGAGAGCGCCAGCAACGCCGAAGAGGCTCTCCGCACCGCGAAAGCCTCCAGCGCCTGCCCTCCGGAAAGCATGAGAACCACCAAGATCCCGGCGAGGTATTCGTGCAAAATCACGGCGGTGACAATCGACAGCCCGGCCAACAAATCGGAGCTGAATTCGAGCCTGAGAGCCTTGCCCGAAAGCGCGACCACAATGGGCACCCCTCCGAGGAGCAACCCCACGAACAGAGGCAGATCGGCCGGGAGCCCGGCGATGCGCAGCCCGAAATGCATGGCGATGACGAGGACAGCGACCGCAGCGATGGCGATATCCGCACTCAGCCAGGAAAAGCGCTCGGATTTCACGCCATCTGCGGCAAAATTTCCACAATGTCGGCAAAGGCCTCGCCGTCCGGAAAGCTCAATTCGTTGCAGCGGCCGTGAAGCACATCTCCCTTTTGCTGCCCCAGAGCGTGGGCGATCAGATCATCGGCAATCAACTCAAAAAAACCGCGTGGCGCCCCCTGATGCGGCACTTTCTCCTGGGCCAGAACCGCGCCAAGCGGGACGACCCCAGCCAGCACCAATTCCCGGGCGGCGGGAGGAAACCGGCCGATCTGGATGCCGATTGCCCCGCATTCGACCGGTTTGAGGTTGTCCTTGCGGCGCAAAATCACCAGACGAAGCAAGTAGTCATCCGAACGGTCGAGGTCGAGCACTTCGAGGCGCAGGTCCGAGCCGTGGTAAGCGGCAAGGGTCGGGGTCATGTCGCGGTCGTGGACCAAGAGCGAGCGATCTGGCTCCGGAACATTGGGCGGATCGATGAACCGGACCGGAGGCAGCAGCAGACCACGGCGCTCGTAAAAGTAGCGCAGAGGCATCAGCCAGTAGAGTGCCGTGGCTTCGTCCAACACCGGCGAGGGAGAATCAGGTGTAGCGCGCATGGCGATGCTGGGGCAGGAAAAACTCGTGGAGCAGACGATCCACCTGGAGCAAGCCCTCTCTGTTGAGGGAGATGACATCGCCCGAGACGTTGAGAAACCCTTCGGACTGAAGGTAGGTCAGGGCCGGGGCAAAGCGTTCGCGCGGATCCACCCCATACTTGGCGATGTAATAGGATGCCGTGACCCGGCCGAGCTTGAGCCGCAAAATGAATTCGCGGAGCAACCGTTCGTCCGCGTTGGTTTGATAGGCGCGATAGATTGGAAGCGTTCCCTGATCCAGCGACATCATGTAAGGGCCGATGTCCGCGTTATTCTGATAGTGCAAGCCGGCGAAATGGCCAAACGAGGCAACCCCGGCAGAGAGAAGATCGGCGCCCGCCCAGAGACTGTCCCGGTAAACGAACTTGGTTTTCTCAGGGTTCCGCACCACTGTGGTCGCGCTGGTCACGGTGTAGCCGGCTTTTTCGAATTCGTCAAAGGCATAGCTGACCCACTGACGCTTGGTCGCCCAACCAGCCACTGGAGCGGTGAGCTGCCCCGCGGCCTTCATCTCCTGATAAATGGTGGTGTTGTAAGGCACCTCCATCTGATAGATGGTCACACTTTCGGGCTGGTAGGCGATCGCCTGCTCCACGCACCGCTTCCAGTTGTCCTCGGTCTCATCGACCATTCCGGCGATGAGGTCGATGTTGATCTGGGGAAATGCGAGTTCCTTGGCAAACGCAATGGCCCGATGAAGCTCCTTGGAGCGGTGAGCCCGGCCATTGAGTTCCAAAATGTGATCGTCGAAATTTTCAACGCCCAGACTGAGCCGAGTGATCCCGAGGGTTCGAATGGCCTCGAGCTTTTTTTCGGTCAGCGTGCCCGGTTCCGCTTCGAAAGCCACCTCCTCCGCCTCATCCCACGGGAAAAGATCCTTCATCCCGGAAGTCAACTCGGTGAGCTGAGCCACGGAAAGGTAACTTGGAGTGCCACCGCCAAAGTAAACAAACTTCGGTTTTCGACCCGCCAGATAGGGCTTGGCCGCATAGATCTGGAACTCGCGCAGACCGGCTTTCAGGTAACCGTTAATCTCCGCCGCATTGCGATCGGTGTAAACCCGGAAGTAACAAAAGTGGCACCGCTTGCGGCAAAACGGGATGTGGAAGTAAACGCCGAGATCCACTTCTCCCTGCGGTTGGTCCAACAGAGACTCCACCAGGCCAGCTTGTTCACGCTGCCAAAAACTGAAAGGGGGATAGTTCGCCACAAAGTAATTGCCCGCACCGGTAGCCTCCTCCGGACTGGCCAGTGGGAGTTGCGCCCCACGCACCGCGTCGCCAATGGAGGCATGCTGCGCTCCCGAACGATCGGGAACGGAATCAACTGGGGAAGAATCGGGAGCCATGAACGGAAAATCTGGACTGAGGCGCCACCGGAGCGCAACTCACCTTTTATTTCCAGGGAACGATGCGATTCTGGACATCCCGTCTCCAAGCGACGCCAGGCCCCAGTTTCAAAATTTCCCTCCCGACGGACCTGGGTTTTGGACAAATCTTTGTTGCGAAACCGGCACATTCACCGGAAAGGTTGGGCCGGCGCCTCCTAGCAAACCTACCAGATCCTGACACCACGCTCAACCGCCCCCAGTTCCACGAGACATGCCAAAAGATCACAGCGAGCCGGACGAAGCCCCCGAGAATGACGGACTGACTTCGCCCTCGGTCCCCTCCTCCGACGGCGCGGTGCCCCCAGCCCTGCAACGGGGGAACTTCACCTCCGTCCGCGATGAGATGAACCGGGTCGTTCCGAACAGTCCGGAAGCGGAGAAGGGGGTTCTGAGCTGCATGATGCAGGACCCCGCGAACATCATCGGGGAGGCGACCATCAAAATCGGGGCCCGCCAATTTTATGATGCGGGTCGTTCCACCCTCTTC
>QQNE01000143.1 GCA_003402735.1 Verrucomicrobiota bacterium
CGGGTTCTCGTCATTCGCGGCGATTTCGCGGCCATTGGCGTCGAGAACGCGCATGGCGAGGTCAAACTCGGAATCGCCGTAGTGCACATCGGCGAACCGTGCGCAGTGCACCTCCGCCGAGAGCCGCTCGCCGGCTTTGGCAGTCACGCGATAGACATCCAAATCGCCCCGAGCACTGCCGTCAATCCTCCCCCGCACGGTGACATTCATGGGAACGCTTTGCGCGGTGGCGGGCGTGTCGTTGCCGTTTTTTTCCTGCGTTTCGTCCACCACTGGAAAGGGCGTGACATGGAACGTGGCCAGCGAGGTGAGCTGGGTGGCGGTGCGGAGGCGGAAGCGGTGCTCGCCGGGCGCGCAATCCGGAGCGATCACCAATCGGCACTTTATTTCCGCCTCGATGCGGCCGCCATGCTGGAATCCGGTGACAGGCAGCTTCGTGACCGGCCCGATGGCTTCCGCGCGGATGCCAGGCCGATCGAAGATGATTTCCTTGGGATCATCGAGGTGCGTGCCCCGGATGGAAATCTCCACCGTGGTGCCGCGCTGCGCGATGCGCGGAGTGACGCGCTCGATGTGCTTCAGCATCGCGCCAAGCGGCGCGGTGAGGGCGAGCAGGAGTGCGGTGCTGAGGAGCGCGCGTTTCATCACCCTCACGCAATCAGAGCGGGAACGAGCTTGCCGCCTTTGACGATCTCGATGGGGCGGGTGCCGAAGGCGAGGATCTCCTTGTCCGCGTCGATGCCGAGCTGGTGGTAGATGGTGAACATGAGGTCCTCGAGCGGCAGGGCATCCGTCATCGGTTCCGCCCCGGTCGCATCGCTCGCGCCATAGACCTGGCCGCGGGTGAAGCCGCCGCCGGCGATGAGCATGGAGTAGCAGCGCGCGAAGTGATCGCGGCCGGAGTCCTTGTTGATCTTCGGCGTGCGACCGAACTCGCTCGTCACCCACACGATGGTGCTGTCGAGCAGCCCGCGCTGATCCAGGTCCGTGATGAGCCCGGCGATGCTGGCATCCAGCGGCCCCATCTGGTCCAAGGTGCTCTTCTTCACATCCACGTGGCAGTCCCAGGAGCCATACTGGACGGTCACAAAACGCACCCCGGTCTCGACGAGTTGCCGCGCCACGAGAAGGCGCTCGGCGAGGCCTTTCGGGTGATATTTGCCATCCGGCCCTTTCACCTCGCCGGTGACGTGGCTGCCGTAGAGTTGGCGATCCGCCTCGCTGATGCGGTCGAGCTTGAACGCGGCCTGGGCTTTTTCGCTGGTGAGCATCTTGTAAGCCTGCTGGTAAAAACCGTCCATCGTGCTCAGCAGCTCCGGGTCGGACTCCAGCGCACGAAGGCGCTGCTCCACCAGTTGGCGGGCGGTCTGCCGTTTGTCGAAGCGCTCCAGCGACACTCCCTGCGGAATCGAGAAATCGCGCACCTGGTAGCCACGTTCCGCCCCGGGATCGGCGTTCAATTCAAAGGCTCCGTAGGCGCTGCTGAGGAATCCGGTGCTGCCGCCAAAGGCATTCTTGTTCGGGATGGCGATGTAAGGCGGCAATTCGCCGCGCTGGCCCAGCTCATGCGAGACGATGGAACCCATCTGCGGGTAATCGATGACCGCCGTGGGTGTGTAACCCGTGAAGAGGTGATAGCTGGCGATGCCATGATCCGGCACTTTGCCGACCATGCTTCGCAGGAGGGTGAGCTTGTCGGTGATCTTCGCGGTCTGGGGAAAGGTGTCCGCGATCAGATCCCCGGTCTTGGTTTTCATGACCCCGAAGGAGCCGCGGATGTCGATCGGAGCCTCGGGCTTCGGATCGAAGGACTCCTGCTGATGGAAACCACCCGGCAGATGGATCTGGATCACGCTTTGAGCCCGTGCCTTGAGCTTTTTCCCGCCCTCCATGGTCATCGCCGCCTTGTCCTTTTCGGTGGCCTGGAGGCGGAAGAGATCGCCCATGGACAGGCCCAGCGCGCCGAGGACCCCGGCCTGGATGGCATGACGACGAGGCATGGCGCGGAAACCGGCGCAGCCGTGGACTTGGGATGAGGTGTTCATGAGGATATGGGGTTGGAGAAGTGGAGGGTGCGTGAAAGGGGCTTCACTTTTTCGCGGCGAGTTCCCAGAAGTGAACCTGTCCGGCGGTATCGCCGCCGATGACTTTTTTTCCGTCGAAGGAAAGCGCGGCGCTGAGCGGTTGGGCGTCGGCGAGGGCGAACGACTGGACTTCCTTGCCCGCAGCATCCCAGACGCGGATCTTGTGGTCGCGCCCGGCGGTGCAGAGGCGGCCCTCGTGATCGAAGCGCGCCGCGAGCACGCCATTGGCGATCTTTCCATAGGTTCCGGGCGGTCGGACCGGAGGATGCGCATCGGTCTTGGTGATCGCGGGCCAGCCATCCTTCACATCCCACCAGATGATGCGGCCGTCCTCCGCGGCGGAAGCGAGCAGTTTCGAGTCGGCCCGCCAGTCGAGCGCGCGGATGGCGGCCTTGTGATCGTTCAGGCTCAGCAGGACACGACCGGAGGCGGCCTCCCAGAGGTGCAGACCACCGGCGCGGTCGGCCGTGGCCAGCGTCTTGCCATCCGGGCTGAAGGCCACGGCCAGGATCCAGTCGGTGTGCTTGGTGATCTTGTAGCGCAGCTTGCCGTTGGCCGTGTCATAGACCTTCACCACCTTGCCGGAGCCGCCAAGAGCCACGCTCTTCTGGTCCGCGCTCAGGTCCGCGGCCAACACGGCATCCACTTCATCGCCGAGCGTGGCGAGACGTTTGCCGGTCTTCACCTCGAAGAGCACCACCTTGCCGAGTTCCACCGGCCGGCCCCCCGCGGCCATGAGCACCGCGCCATCACGGCTGAAGCGCAGCAGATGCGGTTCGCCCTCGGGAAAGGCGAGGATGCCGGCCTCCGTTTGGGTCTCGAGATTCATCAGCCGCACATGATCCTGACCCGCCACGGCGGCCAGCGGCGCCCACGGGCTGGCATCCAGCGTCAACACCGGCAGCGGACGCTTCAGCGGCGGCAGTTTCACCGGAGGCAGCGTGCCCGGCATGGCCGGTTCAGACGGCTTCGCCCCCGCGTTGGCCAGCGGTTTGAAACTCAGGTCCCGCTCCGCCACCATCGAAGCACTGGCCGAGGTCTCCCGCAAGCCGGAGTCGATCCATTTTTGGATCAATGCGAGCTGCGCCTGCGGAATCATCGGCTTGTTCGGCGGCATGCGGTTGTCGTCGTCCGGATCGGTGATGACCTGGAAGATCAGGCTCTGGCCGGAGCGCCCGGCCACCACGCCCGCGCCGCCGCTGCCGCCCTTGAGGGCGCTGGCCTGGGTCTGCAGACTGAGGTCCGCCTTCTGCTCGTCCTCGCCGTGGCATTTGAGGCAATGCTCGCGGAAAATGGGCTTGATGTGCTCCTCGAAGTTCACCGCCACAGGCTCGGCGGCGACGGCCCAACTGACCAAAAAGAGCCCGGCAAGAGTAGAGAAGACTTTGTGGAGCATGAGAAATCAACAGTTCGGCGAACGTTTCAGCATCGGTACCTTGAGCGGCAGTGGGCGGGTTGCAGATGCACGACACCAATTCCGGTTCTCATGCCGCAACCACAGCATGAGAAACGCCCCGTGCGTCCAATCCGTGCCTTTCATCCACTGATAACTCCCCGCTCGCCGAAAATCTGACAAAAAAACAATTGGGAAAGCCCTTGCCGCAGACGGAACCGCATCGGATCACCGTGTTCCCAGGGCTGTGGCGTCGCGTGCTGGGCGATGCGTCGATTCCGGGCTTGATCGCCGTGTGGAGTTCGGTAGCGTGGTCCAGGATCCCGGTCCCAAGTCCCTCTGGGAACCTCACGCAAGCTGTCTTTTGCAGCCCCACCCGTCATGCGCCATTCCGCACTCCTCCTCATCTTTGGTCTCTCTTCCGTGCTGGGCGCCGTTGATCCGGCGATGCCCGACAAGCATCGGGCCCTTTTTCAAGAGCACTGCGTGAACTGCCATGGTCCCAAAACGCAGAAGGGAAAATTCCGCGTGGATGACCTGCCCATGTCCATCTCGAATGTCGAAACCGCAGAGAGGTGGCAGAAGGTTCTCAATGCGATGAATTCGGGCGACATGCCGCCGGAAGACGAAACACAGCCGACGAGTGCCGCGAAGGCGGATTTTCTCGATGATCTGGCGAATGTGATGGTCGCGGCGCGGAGGACTCTCGGTGATCAAAAGGGATTGATCACGATGCGGCGGCTGAATCGGCGCGAATACAGGAACACCCTGCGTGAACTGCTCGGGGTGGAAATCAATGTGGCGGAGCTGCCGCCGGATGGTGGCTCGGGGGCGTTTGACACGGTGGGCTCGAACCTCTTCATGTCGGCCAACCAGATCGAGCAATATCAGGCGCTCGGTCGGGAAGCCCTGGAGGAGGCGTTTGCCTGGCAAACCTCGGCAAGCGTGACGAAGAAGTTGCACTACGAAGGCGAGACCACCACGCCGAAGGTGCGTGATTTCGTGAAGTATCAAATCGATGCCCGCGATCGGGCGCAAAAGTGGGCAAAGGCGGTTGAAGAAGCTGCGGCGGAGCCGGAGAACCGGGAGATCGTCGCAAAGATCCGCGAGGAGGTGAAGAACAGCGAATCGCGCTTCCGCCGCGAGTGGGCTCGCATCCCCGGGGCTCCGAATCCCCGCGCCTTCGGTTTCGACAAGAAAGGGGAAAACGATGCCGACCTCGCGAACGACTCCCTCGGCGCGGCGTGGTTGAAGTATCACGAGCATTACACGCAGATGCCCGACGTGGATCGCGGGGCCTATCTGGGAGTCCAGACGCGGCATCCGGCGGAGCTGAACGTGAATTACATCGAGCTGCTCGTGCCTTTTGACTGGCCGGTCGGCGATTACATCGTCCGCGTGCGGGCAGCGGCGGTGAAGGGTGCGCCGCCGGAAAGGCGCTTTCTCGATTTCGGCATTCATGCCCGCACCGGAAAGGTGCTGAACACGTTCGAAATCTCCGGCACGATGGAGCACCCGCAGACCATCGAGATCCCGCTCACGCTGACGCGTGGCCACCTGACGCATGAGAACCGCTCGCTCTTTTTCCGCGAGAAAGGCAGCTGGGACACGAACGAAGAAGGAAATCGCAAGCGCGCCGAAGCCGTGAAGCGCAACGGCATCGGCCCCGAACTGATGTTGTGGGTTGACTGGATCGAGGTGGAGCGCGTGCCGAACGCCACCAAGCCCGTGCCGCCCGGTTTTGCCGCGTTGCAACTGCCGCTTGATGACAAATCCCCCGCGCCTGAAGCGGCGGAGTTGCGAGCGGCTTTGCAACGCTTCGCCGCCGAGGCCTTTCGCGGCACCGCTCCGCCGACGGACTATGTGGATCGCTTGATGCGCCTCTACGACGTCCGGCGCAAAGCCGGCGACAAACC
>QQNE01000144.1 GCA_003402735.1 Verrucomicrobiota bacterium
CGTCGATCTGGTGGTTCACGGAGAGACGCTGCCGCAGGCGGGCAGCTACGATGCCTTCACCGCAAAGTTCTCCCCGGACGGCGAGGTGCAGTGGGTGCGTGTCCAGGGTGGGGCGGGTTACGATTATGGACACGGCATCGCCATCGACTCCAAGGGGCATCTCATCGTCGTCGGCGCGATTGGGGGCCGGTTGTTTTGCACCAAGTATGACGCCGAGGGCCGCGAGATCTGGCATCGCACCCCGTCCGGCACGGTTTCCGGCAGCTTGCACGGCGTAGCGGTGGATGGGACCGATCACATTCATCTGGGGGGAAATGCCACAGGCGCGGGAGCGTTTGGCAAAGCGGTGATCGATTCAAAAACGTCCTCGGCCCTGGTGGTGAAACTGACACCTGACGGGGATGGGCTCTGGGCGAGCGCAATCCCGGCAACGTTGGGCGCGCTCTATCATGAGATCACCTGCGATTCCGTCGGCCGGGTTTGGGGTGTGGGCATGTTCAAGGGGGCCATCCACGTGGCCGGAAAATCCTTTCAAACCGGCGGTGAAAAGGACAATGATGGACTCATCGTCCAGATCGATGCCAGCGGCCAGGTTCGATGGGCGCACACCCTACACGGGCCGGGCACGGATTACTGCTTGGGCGTGGCCACTGACGACCGGGGTGCGGCCTTTGTGTGTGGCGATTTCAACCAGAACACCGATCTGGCCGGTCACGCGTTGGTGACCCGGGGCAGCGGGGACATCTTTCTGGCGGGGTTTGATGCGGAGGGAGGACTGGTTTGGGTGCAGCAGGCCGGGGGCAAACAGAACGACAGTGCGTATCCGATCGTGTATCGGGCCCCGGGCGAGTTGGTGATGGCGGGAGCGTTCGCTGCCCCGGCCACGTTTGGTTCCCGGGAAGTAAAGGAGTCAGACCCGGCCGATCTCTACGCCGCCAAGTGGAGGCTCGATCCGAGGCTCGGTCCGGACCGGTGAACTTGAGCGGGGTGAGGAAAGCACTTGGGGAAAGCTGACGGCGGTTTGGGTCCCCCACGACACGCGCGATCAGGTGGTCGATTTCGTCCGGCATTGGGCGGAGCGCACCAGCACTGGCACCGCACGCTCAAGGAGCAGGCCATCCGGCCGGGGACGCCGCTGGACCTCGAGCAAGCGCGGGCGATCGTGGCCGAGTTCGTCGCCCATTGCAACAACGCGCGTCTGCACAGCGCCATCGGCTACGTGACGCCCAAGGATAAACTCGAAGGACGGGCCGTGGATGTTTGCCGGGCGCGCGACCAGAAGCTGGAGGCTGCCCGGGAAATGCGCCGACAGAAGCGGGCGGGCTGGCTCGAAATGCCAATCAGCCGGGGGAACCCTTTCCCTCCGGTTCTGCCGGTCCACCAGCGGTGTGGATGAACCAGAGATTGCGCACGTAGACGAACCAACCGGTGGCTTGGCCCAGGATGCCGACGATTTCCACCCGCCACACAAAGTAGATGACGATCATGGTGGAGCCGATCAGGCTCAGCCACCAGAACGCCACCGGGATCACCGAGGCCTTGGCTTTTTCCGAGGCAATCCATTGGACCAGCATCCGGGCAGCAAAGAGACATTGCCCGATCAGGCCGAATGTCACCCAGAACAGTCCGGTCCAACTGGTGATGTCCAGCACCGCGAACAGGCCGCCCCACCCTTGGTTGGTCTGCTGGCGCTTTTTGATCTCGCGCAGGAAGGCTTCGCCATCGTAGACCGTGTCCTGGCCCGTGCGCTGGAAGACGACGACCGGTTCTCCATCCTCTTCGGCGATCTCCAGGCGATCCAGTCTGTCCGACAGATTGAACGGCGGGATGAGCGGCTGGCCTGGCTGGGGAGCCAAATCGAGTTGGAACAGAATCCACCAGGCGACCACGGGGAGCAGAATGGCGGCCATGATGGTCGCGAGGAGGCGTTTGCGGATGGAACGAAACACGGAGCAGCTTAATTGAGGACGCGTGCACCCCGGAGGTCAATGGGAAACTCCGATTACGCCTGTTTGCGGAATTGCAGTGGCGTCATCCCCACGTGGCGGCGGAAGTGCTGGGTGAAGGAGCTCTGGTCGTAGAACCCGTATTCGACGGCGATTTCGCTGATCGTGAGAGCGGAGTTGCGGAGGCTGGCGCAGGCCGCCTGAATCCGGGTCTTGATGAGGAAAGTGCGGGGGCTGGTGTGGAAAACCTCCTGGAAGCGTCGATTGAACTGGCGGATGGACATGCCCGCCAGTTTGGCCAGGGCGCTGACCGTGATCGGCTCGCGGAAATGATCCCGGAGATGTGACACCGCGCGATCGATCTGGAGGTAGGGCGTCATGGCGGCATTGCGCCGGGCGTAGCTTTGCACCAGCCCCATCACTCCCGTGATCTCTCCGGATCGGTTCCAGACCGGGAATTTGTGGGTGAAATACCAATCCGGAAGGCCCTGCGGGTTGAAGAAGAGCTCGACGATCTTCAGTTTGGGGCGGCCGGTGGCGATGACCTCCTCATCATCGCGCCGGAAATTGCGAGCCAGCTGATCGGGGAAGAGCTCGAAATCAGTTTTGCCGATGAGTTCCGACTCCGACTTCATGCCGAGCCGCTCCCAAAAGGCGCGGTTGGCTGCCACCAACTGGAACTCGCGATTTTTTGCGAAAAAGGCAACCCCAGGCAGGCAATCGAAGAGCCGATCGAAGTGGGAATCCGGGGCAATCTCCGCCAGAAAGAGGCTTTTTCGCACAGAGGGATTCATGAGCGGTTCAGGGCGAAGGCACGGCAAAATGGCGGTAGACCGGACCTTTGAGCGCGCGTTCCAAGGTCCAGCGGTAGGGCATGGTCTGCTCCAGGGTGATTACGATCAACCGGTGATCCGGATGCATCCAGTAATGGCAACTGGCGGCACCGCCCCAACCGCTCTCGCCGACCCGGGCGTCCGGGTCCCACTGGCTGGGTTGACAGACCGCATTGAACCCGTAGCCAAAACCAAACCCGTCGCGGATCTCCTGGTCGAATCGAATCCAGCCAATTCCGGCGGGAACCTGGTTGGCCTGCATGAGCGTTGCGGTCTGCGGTTTCAGGTAACGTTTGCCCTGAAACTCTCCGCCGTTTTGAATCATCTGCAGGAAGCGGTAATAGTCCTGCGCCGTGGAGTAAAGCCCTCCGCCAGGCATGCAAAAAGCCGGGTCCTCGGTCGGCACCGGCTTTTCATTGAGACCCGCCGCATTGCTGGGGACAAGTTTTCCGGCAGACGCCTTGTCATCCCGGTAGAGCGTTGCCAGGCGATTCCGTTTTTCCTGCGGGACATGAAACGCGGTATCGACCATCCCCAGCGGATCGAAAAAGCGCTCGCGGAAAAACGTTTCGAGACGCTGGCCCGACCAGATCTCGACCAACCTTCCGAGGGTGTCGATGGAGACGCCGTAGGTCCAACCCGAGCCCGGTTCAAAGGCGAGTGGGGTTTTGGCGATGGCGGAGGCGACGGCGGCGCTGTCACCGGCCTCCAGTGCGGATCGGTGATCATAGGAAAGACCGGAGGTGTGGGTGAAGAGATGGCGGATTTTCATCGGTTCCCGGGCGGGGGCATGGCCCAGTTTGAGCTGGGTGAACTCAGGCAGCCATTGGCTGACGGGATCATCGAACTGAAATTTGCCCTCTTCGTGGAGCATGAGCGCCGCGGCGGAAGTGATGGCCTTTGTGCAGGAGTGGATCCGGAAGATCGTGTCCGGGGTCATGGGGCGTTTTGATTCCCGGTCCGCGAGGCCGTGGGCTTGCAGGTCGACGATGGAGCCATCCCTGGCCACCAAGGTGACGGCACCCACCAATTTCTGTTCCGCGAGCGGTTTGGCGACGGTCTGACGGACGAGACTGGCCAGTTCCTGGCCGGTGGCGGCGGAGGCGGTGGCGGCGAAGAGGATCGTGAGGAGCGAAACGAGGCGCGGGGTTGGCATGGCGTCAACCATCTCAACAACCCGGTCTTTTGTGCAAAGAAAAAAGGCACGGCGAACAGGTGTCGCCGTGCCGGGTGTGTGCTCTCACCAACCGGGAGCCCGGTTCAATGAAAAGGACTGAACTCGCCTTAGACTTCCTCGCCCAGAGCGTAGCGGGTGAAGCGACGCACGACGAGGTTCTCGCCGAGTTCGGCGATTTTTTTCTTGAGCAGCTGCTCGATGGTTTGGTCGGGATCCTTGATGAAGCCCTGTTCGAGCAGGCAGACGGTGCTGAAGAACTTGTTGAGCTTGCCTTCGAGAATCTTTTCGATGGCGCTGGCGGGCTTGCCCTTCATTTGCTCAGCGAAGATTTCCTTCTCCCGCTCGATGAGGGCGGCGGGAACCTCTTCCCGGCGGATGAAGAGCGGGGCCGCTGCGGCGATGTGCAGGGTGAGTTCGCGGACGAAGTCGCGGAACTGGCTGTTTTTGGCCACGAAATCGGTTTCACAGTTCACCTCGATGAGCACGCCGATCCGTCCTTCCATGTGAATGTAAGAGGAAACGACGCCCTCTTTGGCCTCCCGGCCGGCCTTTTTCTCGGCCACCTTGGCGTCGCGCTTGCGCAGCTCGGTGATGGCCTTTTCCATGTCCCCGCCCACCTCGGTGAGGATGGTTTTGCAGGTCATCATGGGGGCACCCGTCTTGTCGCGCAGTTCCTTGACGAGGGCGGCGCTGATGCCGGACTCGGCCGGTTTTGCGGCGGGCTTTTCGGGGGCTTTGGGAGCCGGGGCTGGAGCGACTTCCTTCTTGGGCGCGGCGGCTTTCTTGGCGGCTGTTTTCTTGGAGGCGGGCATGGCGCTCGGAGATTGGCGTTCGGTTGATGAATTGGGCGCGGGATTAGCGGCCCTTGATGTTGAGAATTGGGGCGATGAGTCGTTGCAGGATCAGGCGGATCGAGCGGATGGCGTCGTCGTTGGCAGCGATCGGGAAATCGATGAGGTCGGGATCCCCGTTGCTATCGACGATGGCGACGATCGGGATGCCGAGACGGCGGGCTTCGGCGACGGCGATGGTTTCGCGGGCGGAATCGACAATCACGAGGGCGTCCGGGTAGCGCTCCATCTTGCGGATGCCGTTGAGGTTCTTCTGCAGTTTGGAACGTTCGCGGCCGAGGGCGGCGAGTTCCTTCTTGCTCATTTTCTTGAACTCGGGAGCTTTCTCGATGCCTTCGAGGTAGTCGAGGCGCTTGACGCTCTTGCGAATGGTTTCGAGGTTGGTGAGGGTGCCGCCGAGCCAGCGGTGGTTGACGAAAAATTGGTCGCAG
>QQNE01000145.1 GCA_003402735.1 Verrucomicrobiota bacterium
GCATCGCCAGAGCCACCGGCACAGCCGCCACCAGACGGCGCGGCCGCCAGGGCATGGTCAGACAGATCAACGCAAGCCAAATAAAGAGGGGAAAGATTTCCCGGCCCTGGCGCAACCGCTCCCCGACCGCATTTTCCTTCCTGCCCAAATGCTTGACCAACTGCGGATAGATCTTGCCCAGGGGCAACAGCCGCGTCCCCGCTTCCAGATAAACGCCCCGGGGACAGGCCCCGGCCAGCGACTTCAACCCCCGACCCTCCAATCGCGTCCAGACCTCGGCCCCGCCGTGGCGGACAAACTCCGTCCCCGATCCCGCAGGCGCCGGAATCCGAGCCCCACGGATCGGGTCCCCCACGCCGATGGCAATCAAACCCACCCCGAGTTCGCTCAACTTGGCCACGGTCGCTTCCGGCGCGCTCTGCTGATCTTCCCCATCGGTGATCAGAATGAGATCCTGATAGGCCCGGCGCTCGGCCGTAAACAGCTTTTCGGTGGCCTTGCGGATGGCGTCGCCGATCCGGGTTCCCCCCACCCGCACTTCCCCGGCCGGAATGAAATCCGGGTGCGCTTCCTCGAGTTTGTCCTGAAAAAAGGCCAAGTCCGTGGTCAGCGGACAGAGGATGGAAGCGGACCCCGAAAACGCCACCAACGCCAGGCGATCGCCCGTCGCCCCTCGGACGCAATCGCGAATCGCCATCTTCGCCAACTCCAAACGGCTCGGGACCGCATCCGCCGCCAACATGCTCCGGGAGACATCGAGCAGAAAAACAATGTCCCGCCCCTCACCGGAGGGTTCCACCCAAACCTCGCTCCAAGTGGGCCGCGCCAGAGCCACGATGAGACAAACCGTCGCCCCCAGCAGAAACCCGAATTCGACCCGGCGCTCCCGGAGAATCCCCTGCGCCACTCCCCTGGGCCCGGCCAAGGAACGCAAGGCCGCCCGCCGTTTGCGTTCCGCCTCCACAAACCAAAAAACCGCCAGGGGCACCGCCCCGAGCAGGAGAAGAACCTCCCACCCGACAGAGCCCCGGATCGCGGAATTTGGAAACCGGATGGTCATGGAATGCGGCGCAACCAAGTCGTGGCCAGAATGAATTCGAGCAAAAGCAATAGCAAAGCCGCGGAGGCAAACCAGGCAAATTTCTCTTCGGGCACGTGCCGGATGGACGATCGCATCTCCGAGCGTTCCAGGCCATCAATCTCCCGGTAAACCGCCTTGAGCGTGTCAAAGTCATGGGTCCGCCGGAAAATGCCGCCCGTGGACGTGGCCATCTCTTCCAAAACCTGCTCCGCAGCGGTGCGGCCCCGAGCCACCTCGATCGAATCCTCATCCGCCACCCGGACAAACTGGTTCTTGGGCGGATCCGTCAGGCTAATGGTGTAAACCCGGATTCCCCACTGCTTGGCGAGAGCCGCCGCCTGCAGAGGCAACATCCGACCGCAGTTGTTCTCGCCATCCGTGAGCAGGATGATCAGCTTGCTCTTGATTTGGACCGGAGCCGCCCCCTTCTCGAGCGGCGGCAGCGTCTCTTCCAAGCGAGCCAGCCGCGCGGCGGCCAGAGCCGTGGCATCCCCATAGGCGGTGCCGTCCTCGTTGGGTCGGTCATTGATCTGGATCTGATCCGCCAGGAACGCCAGCGCGTCATGACTCAACGTCAACGGGCAAATGGTGTCGGCATAACGCGCAAACGTGATCATCCCGATCAGGTCGTTGGGGCGACCGGAGAGTTCCCCTTCCTTGCCCTGGATGAACTCCCGCAGAACTTCCTTGGCCACCACCATCCGCGGCACCTCCTTGTCCTGGTAACGCACCCTCATCTCCATGCTGCTGGAAATGTCCACGAGCAGTTCAATCGCCACTCCATCCCGCTCCAGGGTCGCGGTCAACTTTTCCGTCTGCGGACGGGCCAAAGCGACGGCCACCGCCGCCAGGGCAGCGATGCGCAGAGCCAACGGAAGCCAGAGCCAACGCAGCCGGACGGAGGGCGGGGTCGCCGCCGCGGTGCTTGACGAGGACCAGTCCAGACTCGCGCCACGGAAGGCCTGCGCAGTCTTCACACAGAAAAAGAGGGCGGGCAGAAACGCCACCAGGGCCCATGGATAGGCAAAGGTCACCGCTCTCTGTCCCGGATAAAGGTTTCCAATCGCTTGCGCAACGCCTTCCGCCCCACCACTCCCTGGCGCCCGAACCGGAACCGGTCCAGATCCTCCAGGATTTGCCCCAGTTCCGCGTCTGAACCCGAAACCGCAACCTGCCGCGACTCCAGGTCCGCGCCGACATAGGCCAGAAGAATGTCGCGCCACCGGGACGGTTCCTTGCTTTCGGCGAGCTGATGCAAGGCCGCCTCCCGCGGGTCCACGCGATCCGCAACGGCAACCGAGGAATCGGCACGCTCCCGCCAGATCCAGAGGCACGATCCGGTCACCAACAAGAGAACCAAGCACAAGGCCTCCCGCCCATCCCCTTCCGCCCGCGGCAAATCGAGAACGGGCCTCGGAGCCACCTGCAACGGATCGCCGGTCACCAACCCTCGCACCCGGAACCGCAAGGGCTTGGTCCGCAGGGTGACGGAGGGGGCCTCGATCGAGGCAAAAACCAAATCGCGCGCGGGAATCTCGAAATCCCCGGTTCGGCGAGGTTCGAACCGATAACGGGAAACCGTTCGGACCACCCCCTCCCGAACCGTCTCCGCGGTTTCGGGTCCACCGGAAAGAAGGTGCAGCCCCCCGATTCGGAGCCAGGGCTCGGAGCCCTTCTCCAACCGGTAAAGCCGATCTTCACCGGTCCGCAAGGTCTCTTCCAAGGAGAGGGCGGGAACGGAAACAATCAGCCGCACCTCACAGACCTCCGCCAGGGTGAATGGCCCAGGATCGGCCGAGATCTCCACCGAGATCGGCCCGCTCTTCCATTCCTGGGCGAGCACCGCCGATCCAACCGCGAGAATGACAAAAAACGGGCTCATGGGTCAGCGGCGACGGTCCAACCTGGCCTGAAGAAAAGCCCGCAAATCCGCCACGTAATCCTCCCCGCAGACCACATCGAAAACCTCCGCTCCGCAAGCCTGCAGCTGTTCCCGGACCTGCACCTCCCGGTCCGCCGCCACGGCCGCATAGCCTTGCCGACTCCCGGAATCACTGGCGTCCACCCAGGCGACCCGCCCCGTTTCATTGTCGCGCACCCGGCAAAGCCCTCCATCCGCAGGCAAGGCTACCTCCCGGGGATCCTGCAAACGCACCGCGATCAGGTCGTGCGAAACCGCGGCGTTCTCCATGGCATCCTCATAACCGGAGGCCTGGAAATCGGAAATCAAAAACACAACGCTGCGGCGCTTGGTCACCTGCATCAGAAAATCGAGCGGTTCACCCAAATCCGTCCCCCGTCCCCCCACCGGCCGATTCAGGATCAGGTCGAGGATGCGAGCCACCTGGTCGAGCCCCTTGGCTGGAGGAAGATGCGTTTCCACCGTGCCCGAAAAGAGGATCAGACCGACCCGATCCTGATTTCGGATCGCGGCATGAGCCAGCAACCCGCCGATCTCGGTGGCAGCGGCCAACTTGTCGTCAGCCCGACTCCCGAACCGTGCCGAGGCGGAAACGTCGATGATGAGATACACGGTCAAATCTCGCTCCTCGATGAACCGCTTCACGAAGGGCTTGCCCGCTCGCGCCGTCACGTTCCAATCGATCGACCGGACATCGTCGCCCGGTTCATAAGGCCGCACATCTTCGAACTCGACACCGCGTCCCTTGAACACGCTGAGATATTCGCCCGCAAGCATCTCTGCCACCGCGTGCCGACAGCGGATGTCGAGATCGTGAATCTGCAAGTCGGTCATCACGCTGGGACAGAAATCTTGCGGAAGATGGCCTCGATCACGTGATCGGCTGTGAGATCTCGCGCCTGGGCCTTGTAGGTCAGGGCGATCCGGTGACGGAGCACTTCCGGTGCGATCTCCTGGACATCCGATGGCACCACATAATCCCGGCCCTCCAGCAACGCCCGCGCCTTGGCTCCTTTCGCCAAATATATGCTCGCCCGCGGAGAGGCTCCGTGCCGGATCAGCGGAACCAAATCTTCCAGCCCATATTCGCCGGGCCGACGGCTCGCATCCACCACCTGCAGGATGTAGGACTCGATCACATCCTTCATGAACACCGCGTCCAAGGCACGGCGCAATTCGAGAATCGCCGAAGCCCCGGTCACCCGTTCCACAGCGAGGTCCGGCGCGTTCTTCGACATCCGGCGCAAGATTTCCCGCTCCTGCTCCAGCCCGGGATAACGGACGATGATCTTGAAGAGAAACCGGTCTAGCTGCGCCTCCGGGAGCGGATAGGTTCCCTCCTGCTCAATCGGGTTCTGGGTCGCCAAGACCATGAACGGCTCCTCCAACGCAAAGCTCTCCTCCCCGATCGTCACTTGCTTCTCCTGCATCGCCTCGAGCAACGCGCTCTGCACCTTGGCAGGGGAACGGTTGATCTCGTCGGCGAGAAGGATCTGGGCGAAGACCGGTCCCTTGCGGGTGTGGAATTCGCCGCTCTGCGGATGAAAAATCTGCGTCCCCACCAAATCGCCCGGGAGCAGATCCGGAGTGAACTGGATCCGGCTGAACGAGGCGTCGAGCGTTCTGGCCAAAGTGCTGACCAACAGGGTTTTGGCCAGGCCGGGCACCCCCTCGATGAGAACGTGCCCCCCGCAGAGAATCGCGATCAAGAGCCGATCCACCACCTGGTCCTGCCCGATGACGACCTTGGCGATCTCCTCACGGATGTTTCGAAGCAACTGCTGTTCGCGGACAAACGGTTTCGGTGGGGCTTCCGGCATGAGAACGGAATTCTGCGCGTTTCCGCCCACCGACGCAAGGGGAAGCACGTCTCCCGGAAATCAACCGGCAAATCCAGCTCCCATCGGAAAAGGCCGCTCCGAAC
>QQNE01000146.1 GCA_003402735.1 Verrucomicrobiota bacterium
AGTCGGGTAAACATTCCTCAAGATGGAGAAGGAGGGCCTCGATCACGGGAATCAGCTTGCGGATCGCGTTTTCGCCCTTTTCAGGGGCCGAGCCGTGGCAGGAAACTCCCTTCGTCGAAAGGCGGTGCCAGAGGCAACCTTTGTGGGCGTGGACGACCTCGAGGGAAGTCGGTTCGCCAACGACGGCGAAAGAAAACTCGCGCCCGTGATTCTGGGCAAAGTGTTTTGAGCCGGGTTGCCCGGCTTCTTCACCCATCAAACCCACAAAGGCTACGGCGACTTCGAGATCAGAAATCTGATCCCGGATTTCGTGCAGAGCCCATAACATCCCGGCCATCGTTCCTTTGGTATCCGAGGCGCCGCGGCCGTAAACCAATCCCCCGGAGATCTCACCGCCAAACGGGTCGATCGTCATGCCGGCGACGCTCACCGTGTCGAGATGGGGGGCCAAAAGCAGCCCCGGCTTTCCTTCGCCGCCGGGAAAGCGCCCGATCACGTTGGGACGGCCGGGCACAACCTCCTCAAAGACGACGTCGGCCCCGAGAGTTTTCAGCAACGCGCCGACATGCCGGGCACAGTCGAATTCGCCTGTCGCTCCTTGATCGGGGGCGCTTTCGGGGTTGACGCTGGGAATGCGAATGAGGTCCCTGAGCAAATCGGTCGGCGAGTCTGGAAAGGTCATGAGATTCAGAGCATTCTGGCACTCAAAAACAAAAACGCGAAAAAGCTGGATTCGCATCCCGGATTTGATTATGCGTTTGACATCAAGTGTGTTCCGAGTCCTTAATCAAGCTCGGAACTTTTTAAAAGTTATTCTTTTGTTGTATGAGTGATCAAGATCCGCCAAAGCCGTCTGTCAGCACCTCCACGGTGCCCCTGAAGAAGGAGACGGTCCGTATCAGTCTGCGGGCACAGACAGAAGACTCTGGTCCGGTGGCTCCGAAAGGTTCCACTGCCCCCGTTGTAGGCATCGCGGCGGCCAGTCCGGTCGTTGTTACCGCTCCTATTCCGGTCGGCGGACCGACGACGGCACCCGTTGGTATTGCTTCGGCTGCGATCTCTCCGAATGCCCCTGCCCCTCCTCGGCCTCCCTCCGCCCCTTCCATTCCGGCTCCGGCCGGTGTGGCGGCCCCACCCTCGTCTCCAAGGCCGATGGCTCCGACGGCTCCCGGGATTCCCGTTCCTCCCTCTGCGCCGAGCGGACCTCCTCTCGCTCCTCCCGGTGCCAAAACCATTCCTCTCTCCAAGGCACCCGATCCGCTTGGTCCCACTCGTCCCGTCCCGACCGCTCCCGCCGCAATTCTCGCAGCGCCCGTGGCGGCAGTTCCGGCGGCCGCTTCGCCGATCGGAGCCAAGACGATCCCTTTGGCCAAAGCCCCCGGCAGCGCCGGCCCTGGCGCGATCGGTAAAGTCACCACCCCGCTGCAGCCCGGTGACGCCAAACCTCTTCCCCAAGCCACCGTCAAGATGGGACAAACCCAGCCCATGGGTATCCCCGGCGCACCGACGAAAACCATCCCCAAGTCTCCCAATATCCAGTCCACCGCCGAGGAGGTCGAGGAAGATTGGGAGGAAGAATACGAAGAATCCGGACTCATGCCCTTCGCCATCATCGTTCTTATCCTTGCCCTTGCCGTGCTGGCCATCGAGCTCGTCACGAAAATGGGTGCCGGGAGCTGAGACCCTTCCGGGCCTCACCTCGATTGCAAATCTTCCGGGGGCTCTCTCCGGTCGTTTTTGCTTGTCCGGATATCTCCTTCACCTTGAATGTCATGGCGGTTGAGATACGTTTTCATCGTCCCAGCCCGGTCCGATAACCAGGCGACACCACCCATCATCCGTTCAATTCCGCCTCGTTCCCATTATGGCCCATCCTTCCATCGTCCATCTCACCGGTGAAAATTTCGCGAATGAAGCCGAGCAGTCGACCGTTCCGGTCGTGATCGACTTCTGGTCCGAGCATTGCGGCCCCTGCAAGATGCTCTCACCAGTCCTCGACGAGGTCGCTGCGGAACTGGGGGATCAAGCCAAGGTGACCAAGGTCGATGTCATGGCCAACCGCGACTTGGCGATGAAATTCGGGATCCGTGCTGTTCCGACCCTCATTTTCATGAAGGGTGGGGAGGTCAAGGAAACCAAGACCGGCATCATGATGAAGGATGCGATCATCCAAAAGCTGACCTCGCTCGCGTGATCCGCGTTCACCCTCCCGATCCCGTGACTTCGCCCCGATCAGAGCAGAGCGGAACCCTCTCTTTCGCCTGGATTCTCGTCCTGCTTCTCCTCGGGGCCGGTTATCGTCTCGCCGTGCCCGTGTTCGACCTGCCGTGGAATTCGGCTCCGCTCATGGCCATGGCCTTCGGTGGATCGATGATGCTCGGAGTTCGTTTCTGGTGGCTGCCGGTGGCCGTTTTTCTTGTCGGCGACCTGCTCCTCGGATTGCGGAATCCGGCCGAGGGCGTCGCCGGATACACCCTCATGTCGGCCGTCGTGTACGGATTTGTCGCTTTCATCGGAGCCCGTGCGGCACGTTCGCTGAAAATCTGGCCGATGATGTGGTGTGGCACGCTCCTTTGCAGTGTCCTCTTCTACGGAGTCGGGAACACCTACACTTGGCTGGCATGGCCTGGCTATGAGAAGACCCTCGCCGGCTGGTGGCAGAGCCAGACGACCGGTCTTCCCGAGTATGCGCCGCAGGCCTGGGTCTTTTTGAAGAACTCCCTCATCGCTGACACGATCTGGTGTGCCCTTGCCGGGATCGTTTATGCGGTCTCCCGTCGTCCCCTTGCCGTTCCCGCCGCGGAGCCGGCGCGCTGAGGAAATTGCGCTCAAAACGTCGACGCGTCCTTTACGCGGACCGTCCCCGATTTACAGTCGGGCATGTCTGAATCGGCTCATCCCTTCCTCGAACACGATTTTCACCTGCGCTGGTCTCGCCTCGTTCCCGAGGCGATCGAGCCCGACATCCGCGAGGCGCTGGGCCGGGCGCAGAAGGCGATCGATGCTCTTTCGGGCGATTTTGATCCGTCGGCGCTGACCTTTGAAAACACTCTCCTCGAACTTGAACGCGCCACCGAGGATCTTTCGATGGCCTGGGGCCGGGTCGGGCACCTTGACTCCGTGCGCAACAGCGAGGCCCTGCGCGCTGCCCACAATGCGGTGCTGCCCGAGGTGACCCAGTTCTACTCCCGCATCCCGCTGAACGATGGATTGTGGAAGCGGATCAAGGCCTACGCCGATTCGCAGGACGCGGCGACCCTGACAGGCGTGCAAAAACGTTTCCTCGAGGAGACGGTGCGCGACTTCATCAGCAGCGGAGCCGACTTGCCCGAGGCCGAGAAACAGCGTCTCGAAGAGGTGCAGTCCGAGCTTGCCCGCATCACCCAGAAATTCTCCGAGAACGTGCTCGACTCGACCAATGCCTGGGAGCTCGTCCTCGAAGACGACTCGCGCCTCGCCGGGCTCCCGGAGACGGCCCGGGGCGTGCTGCGCGCCGAGGCGGCGGCGAAAGGTCTCGGCACCGACGAGGCACCCGTCTACCGGATCACCCTCAAGGCTCCCGTTTATTTCCCCGTGCTCGAATACGCCGACGATGCGAGTCTGCGCGAGGAAGTCTGGCGCGGCAGCATCACCGTGGGGCATTCGGGCGAATACGACAACAGCAGCCTCATCTGGGAGATCCTCGCCCTTCGTCACGAGCGGGCCGAACTCCTCGGTCACGCCCATTTCGCCGACCAGGTTCTCGAGGAGCGCATGGCCGGCAGCGGGGAAGCCGCGCTGAAATTTGTGGAGGATCTCGCGACCCGCACCAAACCCTACTTCGCGCGTGACATCGATGAACTGACGAATTTCCGGCACCGTCACGAGCCCGCCTCGGGCGGCCTCTTCCAGCCCTGGGACGTGGCCTACTGGTCGGAGAAACTGCGCAAGGAAAACTACGATTTCGACGAGGAAGAAGTGCGCCCCTACTTCGCGATCGGCGAGGTCATCGAGGGCATGTTCCGCCTCACCGAACAGGTCTTCGGTTTCAAGATCACCGAGCGTCAGACCGCCTACGCCAAGCCCGGCGAGAAGCCGGAGAGCGACGGAGTCGAGGTCTGGCATCCCGAGGTGCGCTTCTACGACCTCCACGATGCCCGCAGCGGCGACTTGCTCGGCTCGTTCTACGCCGACTGGCATCCGCGCGAGGAGAAACGCGGCGGCGCCTGGATGAACTACCTCCGCACCGGGCTCCCGCCCGTCGAGGAAAAGCCGCGCGAGCCGCACCTCGGCCTCATCTGTGGCAACCTCACGCCCTCATCGAAGGACAAACCGGCCCTCCTCACCCATCGCGAGGTCGAGACCGTCTTCCACGAGTTCGGGCATTTGCTCCACCACCTCCTCGGCGAGGTCGAGATCAAGTCGCTCAACGGCGTCAAGGTCGTGTGGGATTTCGTCGAGCTGCCTTCGCAGATCATGGAGAACTTCTGCTGGTCGCGCGTCAGCCTCGATTTCTTTGCGAAGCACTACGAGACCGGCGAGCCCATTCCCGAAAGCCTCTTTCAGAAAATGCTCGGAGCGCGCAACTTCCAGTCGGCCATGGCCCAGATGCGGCAGCTCGCCTTCGGCAAGATGGATCTCGACCTGCACATCCAGCATTACCAAAAGCCCGACGACGGCGACCTCGACCGCATCGTCCGCGAGATCCTCGACGGATACCTCATGCCCCTCGCGATCCATCCCCCGACGATGGCGCGGCGTTTCACTCACCTCTTCGCCAGCGCGACGGGGTATGCGGCGGGCTACTACTCCTACAAGTGGGCCGAGGTCCTCGATGCCGACGCGTTCACCCGCTTTGCCGGAGCCGGGGTCATCAGCCACGAAGTCGGACGCGAATTCCGCGACAAGATCCTCAGCCGCGGCAACTCCGCCCAGGCCGCCGAG
>QQNE01000147.1 GCA_003402735.1 Verrucomicrobiota bacterium
CAATAGATGCAGCGGATCATGTCGATCTCAAACGCCTTGGGCCGCTTCTCCACCTTGGCCCAGGGATCGCTGTTCGGGATCTCTTCCGGACTGATCGTGATCGCCCGAGGCGGGCAGATGAACTCACAAAGCTGACATGCCACACAGCGCTCCCGACCGTGCTCATCGGTCACCAAGGCCGGCGCCCCGCGGTAATACTCGGGAAGGTGCGAGTCCCACTTTTCCTCGGGATACTGCATCACCACCTTGGTCTTGCCACGAAACAATCGGACGATGTGCCCGAAGGTCAGGGCCAGACCGTGCAGGATGGACGAGAGATAGATCTTCTCGAAAAAGTTTAGCTTGGGACGCTCGACGAGTTTGGTGGCCATATCTCCAGTTACGTTAGCGGAACGCGATCAGCAGCCCGGCGGTGAGAATAATGTTCACCAAGGCGATTTCAAAGAGCCAGACCCAACCGAGCTTCATGAGTTGGTCGTAGCGGAACCGCGGCAGGGTCCAGCGCACCCAGATGAAGAACAGGACGAAGAGAAAGACCTTGATGAAAAGCGTAAGGAACTGCAACAAGGCGACCCCGGGCCCGACCGCTCCAAGCTGTTGCGCCGAAAAACCGAAGGGAAGCGTCCATCCCCCAAAAAACAGCGTCACCGCAAAACAGGAACCCACAATCATTGCCGCGTATTCCCCGAGGAAAAACAGAGCGAATTTCATGGAGGAATATTCGGTGTGATAGCCCCCAACCAACTCCGTCTCGCACTCCGCCAAGTCAAAGGGCACCCGGTTCGTCTCCGCAAAAATCGCGGTCATGAAGACGATGAACGAGATCCCCACCGGAATCGCCAGCGCCACCTTCTTCCACTCAAAGGAAAACGCCTTGCCCTCCGTCCAAAACGGCAGCAACGACCATCCCTCACGCGCCTGGGCCGCCACGATCTTGCCGAGGTGCAGGTCGCCGTAGATCATGAGGAGCGGGATGATCGACAACCCCAGGGCAATCTCATACGAAATCATCTGGCTGCTGGAACGAACTCCTCCGAGGAAAGGATACTTGGAGTTCGACGCCCAACCCGCGAGGACGATCCCGTAAACTCCCAACGATGAGATCGCGAAAATGAAGAGTGGCCCGGTGTCCAGATCGGCGATCACCATCGGGACATTGGCCCGGGTGCCGATCAAGTCCTGCAGCCAGCCCGGCAACTGCATCTCCGAGCCAAAGGGGAGCACCGCGCAGGTCACCAGCGCCGGGACCAGCACCAACGCCGGAGCCAGCCAGAAATAAAACTTGTTCACGTGCCCCGGAGTCACGTCCTCCTTCAAGAGGAATTTCAGACCGTCCGCGATCGGTTGCAACAACCCCATCGGTCCGACCCGGTTCGGCCCCAACCGATCCTGAATCCAGGCGCTGACCCGACGCTCGAAGTAGACCGAATAGGCAACGGAGGGCAAGATCGCCAGGAAAACCACGACGACGATCTTGATGAGGGTGGTGATGATCAAAAACCAATCCATCTGTTGCTCACCCGTTGATCATTCCCTTGGCCCGGCGCTCCCGCTCCCTCTCGAGCAGGGGGATCTTCACCCCTGTATCAAGCAGGGCAACGCCCTGGCTTCCAATCTTTTGCAAACTCAACCCGTCGAAGATGGGGACCGAAACCGCCATCGACCGGAAGACATCATCAATTCCGTGCACCCCATTCGCACCGGTCAACCCCAGCGTCAAGTCGCGCAGGATCTCCCAGTCATCGCGCGCCTGACCGGGAACCGGGACGGCAGCGTTCAACCGCTGCAGACGTCCCGCAACGTTGACCATGCTCCCCCGCTTCTCCGCCCAAACGGCCGAGGGCAGCACCACGTGGGCCACCGAAGCCGTGCGGTTTGCGTGGGTGTGCACCATCAGAAGGAACCCGGGTTTCTTGAGGATCTCCTCAGACCAACCGGCGGCCTCGGTGAGATCTTCACCAAACACCAACAAAGCCTTGATGGCTCCGGACTCGACCCCGCCACGGATCCCAGCGAGATGCGCTCCCGGCGACTCCAGCCCGAGGACGACCCTGGCCCCATTCGTGTTCGGGTTGCGATCCGCGGCAATCAAGTATCCGTCACTCTCCCCCATCCTGGGCACCACATCCAGAGCGGTCAACTTCAGCAACCCGGCGAGACGTTTCACGAGAAACAACTCCTCATTGGTCATCCGGGCCGAAGCCACGATCGCTATGCTGGAGGGATCCAAGCCTGCCAGGGACTCGACGACCCGCGCGAACGCATCCTTCCACCGGGCCTGACGGTGACCCGAACCGGTCCAAACCATCGGATCCGTCAGTCGCTCGGGACTCTCGATGGAGTGGAACGAGAGCCGGTGCGAATCGGGCATCCAACACGAATTCACCTCGTTGTTCTCTCGGGGAGTGACCCGGTAGACCTTGCCCTCCCGGCTGTGGATGGTCACATTGACCCCGGTGCCGCAATCCACATTGATCGATTGCGTCTCCTTGAGGAACCAAACCCGCATCTGGAACCGGAAATCGTTCGAGGTGAGAGCGCCCACCGGACAGATGTCCGCGGTGTTCAACGAATAATTGTTCTCCAACCGCTTGCCCGGATGAACGGCTAGGGTGGTGTGACTGCCCCGCTCCGTGAACCCGAGGACCCGATCATCCACGATCTCCTCGCAAAACCGGATGCAACGGCTGCACATGATGCAACGCTCGTCGTCCAACCGGATCCGAGGGCCGATATCGACATTCTTCGGCTTTTTGACTTTCTCCTCCCGGAACCGCGAGATCCCCGCGCCGTGCTCGACGCTGAACTCCTGGAGGCGACACTCGCCGGCCTGGTCACAAATCGGACAGTCGAGGGGGTGATTGATGAGAAGAAACTCCATGACCCCCTCCCGACAGAGCTGCGTCAGCTTGCTGTCGGTCCGGATCCCCATGTTGTCCGCGACGGTGTTGGCGCAGGCAATCACGGGACGCGGCATCCATTGGATCACCGGTTTGCCGTTGGCGTCCACCGGAGCTTCCTCGCCGGGCTTGGGACGAGGCGGCATCCCCATCTCCACGAGGCACATGCGGCAGTTGCCAGGCGATGTGAGTTTGGGGTGGTAGCAATAGTGAGGGACCTCGCGGCCCACCTGTTTGCAGGCCTCGATCATCCTCGTCCCCTTGGGGAACTGATACCACTCCCCGTCAATTTGGACGTTGAACAAAGGTACTGCCGGTTTGTTTGGATCCGTATCCGCCATGTGTGCTGCCCGGGACGAAAGAACAGTGTGACAAGGGATCCGCTGGGCAAGGTGAATTTGTGAAATTTTTCACAAGCGCCCTCCCTCGCGGCGAGCTTCCCCCTCCATTTCCCCGTTGCCCGGGATCCTCACGACAAAACCAGTTTCGCCATTCCAGCCAGCGCGGCCGGCACCTTGAACCGCCGACCCTCAATCCGAGACTGAACCAACGCCTGCAGCCAGGCCCGCGAAATCCGCACCTCGCTCAACCTCACGTAAAGATCATCGCCCTCCATTTCCGGCTCGAACCTTCCGACCTCCACCTCGATCGATGACGACTCCCCGTTCAACATCAGCTGCATTTTCAGCGTCCGCTCCCTGCCATCGAATTGCAACGCCGTGACCTCGCCGTAGCCATTCTTCAGAAACATGTTCAATCCCTGCCGGATCGCCGTCGACTTCATTTGGTCCCACATAAACCCAAGATGAATCCGGCAAGTCGGCAGAGCAAGCCTCACCAGCGCCGGCCGATCCAGCGGCAAACCATTGACGCGTCGCCCCCTCTCACGCTAAAACACCGTCGTTCAAAACGCCCCCCTCGCGTTGCCCCCATGAAACCAGACCAGCCCCTTCGCCCACGCCGATTCCTCCTGAACGCCCTTTGCGCCGTTCCCTTTTTGCTGGCCGGCCCCGGAGCCGACGCTGCCGGCAGCGCCGACGCAAAATCCTCCCCCGCTGCCGAGGCGGCCAAGATGCCCGACTATCCCCGAGTCAATCTGTCACCCAGCTACGAGGTCGTCCCAGACTGGGGCCAACGACCCGCCGAGGCCGAGGCCGCCGCCGTTCCCGCAATTGCCCTGGACCGGGAAGGCAACGTCTGGATTTACACCCGCGCCAACCCCGTCGTGCAGGTCTACGCGCCGGACGGTCGCTATCTCCGCGGCTGGCGAGAGGAGAATCCGGGAACGGTTCCGCACGGGCTCAAGTTCGATGCCGAGGGCAACGTCTGGCTGGTCGATTGCGGTCTCCACGTGGCCCGGAAATATTCTCCCGAGGGCAAACTTCTCCTCACCCTGGGAACGGTTGGGGAGCGCGGGGAAGACGAGCGCCATTTCTGGGCTCCGACCGACATCACCTTCACCCCCAACGGCGACATCTTCGTTGCCGATGGCTACGGGAACGGCCGGATTGTCCATTTCGACTCCGCCGGACGCTACCTCAAGGCCTGGGGCACCCTCGGCACCGCGCTCGGCCAGTTCAGCGTCGTGCATGCGATCGCCTCGGACTCGAAGGGCCGGATCTACGCGGCGGACCGCAACAATGTACGGGTGCAGATTTTCGACGCCACCGGCAAACTTCTGGACACCTGGTCCAATGTCCTTGTCCCCTGGGGCTTCTGGGTGTCACCGAAGGACGAAATCTGGATTTGCGGATCCTCTCCGATGCCGTGGCTGAGCGATCCCAAATACCCTGGGGCCCCGCTGGGA
>QQNE01000148.1 GCA_003402735.1 Verrucomicrobiota bacterium
AATCGATCTCGGGCAGGAAGCGGAGAACTCGTCGGAGACGGGGTAAAGCGAAGACGCAGACGCATGCCTAAGCTTCGGCGAAAAAGCCGGGGATGAATAGATGGTCCCCGTCAGACGCTTACGGAAGATCAGGTTCGCGGTGGTGGTTTTGCCTGTGCCGATTTCTCCTTCGATGAGAATCGGGGAGTCGCTGACGCAGGCTTGGGCGATGCCCTGGAAGACGGGACGCATCGAATCGGCCGCGCCAATGTATGTCAGAGGAGCGGGAACTGACGGGGGCGCCTGCGCTTGTTCCTGGAGATATTGGAGGGCGTTGGTGAGGATTGGTTGCAATGCTGCCAGATCGACAGGCTTCTCCAAGAAGTCGAGGACGCCGAGACGGCGGGCCTCAATGGCGTTTTCAAGGGCGCCATGTGCGGTGAGGATGAGCACGGGTGGAAGGAAGAGTCTGTTTGCGGCACGTTCGCGTAGCAGATCCAATCCGTTGCGATCTGGAAGACCGATGTCGAGAATCATCAGGCCGATGTCGATGCCGTTGGCGTCCAGAGCGGCCGAGGCGCGGCCCGAGGAATGTAGAGTGAGAGGAGTGCCGCCCGCCCTGCGGACAGCCACTCCGAGTGCGGCAGCCAGGGCGGCGTCGTCTTCGACAATGAGAACTTTGACAGGTGTGCTCATGCGGTTGCCTCTTCCGGGAAGGTCAGGGTGACGGAGGCGCCGGGGCCGGAAACTAGGTTCTCGACTTGGACACTGCCGCCGTGGGCTCGCATCACCTCAGTCACCAAGTTGAGGCCAAGCCCCAACCCTCCTTCCTTCGTGGAGTAGAAGGCTTCGCCAAGCCGGTTGAGCGACTCCGGGGAAAAGCCCGGGCCTTCATCCCGAATCCGCAAACTCGGCGGGGAAACGCTCATCCATTCCATTTCGACTCCGCCACCCAGCGGCATGGCTTCGCAGGCATTGACGAGGACGTTGCGCAAGGCGTGTTCGATCCTGAGACGGTCGATGCGCACGGGCGCCGGGGCCTCGGGCCGGCCGGTTTCCCGTAAGCACACGCCTTGGTGGCGCGCCAAGTCGGTCAGCGACGTCAGGGTGTCCGTAACCAAGTTCCGCAGGTCGTGGAGTTCGCGCCGCGGCGGGGATGGGCGAACGACGAAGAGCCATTGATGGACCAAGGCCGCGATGCGGTCCGCGGAAGCACGGATGGCATCCAGAGAAACCGAACGATCCGTGGCGGAGCCCGAGGGATCGCGCAACAGGTCGGTGTGCAGCACGATGGCGGCGGCGGGATTCTTGATTTCGTGGGCGAGGCTGGTGGCCATCCGGCCAAATGTGGCCATCCGTTCGCTCTGGCGCCGCAGATGAACCTCGTCACTGAGGCACAGACGGGATTGGTGCAGGGCCCGGGCCAAATCGCCAATCTCGTCCTGACGGTTAAGGAGTGCGGGAGGCAAGCTCCCAACGCCGGGCTCATTTTGCACAGCCTCAAGGCGAAGTTGGGGGAGCCACGCGCCGAGGCGTTGAAGAGGATCGACGACATCGCGGGCCAATGCCAAGGCTGGAAGCAGGGCCAAGGCGGGGAAAATGACAAGGGCGGCGAATAGACTCGGGGCCCACGCCGCACGCCAGTTTGGCGCCGGCCTGGCAAAGAGCATTTCGACCCCGGAACGCAGCGGCAAGACGCGCAGCTCCCAGCCGCGAGTGAAACAGGTTCCCTCACCGGAGGCCGGGACTTTTTGCAGCAAGGCGGCCCAGATCTCCGGTGGGCCGCTTCCAATGATCGATTCTCCGGAGGGGAGGCGAAACCCGACGGCGACACCGAGCACGCCGGAGAGTTTGCGGGCCAGGGAGAGGCTGGGGGGCAGGGAGGAGTTCTCGACAAAGGAGGCGTTCGCCCGGGTCAAATCGAGAAAGCGCGCGTGTTCATGACGTTGTTCCGCCAAGCCAGCGATGAGGGCCGTGGAAAGAGTAGTCAGCAGCGTGAGGCCCGCGAGCGTCAGCGAGACTTTGCGCCCAAGAGCCGAGGGAGCGGGTTGGAAGTTGGACAAAGGCATGGCGAGAGAATGGGCAAAAGTTGGCCATTACGGCTTGTCGTAATGGATGAATTTTGTTCAGAAAGCGATCGGTTTGTCAGACTTGGATAAAAACCGTGCAGTGCGCGACCGGGGACGCTTAGGTTGGATGCGATGCGCTCTTTTATCGTCCCCCTCTGTGCGTTTGTCCTTCCCATACCCCTCTCCGCCGAAGATCCGGCTGGCCTGCCCGAACTGGACCCTGTCGTTGTCAGTGCTTCGGGATTGGCACAGCCGTCTTTCGATGCCGCCTACCGGGTCGATACGTTGGCGGACTCTGACGTGGTGGAGCGCGCGGTGCGGAGTCTTCCAGATCTGCTGCGGCAGACGCCCGGAGTTTACATCCAGCGGACGTCGAACGCCCAAGCTTCACCGTTTATGCGGGGATTCACCGGTTATCACAACGTCCTGCTGATAGACGGCGTGCGCCTCAACAACGCGGCCTTACGCTCGGGGCCGAATCAGTACTGGGCCACGGTGGATGCCTACAGTTTGGACCGGATTGAACTGGTGCGCGGCCAGGGATCCGTTCTCTACGGCAGCGATGCGGTGGGCGGTGTCTTGCAAAGCTTCACGCGCGGGCCGGTTTACGCGGAACAGGGCTCCTTATCGACCGGACGAGTGGCTGGCCGTTACGCCAGCGCCGAGCAGGCTTACATGGGACGCATCGAGGGTTCGGTGAGCGAGGCTGGGAAGGCCGGATTCTTCATCGGCGGAAGTTGGAAAGACTTCGGGGACCTGCGGGTGGCGGAATTGGGCGAATTGCCCCAAACCGGCTTTGCCGAATGGGACGGCGACGCAAAGTTTGAACTGTGGCTCGCGCCGGAGCACAAATTGACTCTCTACCATCAGCAAGTCCATCAAGATGACGCTTGGCGGACCCATCGGACGGTGTATGCGCGCCCTTGGAACGGCACCTCGGTAGGGAACGAACTGGTCCATGCCTTTGATCAGGATCGCTACTTGAGCTATCTCAAGCTGGAGGGATCCCTCAATCTCGGATGGGCGGACGATTACACGTTCACTTTGTCGCATCACCGGCAAGTGGAGGATCGGCAACGGACGCGGGATAATGGAAGCACCGGCCTGGATGGATTTCAGGTCGATAGCTATGGCGCGCAGATCGATTTCACGAAGGACCTGGAGTGGACGCAGATGCTTTACGGAGCATCCTACTACCAGGACCGTGGATCGTCCTACGCGCGGAAATTCAACGCGGATGGCTCGTTCGGCGGCGCAGGGATCCAAGGACCGATCGGCACGGACGCGATCTATCATCTGGCGGCGGCCTATGTGAACTCAGTCACGCCATTGACGCCCAAGCTGGATCTGAATTTGGGAGGCCGGTTCACTTATGCTGGCGCGGACATCGGTCAGGTGGAAGATCCGGTGACCGGCTTGCCGATCGGGATCGCGGATTCCTGGAACAACGCGGTCGGGAGTGCGCGCTTGGTGTTGAAGGCGAACGATCAGCTGCGCCTTTTCGGCGGCCTCTCCCAGGCGTTTCGGGCGCCGAACTTTTCGGATCTCTCCCGGCTGGACGTTAGCCGCTCCAACGAAATCGAAACACCCGCGCCGGCACTTGAGCCGGAAAAGTTCATCACGTATGAAGTGGGCGTGCGGGGGGATTGGAATCGCTTCCAAGGGGAGGCCTCGTGGTACCTCACGGACATTCGCAGCCTCATTCTCCGGGCTCCGACCGGGGCCATCGTGGACGGATCGTTCGAGGTGACGAAGCGGAACTCCGAGGGGGGCTACGTTCATGGGATCGACCTTTCCGGCGAGTATCTGCTCACGGACGCGGTGTCGCTGTTTGGCGGATTCGGTTGGGTGGACGGAGTGGTCAACGCCTTTCCGACCTCCGCCCCGCTCGCGGTGGAGGAGCCGATCAGCCGCCTGATGCCGACCCAAGGTTTTGGTGGTGTCCGCTGGCAACTCTGTGATGCGCTGACCTTGGAAGGATTGGTGTTTGCGGCGGGCGATGAAGACCGCCTTAGCTCCGGGGATCGCCTGGACACGCAGCGCTTTGTTCCCGATGGCACTCCGGGATACACGACCGCTACCTTCCGGGGCATTTGGACGCCCGATGCCTGGACGACGATTTCCGTTGGAGTCGAGAACGCCTTTGACGAAGACTTCCGAATCCACGGCTCCGGGCAGAACGAGCCCGGGGTGAATGGCGTGTTTGCCTTTGAGCGGAAATTCTGATCGCTCGTTCAGCTTCTCCCCATCATCGAGTCGGCGGACTGGTCATCAAGGGTTTGACGAACCCGCCCAATTGCGCGTTGCTCGGAATCCCGCGGGCGCTGGGTGACCGTTTACTCTTATGAAAACGCACGGTTCGGGACGGTTTCACTCGATGTCTTTCCCCGGCTTTCCGGGAGGGGGGCTGCTCTTATGAAAACGCACGGTTCGGGACGGTTTCACTCGATGTCTTTCCCCGGCTTTCCGGGAGGGGGGCTGCTAGGGATTTCCTTTTCGAGCCCGCCCGCCCACGAGTCAACGGTCGGCGTGGGATGGTGGGGGTTCAGCGGATGTTCTCCAAGGTCCAGCGCTGGTCCCGGTTGAACTCCATGGCGTTCATGGAGATATCGAGGTGGCAGTCGAAGATGAGGCGGGGG
>QQNE01000149.1 GCA_003402735.1 Verrucomicrobiota bacterium
ACATTTTCCGTTTGCTCCGCCCGAGTCGGTGGCACGTGCCTTGATTCGTTTTTATCCCTCATCGGCCCGAAGGGTCAACTCATCGGTTTCTTTTTCAAACGTGCCTGCGACTCCGCCCCGGTGATCCGGAGCATCCCATCCATCCGGACCCAATCCCCGCGCGATCGCCTCGTCCAGTTTCCGGTGTCCGCCCCAATCCAGGAAATGCTGTTCCGGTCGTGCCTGAAGATACTCCCGATAGAGCGCGACGGCCCTGGCGTCCTCGATGACCTTCACGTTCCTGATCCCGCCGGCCCGGAGCGCCGCTTCCGAGCTGGGGGCATTGGTGATGTCCCCGATCACCACGGCCTCGAAATGACAACGGTGGCAGATCTGGGCGCAGCAAACCACGCAGGGAGTCAGCGAGGTGAACAGGATCGATTTCCGGAAATCCACGGGACCCTCGCCGCGGAGCCGGGCCGCTCTTCCGGCGTCACGGAGCGCAGCGGTTTCGCCGTGGGTGGTGGAATCATTCTCCTGGCCCAGCGTGTTGTGGCCCTTGCCGAGGATCCGGCGGCTTTCGGAATCGATGATGACCGCTCCGATCGGGCAACCTCCCTCGACGAAGGATTTTTGCGCGAGCCAGGTGGCGATGCGCAGGCAATCCGCGTCGCCGAGCTTTTTGAAAAAGCCCGGCTCAACCAGTTTCGGGAGATACTCCGTGGGGATGTGGGCGATGCCGTTGAGGACCGCGTCATTCACCGGGGCATCCGTCGTGATCAGATAAGCGGACACAAGATAGGCGTAGGAGGTTGATCGGCCGGGTTCTTCCGACTTCCGGGAGAGCGGAGCGGCTCACGCGGAAGTATCGCCGGATTCCTGGTCCTGGCAAGCGAGGTGAAGCCGGAGGGGGCGTGACGTTTCGGCCGTGGAACATCCGGCACAGAGGCGCCCTCGCAGGGATGGCGCTAACCAACCTCGGGGTCAACGAGGTTCATCTGCTCCCAGCGAGGGCTGAGATGGATATCGATGGTCTTCAGGACACCCGGCCCGAGATTCACGAATTTGTGCGGCACGTTGGCGGGCCCGTAAACGACGTCGCCCTCCTTCGCCTCGAATTTGCGATCCCCGACGGTGAACTGCGCGCGGCCGGCCTGGAGGATGAAGATCTCATCGTAGGTATGCACGTGCCACTTCGGACCCTTGCCCACTTCCTCGTTTGAATAGAACAGCACGGTCACGCCAGTTCCGAAACGCTCACCGTCCACGACGCCGTTCCACAGGTGGGCGGGTGCCGGCCAATAGACGCGGCTATCGGCTGACCATTCGGCGCGAGACACGGAGAGATCGTTCATGGGATCACGTTTGCAGGGAGCTTTCATTTTCAGCGCCAGCTGATCGGCTTATGGCGAGTCATCAGAAGCGGATGCGAACGATCGAGAAATCGTCATCGAGAGGCCCTTCGCCGTGGCGTTCGCGCACCCAGGCATGGAGTCGTTCGAGCGCATCGGGCTCGGCGACATGCAGGCGCATGAACTGCTCGAAGGTCTCGAAGTCCATGAAGTTCCCCTGCGCATCACTGATCTCGTAACACCCGTCGCACAGCACCAGCAGGGACTCTCCCGGGGCCACGGGACAGGAACGGGTCTCGTAGACGGTGTCTTCCATCGCGCCGATGATGAGACCGGGCGTCCGCAGTTGCGCGCTCCCGGCTTCCCTCCCATCCGAGGGCGTCATGAGCAGGGAGGGCGGGTGGCCGCCGCTGGAATGCTTCAGCGTCCGGCTCGGGGCGTGATAGACCCCATACCAGATCGTGAAATACATGTTGTTCTGCCTTTCCATGAGGAACGCGTTGTTCAGTCCGGAGAGCACCGCGCCCGGATCACGGAAGTCGGTTCCCGGCAGCGCGCCGCCGCGGATGACGTTGATGGCCGTGACGGAAAGCAGCGAAGCCCCCACGCCGTGGCCGCAAACATCGAGCAGGTAAACCGCGAAATGATCCGGATCGATCCAATGATATCCGAAGGCGTCCCCTCCCAGCTCGGTGGACGGCTGGTATTTCCAATCGATCCTTAGCGGGGTGTCGATGGGGTCGGGGAGGATCGAGCGCACGTAGTTGGCGGCCTCGGCCAGCTCGCCGTCGAGCCGCCGCTGCATCTCCTCGAGGCGGTCCTTCTCCGCCTGCAGCTGGACGAGGCGGATGCGGTCGAGGTCGCGGAGGCGTTTTTTTTCGAGGGAGGTCGTGACCCGGGCGCGGAGCAGGGTGGGGTTGAAGGGCTTCGGCAGATAGTCCTCCGCGCCGGCCTCGATGCACTTCACCGCGGCGTCGACCTGTTCCGCACCGGAGATCACGATCACCGGCAGGCCCCGCAATTCCGGGTCGTTGCGGATTTCGAGGAGCACTCCCATGCCGTCCAACTCGGGCATTTCCATGTCGAGCAGGACAAGGTCGAAGGCTTCCCGGCGGATCTTTTCGATGGCCTCGCGGCCGTCGGCGGCCTCGGTGATGCGGGTGAAACCCAGTTTGTTCAGCTCCCGGCTCAGGGCGAGGCGCATCGTGCGGCTGTCATCAACCACGAGGACCGAGGCCTCCTCAACGGCGGACATGGTGGCCGCGGTGGTCGGCACGGGCGGGCTTTCAGAAGTGGCGGCGTTCATGGGAAGGCGGGGCGGTGTCAGGGTTCAGCGCGAGGAGAGGGGATCACCGGGGTGTGACGCATCACCGCGTCCTCGCGCCGCCGCTGCAGCATCGTGATGCCATCCATCATCGGCCTGTTGTAATCAAGGGCTGAAGTCGAGTTCTTTCTGCGATTGGACGGATTTTGGGAGGCAATCATCACTTTGCCACCTCCGCCCGATCTGGCCTTTGAGGTCGAGACGATGGAGCCGATAGAAGCGCCACGTTTCGGAAATGTTTGTTGACTCATCCGGCCAAATCGCGCAACTCGTGCTCTCGGTGGGCCTGAACATCCCGTAACTCCTCCCGAACCCCCTCCGACCACGGGCCTTCGGCGGGGTGGGAGACGAGGGGATGAAAAAGGAAATCCCTAGCATTAGTTAATAAAAATTAGGTTTTCCATAAAAGAAGGATTGCATTGAAGTAGAACCAATTTACTATTTGCGCCGTGTGAACCGTTTTTTGAGTCCGAAAGGATCCGAAATAATTTTAACACGTATCCATTTTCTCAGAAAATTTGATAAATCCCAGTCGCCTATCTAACCTCAGCCTCATAGCCGGTTGCTGAATCGGTCTCCCTCCGACCCCGGGCCTTCGGCGGGATAGGAGCCGGGGAGGTGAAGGAGGAAATCCCAAGCAACCAATTAATTCGTTTCCTCGATGCCAAGCGCCGCTTCACCGTCCGTCTCGTTTTCATCCATCACCCATCTGCACGGCCAGCTCGGCGTCGAGCTTGCCTTCGTGGCTCCCGGTGAAGACGCCGGCCTCCTGCCGATCAACAGCATCCTGATGGATCTGGAGGATCTGCTGGACGAGGCATGGCCGCCGGCGGTGAAGGGAGCGATGGCTTCGGCCAGGGGGTGGCTGGAGCTGATTTTTGACAGCAATGGACAATTTTCGTCCGAGATCATCGCGAACTTCAATTCCTGGCATTCCTGGATGGGAGAGGCCCTCGTGGCCTGGGAGAATGGTGATGCGCTTCCGGCCTGCTCATTTGATGGCAAGCCCACGACGACGCACGCGGAGGAGGAGATGCCTCTATCTACCGCGCCGCCAACCGCCGCCACAACGCCTCCGGGAGCAGCAACGCCGGGTCTTGAGGAGAAAGCCATCGTCTTAAATCTGAAGGACGATGCCGAGCTGCTTCACGAATTCCACGGAGAGTCGGTGGAACTTCTGCAGGAAATTGAGCAAGGGTTATTGGTCCTCGAGAGCAACCCACGGGATAGCACCACGATCAATTCGATTTTCAGGGCGTTCCATACCTTCAAAGGAGGAGCCGGGTTTCTGCGCCTTCCCGCGCTTCAGGATCTTGCGCACGACCTGGAATCCCTGCTAGATGCCGCCCGGCAATCCAAGCTGCTGGTGACCACGGAGGTCATCGATCTGATTCTAGCAGGCGCTGACGCGCTCAAGCAATACACCAACGAGATTGGCGCGCAGCTGAAGGGGATTCATGCGGGCGATCCCATCGTCGTTCCGACGAGTCAGCTGATTCTGCGAGTCCAAGCGGTCCTCAGGGGCGAGCCCGCCCCCGCTCCGGCGCCTCCCGCGGCCGTTCAAGTCGCTCCAGCTCCAGCTCCGGCACCAGTGGAGGCCCAGGCGGTGCTCCCCGCGCCGGCCCCAGCGACCACGGAGAGCGCTGTTCCCGCGCCGGTCCCTGCAGCCACGGACAGCGCGGTTCCCGCCCCGGAACCTTCGCCCGAGCCGTCACCCGGGCCGGCGGTTACGGGTCAGGCAGCTCCGCAGAAGCGCGCGGTAGCCGCGGAATCCGGTTCAGCGTTCGTCAAGCTTGACACCTGGAAGCTCGATGCGCTCATCGATTTGGTAGGGGAATTGGTCATCGCGCAATCCATGGTGGTTCAGGATCCCGACGTGCAAGGACTGGAGAGCCGCAATCTGGCCCGCAGCCTCAGGCAGTTGGGCCGCA
>QQNE01000150.1 GCA_003402735.1 Verrucomicrobiota bacterium
GAGATCGGTCAGGATGGAAAGAAATCCGCGGGCGGTTTCAGGATCCTCCATGAGGGCCTTGAAGACGGAGTCGTAGAGAGGATTGGCAATGATCCGCACAAGGCCACCCACGCGCAAGGGAGGTATTTGTGCAACATGTTCATTTGAAAGATTTCGATTTCTTCTGGCTACGGCAGGCAGCAGAGTCTGCTGGGCCTGAAACCGCAACTTGCACGACCGCAGGTCACGAGGATGCCTTTGGAATGCGTTTTCGAGCTTGAAAAATGCGGGTCAGGACGATGAACCGCTTTTTTCGGGTCAGGCCGCAGTCGACGGACTCTTAGGGGGAGCCGACGGGGGCGTTGGGCTGGGGGCGGATGGCCAAGACGAGGCCGATGGAGATGAGGGCCAGGGTGGCGAACAGGGTGAAGATGAGGTTCAGCGGGGTGTGACGATCCGTGAGGATGCCGAAGATCCAGTCGGCCACGCCTCCGAAGGTCATGCTGACGAAATTCATGAGTCCGTATCCGGTGGCGCGGAGTTCCGGTCGGGCGATTTGGCAGAGGATCGGCATGTTGTTGCAATCGAAAAATCCCCAGCCGATGCCGAAGAGCACCAGCCCGGCGATGGCGAGGCCGAAGGAATTGAGGTTGGGAGCATTGCCGACGCTGAAGAGAGCCGGGATGATGAGGGCCATGCCGATGGCGCTGACATAGATCCTTCCGCGGGCGGTGTGCCGGGTCCATCGATCCGCGAGCCATCCGCCCAGGATGGCGGCGAGGAGGGCCGCAGCCTGCCAGTAGAGCGCGGCGGAAACGCCGGCTTTGCCCTGACTGATGTTGAAAGATTTCTGGAGGATGGCTGGCATCCAGTCGCGCACCACCCAGGCGGCCACCGCCGGAAGGGTGAAGTAGAGGGCGAGGAGGAGGAAGGAGGGATTGGAGAGCAGTTCGCGCGCGGCGACGAGAGCGGAAGTTTTGGGAGCGGACGGCTGGGGATCGTTGCGCGGAGGGTTCTTCAGCAGCAGGATCAAGGGGATGGTGTAGAGGAGGCCGATGAGTCCGGTGAAATCGAACGTGGTGCGCCAGCCGAGGTTTGGGGCATCCGCGACGTAACCGGCGAAGCCCCCTGCCATGACGCCGCAATAGATTCCCATCTGATGGATGCCGACGGCTCTGGATCGGGTTGGGCCGTTGTGGAAATCGGCGATCAGTGCGAGGGCGGCCGGGATGTAAAACGCTTCGCTGATGCCCATGAGGGTGCGGGCCCAGAGCAATTCGTGGTAACTTTCGACATGACCCGTCCACCAGGTGATGGCGGACCAGATGAAGAGGCTGGAGCAGATGGTCAGTTTGCGGCTGAAGCGGTCTGCGATGTAGCCGCCGATGGGGCTGAACACGGCGTAGACGAACTTGAATTTCCCCAACATGAGACCCCAGTTGGCCTCGTTGCCGATGTCGGGAATGGAGGCCATGACCGAGAGCTTCATGGAGGCAATCATTTGCCGATCCAGATAGTTCAGGAGGGCGACGGGGAAGAGCAACCCGACCATGAGCCAGGCGGTGCGGGACGCGGATGGCTGGGTGGTCATGGCGGAGATGCCTGGAAACGAAAGACCTCGGGAGTGCGCACCCTGGGCCGGACTTCGCCGTTGGGCACGATGAGCGATCCGTTCCAGAGCACAGTGGGCACGGTGGCCCGGGAGAGGGCGAACGATTCCCGAACGGTCCACGTTCCGGAGGTGGGATCGAGCAGCAGCGCATCGCGTGGGAAGCCGGGGTGATCACGGACCGGAGTGAAGTCGACCTTGGTGCCGTCGTCTCCGCTGAGGATGGCGAGGCAGGATTCGAGCACCGGGGCCGGTGAAGGAGCGGCCACGGCGGGGCGGGGCAGATCGGCAAGTGGTTCCCAGCCCCGGCCCGGAGTGAATCGCCAGGCGTCCCGGAGATATTGGCGGACTGGTTTGCCGTCCGCGCCGGCGGTGACGCTGGCGCCGCTGAAGAGATGGAACGAGCCCTGATGGGCGGCGGCCACGGCGAGCATCCGGGCTGGTCCGGGCCAGGGCTCGAGCTCTTGCCAGGTCGGCTCGGCGGCCTGGAGATCGAGAGCCCAGAAGGTGTGGAGGGCGGTGGTGGAGTCCGGTTTTTCGAGCCCCCCGGCGATGTAGATGGTGTGGCCAAGCAGCGCCCCGCAGGCGTTGGCGCAAGGGCGGGGTAGGGAAGGCAGCGGCGCGGAGGTAAGATGCGTTCCATCCCACTGCAGGCGGAAGCAGGAGGCGTGATGTTGCTGGGAATCGCTGCCGCCCAGGCAGAGCAGGCTGTCATCGGCGGTGATGGAGACGCCGTAGGCGAGAGGGGCAGGCAGGCGGCCGGCCAGTTTCCATTCGCCATCGGGGTTGGACAGGACGTGAACGCGATCGTGCCAGACTTTGACAAACGGATCCTTCCATTTTTCTCCGGGAATGTTGGCGCCGCCGGCCACGAGGAGTGCGCCGCCGCTGACCCCGGCGAACGGAGCGGCGAAGCCTTCCGGGTCTGGCACGGGTGGGAGCGCCTTCCAGTGTGGGGGGGAAGCGGAGGCAGACAAGGCGCAACCCAGGGCGAGGCCGATGAATCTCATCCGGGCTCCTTTCCTCCGGGCGCGGGTTGGGACCGCACCGTGGAACGGAGTTCTGCGGTCTGCGGAGGGAAGAAGTTCATGGAGCGGGGCATGGAAGGCAGGAGATCTGTAAATCAGAATTCGGGGGCGGCGTCAAACTTTGGCGGGAAGAGGCCCGGAAAAACAAGGATCAGGGCGGGACATCGCGCTTGAAGTGGAATCCAACGATTTGGTAACCCTCGCGGAAGTAGAACCGGTGCGCTTCGGCGTAGTTCACATAGGAGTCCAGGACCACGAGTTGGCACTGGAGTTCCGCCGCTTTGTGATGAAGCCACTCCATCATCCGGGAGCCGATTCCCCGCGAGCGGAGTCCAGGATCCACCACCACATTGTCCACATCCATGTATTTGCCGCACCAGAAGCGAACGCCGATCCAATAACCGGCCACTCCCACCATCCGGTTTTCCTGAAAGGCGGCGATGCAATGATACTGGTGCGGAATCATCGACTCCAGCCGGAGCCGCAGTTCCTCGGGAGGGATCTTGGGATTGTGCAGCTCAATGAGGGGCAACACGAGAGGCAATTCCTCCAGCGTCAATTCGCGGATGATCAAGCGGTCGTCTTCGTTCACGGGGCCAGATCAATTCGGAGTCGCAGGAATCTCCGCGGTGCGGTTTCGACAGACTGGCTGTCGCGGTAGGTGACGGTCTCGGTGCCGTCGCCGTTGTCGATCGCGCTGCCGACCGGAAGGGCCGCGCCATCGACCCAGGTCGTGGACAGGCCGGAATTGGTCTGCACCTTGAACTGGAGGTCGAGGTGGGCGATGCGGCGTCGGAAGGTAAGGGCGAGGTAGTGAGCCCCCCCGACGGGGAGGAGATGCGAGAGGAACGGGGGATCGGGATCCGGGGATTTCGGATCGAGGGCAAAGGCATACTCCTGCACATTGTTCCAGCCATCCGAGTCGGGGTCCGCCTCCGGACCGCTGACGGAGGCATCGAGGGCTTCGCTTCCGGGGAAGGCGGCTTGTCGCCAGGTGTCGAAAGAGGGCGGGTCCGCCGCGGTGACCGCGAGGCGTTGAGTGGCGCCGAGCAAGGTTCCGTTGAGCAGCGGTTCGCCGAGGTGGACGAAAAAAGTTTCGCCCGTCTCGAGCGAGTTGTCGGCAGTCAGGGGAATCTGCAGAGTCTTCGGAGCGGAGTCGCCGGCTGCCCAGGAGAGTGTGCCCGATGTGGCGGTGAAATCGTCTGCCGTGGCGGTTCCGGGAACCGTGGAATATCCGGCGATGAGCGCTCCGTTGCTGCCGCCGACGCGGGTGACTTGGACGGTGGCGTTTGATCCCTCGAACGCGGTGATGGAGCCGGTGGCGAACTGAATCGTTCCGGGGAGTGCGGGAAGCCCGGCGAAGAAGCGCCAGAGGGGGGATTCAAGGGGAGCATTCTGGTAAGAAGCGCGGTCTGCGCCAAAGATCACCTTGCCGTCCGCTTGCAGGGCCAGGGAATTCACGGAGTCGTTCGGTCCACCCGCGGCGGTGAAGCCGCCATCGACGGTTCCATCTTGGCCCAGCCGGACGAGCCTGGAGGCAGCGACTCCGTTGAACGTGGTGAAACTGCCACCGGCGAGGATCTTTCCGTCGGGCTGTTGCAAGACCGTGAAGCAGGACCCGTTGGAGCTGGTGGAGAAGGAGGTGTCCAGGGAACCGTTGGCATTGAGCCTGGCCAAGCCGCCCCGGCTCACTGCGTTGAAGGCCGTGAAATCTCCGGCGACGAGGATTTTGCCGTCGATTTGCAGTTCGATGTCCCGGACTCGGCGCAGATCACCCGGTGAACCGAGGACATGGGCTCCGTTGTTCACTCCGTTGAAACTGGTGTCCAGAGTTCCGTTGGCCAGGAGTCGGCACAAGCCGGACTGGAAGGGAGCGGAGGTGGAGAGATAGAATGCGCCTCCCACGAGGACGCGACCGTCGGGTTGGCGGGCCAGGGAACTGACGCGCCAGGAAGGA
>QQNE01000151.1 GCA_003402735.1 Verrucomicrobiota bacterium
AATCTTCCTGTCACGAAACGAAGCTTGATTTTGTGCAGGCTTGGGCGATGGACAGTCATCAATGCAAAAAAGGGTCGCTTCATGGTTATTCCATGTCGCTGGAATCAGTCGGAATGATTCCCCAGCAAAGCGTTATGATTCAAATACCCTAGTTTTTTCTCAGGTATGCGCGGATGTTCCTGCTTGTTTGGCAGGGAACTTCTCGGTCCTTTTCTTAGCGCTTCTTCAGGTTCCGGCCGCGGCGCAATTTTCGGGGCAATTGCAGCCCGGCCATCTCGGCGGTGAGACCGCCAGTGTCGCTTTCACCAGCCCGGATCCCAACGCCACTGCTTCCGGCATTCCCGATTGGTTCCAGGGCGTCCAACGCTCCTCAAATCCCATCAGCGGCGGGCTGCACCAGATCACCGTGCGTTGGACTTACGGCGACAATTGGAGTCCCGGTCAGAATACCGCGGTACGCTCCGCCATCATCACGGCCGGTCCTCACACGGAGACCATCGAGCAGTCCGGGATTGACAACACCTACGTCTATTCCATCACCCCTCATCAGATCGACACGGATCACCTGCCAAAGTCGATCGAACTTCGCATTTATGGCAACGTCGGCTCCTCTCCATTTGCCCTGGCCAGCGATGCCGCCTGGGTCGGGCTCAGGTCGGCGCTGATGCTGAACACGCTCCTTTACAACGTTCCTCCCGACGATCCGCAGCATGGCATCCGCGCCTCGTACAGCACCATCCAAGTCGTCATCGAGTCCAACCACGCCGCCGATGCCATCACTTCGCCGCGCGAAACAACCTTTCGCGTCGGTCCTCCAGGAGATCTCGACACCACCTTCACCGTGCGGCAAGCCGGGGTCGACAACGCCTACCAGGTCACTTTGCCGCCGCCTCTCTCCGGTGGCGGTGGTGAAGCCCTGGTGACGATCGATGCGGCCGTTCCCGGTTCGATCTACACCCATGCCTCCGGCAGTCCGTGGATCACCGTGTTCCCATCCCGCACTTACCAGACCATCACCTACCCGCGCAGCAATGTCCCTCCGGGCTTTTTTGATCACTTCACTGTGCGGGCCGAGGCCCAGGGCAATGACAAGTCTGCCTATTACGAATCCCGCAGCGGATCGATTCTCATTCAAAATAAGCCGTATGCCATCGAGCAGCTCGGGGCTGGTGCCAGGTTCGAGTCCGTGTCTGCGGAGGCCAATTCCCAAGTCGCCATTTCGTATCGGCTCGGGCATCAATCTCCCGAGAGCTCCGTTTCCCTCGCCTACAGCCTCGACGGCGTCCAGTTTCACCCAATCCCCGAGGAGAGTTGTCTGAACAGCTCGGGCCACCTCGGCGAAGGCGTGGCCCCGGGAGACCACCACCTCATTTGGAATGCGGCTCAGGTCGCAGCCGCCTTGCTCGACGAAGAGGACGAGATCAGCCTCCGCCTCGTTGCCTCCGGAGGCTGGTCCGCGTTGTCCGATCCCTTCACCCTCGAGCCGGAGTGCGCTTGCGAGGATTGTCCGCCCGGCAAAGTCCAGGCCAAAGTCGATCGCTCCATCAGCATCGAAATCCCGCTCGGTTCGGACGCGCTCGGACGCTCCTTTGGACGTTTCTGGATCCACGAGGAAACGGCCTCTGCCACCCTCGGCACCCCCGCCGTCCTCTGGCGAACGGCCCTCAATGGCGCCCGCACCTTCCCCGCCAACGCCAAGGCTCCCACCCAGTTTCTCACCCCGGCCATCCTCGCGGAAATCTCCGACCCGGATCCGAACGACAAAACGTGGACCCTCAAGTTCTTTGATCGCGCCAGCCAACTCGGCCCGTTCAATCCCGTGTCGGGCACCTACAACCAGAGCGGCGCCACTCCCCTCCAACTCGTCACCTTCACTCTCACTCAGGGCGCAAACCGCTTCATCCAGTCCTTCGACGTCACCGAAACCGGCGTCTATGGCGATCGCACCCACTCCTTTCCCTGGCAAACCGACAACGTCATTGCCTGTTCTTGGAAATTGAACCAGTCCGGTCCCGGCGGCGATCTGCCCCCTTCCTCGAGTCGACGTGAATCGGCCACCGAACAGGTCTCTGCAGACGGACGCATCCGCACCAAGGACCGCCGCATCACGGACGGCGACAACCGTCTCGCCAGCCGCTCCGTGTCCACCACGAAGCGATTCTCCTTCGGCAATCGCCGCACCCAAATCGAACAATATATCATTCAACCGGACGGCTCCTCCACCGGATCTCGCTCCCGATTTTATGCCTATCAGGAAGAGGAAAATGCACCTGGTTATGGCAGGATCGCCGAAACCTACACCGACTACGACGCCTCCTGGACCGCGCATCGTTATGATGCCAATGGTAGGTCCGTCATCCTCCGTCCTTACCGATCCGCCGGTCGAGGATCTCCCGACTCCGCGCTCGATGTCACTCGCATCTCCAAAACCACGGCGAATCTCGGCCTCGGCCCCCTCGAGGATCGCGCCCGGATCGTCTCTCGCTCGCTGGCCAACCAGGTTGTCTCGCGAACGGTCACCATCTCGTTTGCAGATCTTCTCTCCGACACGCTCAGCGACGGCACCGGTCCTTTCGCATGCCGGGAAAAATGGACCGTGCAAGTCCTGGATCCCGCCATCGCGACGGCGGCCGACGCCCTCGCTTCACCGCTCTCCCTGATCACCAAGCATCGCACCTATGCCGATGGGGAGTATGCAGGGCTAACCCGCAGCATTCTGTTTCCGGATGGCACCATCACCATCTTCGAATATAGAACCGGCGAAACCGTCCAGTGGTCCGGTGTCCCTTCCGCCGATGGCCGCTCCATCCTCCAGGGGATTCGCGAAACCGAGACGAGCAACGCGCACGGCCAGATTGTTGCCTACCAAGCCGTGGCCATCCCGGGGAATCTCGTCATTGCCGAGCAGGTGGCCCTCGAACAGGATGAACTGGGGCGCGCCACCCGAATCCGTCATCTGGATAGCTCGATCTCCCTTCGACAATATAGCTGCTGCGGCCTGATCTCCGAGACGGGGAGGGACGGCATCACCACTTCCTATATCCGGGATCACCTCGGTCGGATTCGATCCTCCACCAGCCTCGGCGTGACCACGGCTTATGAACTTTCCGCACTCGGAACCGTTCGCTCCGTCACCCAAAACGCCGCCGGACTCTCCATTCAACGCAGCACTGCGGAGAGCGATAGCCTCGGCATCGAGCAACGTTCCACCGCTCCCGGCAACCGCACCACGCGCGCCGTGCAGACTCACAGCGCCGACGGCCAACGCATCGCCACCATCACTCGCCCGGACGGCGGCACGATCGTCCAACGCCACTTTCACGACGGCAGACTGCAGTCGATCTCCGGCACCGCCACCGTCCCGCGCCGCTTTGAATATGGCGTGGAAAACCACCAGTCCTTCCGCAAGGAGATCCGCCTCGGCAGCAACGGTGAGGATGCGGAGTGGATTCAGACGTTCACCGACATGGCCGGGCGCGTCAGCAAGGTCGTGCGCTCCCACGAAAGCGGCACTCCCGCGGTCGCCACCAATCATTACAACAACAAAGGTCAACTCATCCGCACCGTCGATCCCGACGGAGTCATTCTGCTCTTTGCGTATAACGAACTTGGAGAACAAACCGCCGTCGCCGTCGATCTCAATGGGAACAATGTCATCGATCTCAACGGCCCTGACCGGATTGTGACCACAGAACGCTCGTGGTCTCTTCGTGAGGGCAAGGCGACCCGCAAGATGCTCACCAAAGCGTATCCCACCAGCAACATGCCCGCCGCCGCCAATCTGGTGGCGACGGAGACTGCCGTGGATGGCTTGGAAACTTGGCAAACCGCCGCCGGGTTGAGCAGCCACGAACGCACCATCCTGGAAGGCAATGGCAACCGCACCCTCACCCGGACCGCGCCAGATGGAACCCAGGAGGTTACCCAAATCCGCAACGGTCGTGTCGCGTCCGTGGCTCGGCTCTCGGCCGACGGAGCCCAAATCTCCCGCCAGGAATCGACTTATGATTCCCTCGGTCGGCTCATTTCCTCCAGCGATGCCCGCACCGGCGCAACCACTTTTGTTTGGGACGACAACGATCAGCTCGTGAATCTCACCGAGCCCGGTTCACGCGTCACCTCTTTCACCTATGATGCCGCCGGACGCCCCGATCTCACCACCCTGCCGGATGGCGAAATCCTCAATCAAGATTGGACGCCCCTCGGTTTGTTGCACCGGCAGAGCGGTGCCCGCAGCTATCCGATCGAGTTCGGCTACGATTCCCAGGGCCGCCGCACCTCCTTGACCACCGCCGCCGGCATCACCCGCTGGAGCTACTATCCAGAGAGCGGTCGGCTCGCTCAAAAACTTCATCCGGATCTGCGCGGCCTCACCTTCACCTACACCGCCGGCGGACGCCTGTCCCGGCGCACCTCCGCGCGCGGCATCGTCACCGCTTACAGTTATGACAACGCGGGTGAGGTCA
>QQNE01000152.1 GCA_003402735.1 Verrucomicrobiota bacterium
GTTCCGCAGACAACGTAATGGGGAAAAGGGAAAAGGGAAAAGGATTGGCAGGCTCTCGGGACCCTCGATTCCCTGATGGCGGTGGTCGCGTTTCCAGGGAGGCTCCGATCGCCGCAGGATTCAGAGCTAAGATCGAAAAACCCGCTTTTCCAAGAGGATGAGAGACAGCACCAGTTCGGCGTAGGTCCGCTGGAGCGCATAAAAGAGGCCAGGCCATCCGTCGAAAACGACCCCCTTGCCAAAGAGGGTGTAGAGAAAGGCAGCGGGTGCGGCCGGCCAGATCATTTTTCTGAGGCGGTCGGGAAGACCGGCCGGATGAGGCTCCGACTCGAGTTTCTCCGCTTCGAGCCGGGCGTATTTGAGTTGCGAGTCGAACCAGCGCAAGAGCGGTTTGCGGTCGTCGTGATCGACCCGGAGCCGCACTTCCCCAATCGCTCCATCGATCACGACCCGGTGCCCGTGTCCATCGTTTCTATAACGTGCCAGCCTCTTCCGATAGAGAATCACCCGCGGCGGATAAAGGCAGGCCCGCAGCGGCCTGCCATGGACCAGATATCGAAAAGGGAAACGGATGCCGTCAGTTTTCGCGGTGTGCGCTTCGACGACCTCCGGAAACTCAAGGGGCATCAAGTAGTCGGCGTCGATCGACAAGACCCATTCGGTGTCGATGTGTTCCAGCCCGGCGTTGCATTGTCCCGCAAAGGAATCGAACGCGCGCTTGATCACTTCAACGTTGGGGAACCCGGCGCAGATCTCCAAGGTCGCGTCCGTGCTTCCGCTATCCATGACAAGAACCCTGTCCGCCCACTTCAGCCTTTCAAGGCAACGTCGGATGTTGGGTTCCTCGTTCCAAGTGAGAACGAGCGGAGTGATGGAAGCAAGGTTCATGCGGGGCAAGGGGCGTGAGGGGCGCGTTCAACGCCGGAACATGGCACAAGGAAAGAACAAAAGGGAAAGAGGCAGGGGGAACATCCGCGCCGCATTCTAAAATGACCACACCCCGTAACGTATCCAATAGTAAAGCGCCGCAAGCTTTTCTCGGCGTTGGGAATGCCGGTCCCAGGGTGGCAAGGGATCGGAGGCCGCCTCCCAGGTGCTGACGAAAGCCACGCGGGGAAATCGGTTCCGGAAGACGGCCTCGGAGCGGGGCACGTGAAACCAGTTCGTCACGAGAACAAATCGCTCGACCTCGTGCTCCTCGAAGATCGGCACGAGCAAGGCGGCATTTTCATAGGTGGATTCGGCGTCGGGCTCGATCACAAAACGTTCTTGGGGGACCCCTCGTTCGAGCAACCCTTTCTCCAGAAACCCGCTGTCACCGGTGATGATGACGGGCGCCTTGGGAAAACGCTCGGCCATTCTGGCCGCTTCCCGGACTCTCACCAAATCCCCGCTGCCTAGCACGACGATGGCATCTGGCTCCCACGGAATCTCTTCGCGCTGTGGCGCCGGCCAGGGCCAGAAACAGATCCATGCAAGGAAAAGGAAAAAGAACCCGCTCGTAACCAGGAGCAAGGCAAGGATCCATCGACGGGATTGGTTGACGATGGTCGGTTCCCCGCTCATTCCCTACACGAGGCATCCCGGCCGGGTGCCGCCCCCGAGCATCCACTCATAGACCTCCTTCATTTGGGCTGCGACTTTCGGCCAGGTGAATTGTTCTTCGACGAGAGTGCGGCCCGCACCGCCCATCGCTTCGAGATCCCCGGGCGATCCCTGAAACAGTTCCCGGAGTCCCCCGGCGATGCCCGGCACCTCCGTTCCAATGCGGATGGCGGCACCGGCGGTGAAACCTTCGGGAAGATTGCAGTGGTCCGTCATCAGCACCGGAATCCCGTAGGCCCAGGCCTCGAGGACCGCCATGGGCAGCCCTTCGCTGAAGCTCGGAAGAATGAAAGCCTCGGCCTTCCTCATGAGGGCGTCTTTTTCCTTTCCGAAGGCGGGTCCATTGAAGATCACGGGGGCGGGCGAAGCGGAATCGGAGTTGCCGGAGGGATTGTCGGAATAGTCGAGGCCCAGTTCGCGGCAGAGGGCCTTCAATTCATCGCCATGCCCGCCCTGATCCCATCCGGCGATGACGAATTGCCAAGCCTCCCGCCCCGTGCCGCGTGCCTCCTCGCCCATGACTTCGGCCCAGGCTCGCAGGGCATTCACCAGTCCTTTCTTCGGGTGGAGGCGACCGAGGAACAACAAGACTCGCGGGCCGCCCGACCGCTGACGCAGAGGTTCGCTACTCGAAAGCTCCGGGAGAGCGACTCCGTTGGGGATAAGGCAGATCGGATTGCGCAACCCGTAGGCGCGAAAGTCGGCGGCCTCTTTCTCTGTGTTCGCCTGGAGGCAGGCGGCAGCCCGTAGCATGCGGTTCTCGTAGCAGAGCGCGGCGGCGCGCTTGATCCATTTCGAGCGCGAAAGCGTCCACGGTTCAAGCATGCCATTTGCCGTGACGAGATACGGACGGCCTGTCCTGCGATGCCAGCGATGCACGGCGACCGATGGATACATCCAGAGGTGCTGCAGGTGGAGCAACTCGCGGTCCGAGTCCACCAGATCGGAGACAAGGCCCGGCACATACCCGAAGATCCTCGGGCCGGATCGTTCACGAAGCCGGCACTCGATCCCATCCCACTCATCCGCGACCCTTTCCCAAGGTTCATCCCGGACGCCCCAGGCTGTCACGGAGATTCCGAGCCCGCGCAGATGCAGGGCGAGGGATCGCTCGATCTCGAAGATTCCCCCGGCCGTCGTGGAGAGTGAATCGCTGACGAAACCGATGTTCATTGGCGGAGGCTGCCGAGAAGAATGAGCGATTTCAAGAGGATGCGGTCGAGCAGCCCCGCCTTTTTCGGCCCCACCTCAAGAGCCTTGTCGGCCGCCTGCCTCAGACCACCGGCAAAACGATCCAAGCCCCAATCGGCGATGATGCGCTTGCCCGTTTCGCCGAGGGACTTTCTGTCCGGTTCGGGGAGGGCCGCGAGCCGAGTCATCAATCCGGCCAATTCGTCAACCCGATAAGGATCGAAAGTGTATCCGTTCGCCCCTTCGCGCACCAGTTCGGGAGCACTGCCGCAACGATTCGAGACAAGGACGGGGAGACTGCTCGCCATCGCCTCGTTGATCACCAAGCCCCAGGTGTCCTTCGTGCTGGCGAGGATCGCGGCATCGGCATGGGCGTAGAATCGCGGCAACTCGTTGATCTGGCGGAATCCTGGTAAATAGACCACGGGAGCTGCCGCGTCCCCGCGAGCCCTCAGGTCATCCCAGGGGGCCGAGGGCACAACTTCGAACCCCAGCGAGACGGCATGCGCGACGAGGGATGATTTCAGTTCCCCATCGCCGAGAATGCAAAGGGAACGGGGCGTTTGCCCGGGATTGCCAACGGCATCGGCCTGGCGCCGGTAGAGAGCGTAGGCATCGAGTAGGCGGAAAAGGTTCTTTTCCGGGATGAACCTGCTGGAAGAAAGAAAATAGGGAGGGAGCTGGCCATCGGTCATCCTCCAGGCGGAAACGTCATGCTCACGGCATTTCGCCGCCTCGCTGGCGAAGCGATCGTTGTCGACGACATCGTAGCCGCTGAAGCAATTCTCGGGGGACAATCCCAGCTTGGCGAGATAATCGATGTGGATCCGACCCGCAGCGAATCCGGACGAAGCCAGTTTCACAACGCGCGCTTTCGTCCATTCGCGCCACTTTTTCCGCGGCATATCGACCTCACGGCTGTCACTCATGATCAACCACGGGATGGAACGTTCCGTGCAGAGGGTGATCAGCGAGAGCATCGCGGGATGACTGTATCCGGCGATCGCACAAACGTCGGGAGCGATGTCGTCGAGGATGGGGGCGAGGAACTCGGCGACGCCGTCGGCGGTGTGGACGTTGCCCGGCCTGAGCTTCACGCCGACGAAGTCTCCATCGTCACCGAGGGTGGCGAGCAGCGGGTGGAACATCTGGATTCGGTAGTGCCCGTTGTAGGCCGAGCCCTTCTGATGCCCGTGGACCTCGACAGGGAGCGAATCGACGTCGACGACGCAGAAGCGCTGCCGCGCCTTCTTGGCTCGCACGGCGATCGCTCGCTCCCGCAAGACGCTGGCAAGGACGGCGCGGTTGTCGTCGGACCCGAGGCGATGAAGCGCGCGCGACAACGTCGGCTGCGACGGCAGGCCGTGTCCGTTGTCGTCGAGAGGCCGGGTCCCCTTCTTGTCGCTGACAGCAAGACGAAACGCGGGGTCGTGGCGCAGCAAGTCTCCATCGTCGAGATCGGAGAAGCCCTGGGCGGGAAGGTAGAGCAGCGTGCGTGTGAGTTCGGCCATGGAGAAGACGGTTCCAGGATGGCGATCGTCGACGAGCCGCCGGGAGAGGTCGCGTGTCATTCCGAGCCGATCATCGACGTCGCGCAA
>QQNE01000153.1 GCA_003402735.1 Verrucomicrobiota bacterium
GCTTGCCTCGCGCCGAACGCGCCTCTCCCCACTTCGCAGTGGCAATCTGGCAGGAGTTCTGCTAACGGAGATCTGACCCTACCGCCTTGATCGGTCAGCCTTCCGCTTCCTCGCATGAACCCGCCCCCATTTTCCAACGGTGAGAATCCTCACACCTACCCGGACTGCCACGTCTACGAACCGGAGGATTATGCCGCCGACTTCGAGGCGGCCGCCCCCTCCTCACTGCGCGGTCCGGGCGGCTCGGGCTCCCGCTCCGTCCAGCCTTACGAACTCTGGTGTCCCTTCGCGGTGCGCAAACTCGCCATGCCCACTCAGGGCGAGTATGCCTTGGGGTATCCGCAAGGCGCCGTGATTCACGCCACCGAGGGATGGTCGTTGAACGGGGACACCGACCTCGAAAACACCATCGCCTACGGAATCACCCAAAAACACGCCTACTTCGGAATCTCGCGCACCGGGACCATCTACCAGACCCACCCGTTGAGTGAATGGGGCCATCATGCCGGCGCCACCCGTCACGCCGTGCTCGGAAGCGGCCTTTCGGCCAAGCTGGTCGGGATCGAACTGGCCTCCGCCGGTTTGGTCCAGCCGGAGGGAGCGGGATTTCGCGCCCTGGGTTGGCCCGAACGGTTCACGGCGGAACAGGTGCGCCACGCCAAGGCCGAGGGAAACGTCACCCGGGCAGGGCATTACCTGGCCTACACACCAGAACAGGAAGCCTCCCTCACCAAGCTCCTCCTCTGGCTCCATCAGAACAACCCGGATGTGTTCAAACTGGAGTATGTGCTGGGACACGACGAAATCGCCGTCGATCGCCAGGGCCGTCTCGGCCGGAAACAGGATCCCGGGGGCGGACTCTCGATGACGATGGAGGACTACCGATGCCACTTGGCCGGTGGAACTCCCACCCGGGGCGGTCTCGCTCCTTCCCCGGACCCGGCCCCTCGGGAGCTTTGTTGGGAAACCGCCTTCCTGCTGGCCAGCGCCAGCAAACTCGCTTACCGGCCGGAGGAGGTCATCCGGGAGACCCTCTCCAAATCCTCCTGGGGGTTCCTCAAGGTTGACTTTCTCTCCGAGGCAGACACCCAGGTGATCGTGGCCAGCGACGCGTCGCGGGTCGTGGTCGCCTATCGCGGCAGCAAGGAATTGGGAGATTGGCTCGGGAACCTGGAATTCCTCCAACAGGAACAATTGACGCTCGGCCGGGTGCACCGGGGATTTTCTCAGGCTTTCGCGGTAGTGCGAGAGGCTCTGTTCACCACCCTGACAGACCACGACCCGGAGAGCCGCAAGGAACTCTGGCTGACCGGACACAGTCTGGGCGGTGCCCTGGCGCTCCTCACCGCCGCTGAGCTGCCCAATCCCGGACGCATCACCGGGATCTACACCTTCGGCCAGCCGCGCGCCGGTCTGACCGATTTTCAGACCAAGGTCGATGAAGTCTTTGTCGGCCGTTACTTCCGGTTCGTGAACTTCGACGATGTCGTTCCCCGGATTCCGCCGGGAGATTACGTCCACGCCGGGCACCTCATCTGGTTCAACGCGAAGGGAGAACCCGACACGGCGCCACCGGAACAGACCCGAGGCCCGATTCCCGCCGCGGCCCAATATAGCGAAGCCGAGTTCCTTCACTTCAAAGCGTTTCTGGAAAGCGCCCGTCAGCACGCCACCCGGAGCGATCCGGCGGAACCCGAGGAGGAGGGACTGGAGCTGTTCCGCGGAGAAATGCCCGGCGGCTTCAACAACCACAGGATCGACCGCTACATCGCGTTTGTGCATCGCCAAAAACCGGCACTCGCCGCGTTGGAAGTGCGGGGACGACCGGCCAGCGCCCCAACCGTGCCGCCCCCCGCCGCAGCGGTGACCGTGGAAGCTCCGCCCCCGGCGCCCAGTCCGGCCCCGGTTTCCCCTCCCGCAAATCTCAACGCGTTTCTAAAGCCCCAACCGCTCCTGCCTCTGGCCGTTCATGTGACCTGGAGCCCGACGTCCCACCAACTCGACCTTTGTCAGGAAACCGCCAAGGCCATCTTCGAATTTCTCAATCATCCGGTGGCCCGGCCCGCCTCGGCCGACGACGACGAACTCAATCCCGACCTCGAATCGGGAGCCGGCATCCCGGTCTTCGTGGGACATCATTGCGAGCGGATCCGGGAATCGGTTGAGAAACGGCTCGTGACAGGCCCGCCTCAAAACAAGGCCACCATCGTTTTCTTGCTGCTCGACGAACAGACCGCACACGAACGGCAGCAGGGCACGCCCTTTGGGAGCCTCCTGAACTATCTCTTCGACCCGAACCGGATCACCTCCTTCGGCACCAACGTGCTCGTTGTCCCCGTCTGTCTGCACGCATCCGCCAAGGGATCGCTGCCAGAAGGTCTCTCCCCCCTCACCGCAGCGGAAACCCCGGATCAGCCCGCGGAGGCCATCGCCCGGCAAGCCGCCCTGACCACCGCAAACTTCCTGATGCGTCGCCGCCCCGGGGCTGGCTCGGAAGCTCCGGCCCCGGTCAAGCTCCTCCTCAGTTACTCCCACTCGGACATCGACATCACCGGAACACTCGCCACCCAGTTGAGCGAGTGGCTGTCCCATTCTTTCGGCCAGTTCTTTACCAGTGAAAACCTGCCGACTCCCGACTCCCATCGCATTCCCAAAGGCCGGATTGAAGGGGACACGGTCATTCTCATCATCCGCTCTGACTCCTACACCTCCTCACCGGGAACCCTGCGGGATGTCCTCGATGCCAAGAAATCCGGGATGCCCATCGTGACGCTGAACGTGTTGCGAGAGGGCCGCGGCCGCAGCTTTTCCTGCGAGGGGAATTCCATCACCCTTGCGTGGAACCCAACCACCCCGCGCGGAGAGACACCGAAACCGGTCGAATTCTCAGACCTGGTCTCGCGCTGCATCAAGGTCTGTCTTCGGGCCTGGTTGCATCACCTGCATTTCCATCTGCTCCCCGAGGCCGTCTTTGAATTGCGCGGGCTCGATTGGAAGAAAGATCTGATCACGCCGATCTCGCGCCCTCCCGAACTGCTCGACCTGGTGCAAGGTCCGCTGTCGGATGTCGGTTCGGGAGTCATCTTTTACCCTGACCCTCCCCTCTCGAGTTCGGAAAGCCGGATCCTGCGCCGGGCCCAGCCCAAAGTGCGGTTGGCCACGCCCACCTCCCTTTCCAACGAGGTTTGGCGGCGGATTCCTTGCCCCCCGTTGAGCGGAATGCAGATCGCCCTCTCCCTCTCCATCAGTCCCGACCTCGCGCCCGATTTCCCTCACATCTCACCCGAATTCAAGGGCAGCTTTTCCAATGGGGTCCTGGTGCCTCACATGGACGCAGCCGTCGCCTACCTGAGCCTCAGCCTGATTCGTTCCGGTGCCACGCTCGGTTTCGGTGGCACGGTCAGGGAACGGAGCTACGCGTCGTTCCTCTCCGGGTTGGTCGATGTCTACAATCAGACGGCCCCGACCGGGAAAAGCCTCTTGCGCTGTTTCCGGAGAGCCTCTTCCGCGGCCCCTGAGAGCAACGAAGAAGACAGCAACACCCATACCGTGAATTGCGAGGCGGTTCCCACCCAGCCGCCGGCGGTCGCATCGGTCCAAGGCGCCCTCGACCTGACGCAAATGCGGCGGCGCATGGCCCAAGACTGCCATGTCCGGATCCTCATGGGCGGTCGCACGAAACCGAAGCTGACCGCTCAGGACGATGGCTACCACGGCCGATTCCCGGGACAAGCCGAGGAGGCGTTCCAATTCCTCTCCGCCGGCAAACCGATCTATGTTTCGGGCGGTTTCTGGGGCGTCTCCGGCCAAGTGGCCAAGGCCTTGTGCAACGAATTGGCGGATCTGCCCCGTGAAACCGAATGGCTCCAGGAAAGCAGGTATGCGGAGCTTTGTCAGGGATATGACGCCGCCCGTCCCTCCGATTGGAACCTGCCCGCGACGCTGGACGATCTGTGGAAGGCGTTCGCTGAATTCGGCAAGGGATTCTTCTGGGGTCCCGGTTCCGAGGATCCGCAGAAACCCTGGACCAACGGCCTCACGGTGGCGGAAAATCGCGCCCTGTTCAGCGCCGTCCAGCCGGACCACATCAGCGCCCTGGTCACGAAGGGCCTGGAAAAAGTCGCCTCACAGTCCCAGGGGAAGGACAATCGTCCGCCGCTGAACATCGCCCTGTTCAACGGATCGTTCATCGACGTTCCAGACACGGAA
>QQNE01000154.1 GCA_003402735.1 Verrucomicrobiota bacterium
CGACAACAAGCTCATGGTCTTCGACACCACGCCCACGGGCCTGTTGAACATCCTCAACTACGCCGCGGGCCTGAGCAGCGGTGCCAGCCAGCAGAGCGGTGGTTATCCACAGGTCGGCAACATCCGCTTCTCCTATGATTCTTCCAGGTCGGCCGGCCAGAAGGTGCGCACCGTCTCCTTGGTCAACGAAGCCGGCCAAGTCGTCTCCGGGGTCGTTGAGAACGGTTCCGTGCTCTCCTCTGCGCCCAGCCTGATCACGGTGGTGACGTTGAACTTTACGGCCAACGGTGGCGACAGCTACCCGATCAAGTATCTCAACCCACCCACCAACACCACGGTCAACAGCGAGACCAGCAACTTCCGCTACGTCCTGGCCAATGGCAACCTGTCGGCGTCGGTGACCCGCAGCCTCGATTTCACGGCCTCCAGCACCTTCACCAGCCTGGGTCTGACCACCTCGGACATCCTGGGTGAGCAGAAGGCCTTCCAAGACTTCATGGCCGCCCGGTATGGTTCCACTTCCACCGCCTACAACCAAGCCGACACCTCGGTTGCTCAGGACCTGCGGATTCAGCAATTGGCCCGCAATGGCAACTCCGATACGGTCAACTCCGCCAATGGAGGCGCGACCTTCACGCCGCCGACCTTCGCCTTCGGTTCCGCAAGCTCCACCGTCTTGGAAAGCGCCGGCACGGCCGTCCTGACAATCATCCGCTCCGGAGATCTCTCCGCCGCCTCGGTGAACGTCTCCACCGCAGATGGCACCGCCAGCGCGGGCACGGATTACACTGCCCTGAGCAACTTCGCGGTCCCCTTTGCCTCCGGTGAAACCACCAAGACGGTGGCGGTCACCATCGCCAACCGTTCCGGCGCCCAAGGGAGTCGCACCTTCACCGCCTCCCTCTCGGGCGGACTGAGCGTGGTCATCGCTTCTCCGTCGACCACCACAGTGACCATCGATGACACCACCGCTTCCATCACCCCGACCATCGCGGGCGACACCGGCGGTTCGGTCTCCGGCGGCGGCAGTTATGCGCTTGGCCAAAGCGCCACCTTCACCGCCACGCCGGCCACGGGCTTCCGTTTCCTCGGCTGGAAGGTCAATGGTTCTTCTGCCGGCACGACCAATCCGTTGGTGACGACGGTCACCGCCGGCATGAGCGTCGAGGCCAGCTTCGGCTACCAAGTGCAGATCTTGCACTTCTACGGCGAGAGCGGTCTGCTCGGCACCACCACGGCTCCGATCATGGGCGCGATGATCGATCGCTTCGACGATCAATACGTCAACACGGTCGTTCTGGCCGAAGGTGATACCTTCATCCCAGGGCCTTGGCTGATCGCCGGTGCCGATCCGTCCTTCAACCGTCTCCTCCATACCGGCACGTTCACCTCTGCGGCGGCCACCACGGCCACCCCGATGGGGCAGGCGGACATCGCCATCATGAACGCCTTCGGCACCACGGCTTCGGCTCTGGGCAACCATGAGTTCGACCTCGGTTCTCCGGTGCTTTCCGGCGCCTTCTTCCCGGCGAATTCCAGCACGGTTGGAAACTGGGCCGGTGCGCAATTCCCCTTCATCACGACCAACCTGGACTTCTCCGCCGACAGCTCCTTGAAGGGCCGCGCCGACAACAGCCTTGGCGGCACGGGTGGCGCCATCGCCGGCTCGGACGTGAGCGCTCTCAAGGGCAAGATCGCTCCGTATGCCATCAAGACCATCAATGGTCAGAAGATCGGCTTTGTCGGGGCCACCACCTGGGAACTGCAAAGCAAGTCTTCGCCCAACGGCACCATCCCCAAGGACGATGCCAACAACAGCACCAGCGATCTGCAGGAAGTCGCCGCCTATCTCCAAGGCGCGGTCAACGCCCTGCAAGCCCTGGGCGTGAACAAGATCATCCAAGTGGACCAACTCGATGCCCTGCAGCGCAACAAGGACTAGGCCGGTCTGGTCAGCGGCATCGATGTGGTCGTCGCCGGTGGCGGTCACGAATATCAGAAGGATGCCAACGATGTGGCGGGCTCTTATGCGGGCCACACCACGCCGGGTTCTGACGCTTACCCGATCGTCACCACCGGAGCCGATGGCAAGCCGGTGCTCATCGTCACCACCGACACCGAGTTCAGCTACCTGGGCCGCTTGGTGGTCGACTTCGACAGCAACGGCGAGTTGATCCTCTCCACGCTGGATAACGCCATCAACGGGGCTTATTCCTCCGACGAAGCCACCTTGCAGGCCGCCTACGGCACCAGCTCCAGCGCGAACACCATCATCGCCGCCAGCACGATCGGCGCCCAGGTCAAGACGATCACCGACGCCCTCAACGGGGTGATCACCACCAAGGAAGGCACGATCTACGGCTACACCAACGTCTACCTCGAAGGCGACCGCGTCTTCGGCCGGACCCAGGAAGTCAACCTCGGCAACATCACGGCCGATGCGAACATCTTCAAGGCTCGCTCCGCCTTCCAGACTGCGGGTGTCAGCACTGGTCTCGGCGCGATTTTCTCGCTGAAGAATGGCGGTGGCCTGCGCGCCTCCGTCGGCGCGATCAACGCCAGCGGCGCCAAGGTCGCCCCGGTGGCTGTGCCTGGGATCAAGCCTGCAGGCGCGGTCTCCTTGCTCGACGTTGAGAACGCCCTGCGCTTCGACAACAAGCTCATGGTCTTCGACACCACGCCCACGGGCCTGTTGAACATCCTCAACTACGCGGCGGGTCTGAGCAGTGGTCCCAGCCAGCAGAGCGGTGGTTATCCGCAAGTCGGCAACATCCGGTTCTCTTACGACCCGGCTCGTTCCGCCGGCCAGAAGGTGCGCAACGCCGCGCTGTATGACGACAACGGCAACCTCGTCTCTGTGATCGTCCAAGACGGCGCAGTTGTCAGCGGCGCGCCGTCCACGATCCGTTGCGTCGCTCTCAACTTCACGGCCAACGGTGGCGACAGCTACCCGATCAAGTATCTCAACCCACCCACCAACACCACGGTCAACAACGAGACCAGCAACTTCCGTTACGTCCTGGCCAATGGCAACCTGTCGGCGTCGGTGACCCGCAGCCTCGATTTCACGGCCTCCACCACCTACACCAGCCTGGGTCTGAGCGCCTCGGACATCTTGGGTGAACAGAAGGCATTTCAGGACTTCGTGGTCGCTCGCCATGGCTCCACCTCCACCGCTTACAACCAAGCCGACACCCCAGCCTCTCAGGACCTGCGGATTCAGATCCTCTCGTCTTCCGGCCGCGGCAGCAACGACACCGTGATCACTCCGGCCTATCGCTTCGCGGACACCGCGTTCACCGCCACCCAGAACGATACCAGCGTCTCGATCTCGATCAATCGCACCTACGGAGCGAACGCGGGTTCGGTCACGATTCGCACCGACAACGGCACCACCAGCACCGTGCCGCCATTCACCGCCGCCGTCGCGGGAACGGATTACACCGACGCCGATGGCACCGTGGTCAACTTTGCCGCCGGTGAAACCACTAAGACGGTCTCCCTCACCTTGTCGCCCAAAACGGGCGCCACGGTTCCCAACCGCCGCTTCTCGGTGGTCCTGACCGCTTCCGCGGATGGAGTCCTCGGCACCCCGTCCACAGCCGAGGTGCAGATCTTGGCGGTGGACACGGTCAAGCCGACCCTCACCATCACCAGCCCGGCCGCCAATGCCGCTATCAGTGATCTGTCGCCCTACACCATCCAGGGCATCGCGGGAGACGCTCGCGGCATCGACCGCGTGACCGTGGCTCTCAATGGCGCAGCCGCCGTGGAGGCGACTCTCGGCTCCGCGACCGTGACCACCTCGGTCCCGTGGTCGATCGATGTCGCCCCGGCCACTGATTCCAACTCGATCGTGGTCACCGCTTACGACCTGAGCGGCAATTCCACCGCCTTGACCCGGTCCTTCACCTTCACGCAGCGCACCCTGTTGACCTTGGCCCGCACCGCGCCAAGTGGCATTGCCCTGGACGCGGCCGGCACCGTGGCTTTGGCGGCCTCTCCAGCCAGCAACGCTTCCGCGCTCACTCCCGCCACGGCCAATGCGGATCCCCGTTCCG
>QQNE01000155.1 GCA_003402735.1 Verrucomicrobiota bacterium
CGAAAGACACGCACGCGTCGCGGCGTTGGGTCTGGAGTTGGTAGGAACTCATCATGCAGGTTCTGCGTCCTTTGGCAAGAGCGTGCGACCAAGTTCCTTCCGGACCCGGGGCGCGGGCAGGTTCCAGGCCGGCAACTGTTCGAAGGCGAAGATCAGGAATGCGACGAGAGGTGCGAACCTCATCGGTTGCTGTCCACCAAGCATTTACCGTGGCCATCCGTCAGAAAGGATTCTCCGACGGGGACACTCAAGAACATCCGCGTCGAGGGACGGTTTCGGCGGTGCCTGGCCTACCGACTGGATCAAGCGCCGGGGACCACGAGGGCTTGATTCATTGGCCCCAGGGCTAGCGATCGAATTGGTCGTTCGTCTTTTTCTTCCGTTCTTTTTTCGCGGCCCGCGCTTCTTCGCCATCCATGCGGCCGTCGTCTGTGGGGCAGGGCAGCATGTGCGCGTTCCACGCGTCCCAGAGTGTTTGCAGTTGCTGCTTTTTCTCCGGTTCCGCCCCGGAAAGGTCGGTCTGCTCTCCGCGGTCGGTGGCCAGGTTCACCAGCATTGGCTCCATGCTCTTCGAGGCTTTGACGAGCTTCCAATCCCCTTGCCGGATGGCGAATTGCGGGCCGAACCGCCAGAAGAGCGGGCCCCTCTCGAGCGTTTTCGTGTGGCCTTCCAGCAACGGCAAAAGGTTCACGCCGTCGAGCCGCCACTCGGGCTTCACCGCCGCGTCACAGGCGGCCAACGCGGTGGGCAAAATATCGAGCTGGATGACCGGCGTGCTCAGGACGCGATCGGCGGGGATCCGCCCCTTCCACTGCACAATCCACGGCACCCGGATGCCGCCTTCCCAGACTAACCACTTGTGCCCGCGCAGGCCATCAAGGTTCGCGTAGGGTGAGGAATCCCCGTTATCGCTGAGGCAGAAGATCAGCGTGTTCTCTTCCAACCCGAGCGAGCGGAGCTTTGCCAACACCGTGCCGATCGCGTCGTCGACTTCGGCGATGCTGGCAGCGTAGTCGCGTTCCCGGCGCTTGAGCTGGGGGAAGCGCGCGAGCACCGATTCGCTCGCGACGTTCGGATTGTGGACCGCGTTGAACGCCAGGCAGAGAAACCACGGTTGTTCCTTGCTGCGCTCGATGAATCCACAGGCCTCGCGCGCATACACAGGCGATGTGATGGGCGCGCCCTCGAGCTTCGGCATCAGCTCTGTGCCGCGAAAAAAGCCCGTCTTCTCGCCCTCGCCGCCGAGATTGCCCACGCTGCCGAGGGAGAAATCGAATCCGCGCGCAGCAGGCAGCGTGTCCTGGCTGGAGCCGAGATGCCACTTCCCGACAAGGCCGGTGGTGTAACCGGCGTCCTTCATCCTCTGCGCCATCGTGGTCTCAGTGAGGGCGAGGTCGCCCGCATTGGAGTCGTGTCCGGTGCGCGCCTGGTAACGACCGGTGATCAAGCCGACGCGGCTCGGCGCGCAGACGCAGGCGGAGACATAGCCGTCCGTGAAGCGGACGCCGTTTTTCGCGAGCGAATCCAAATGCGGAGTGGGCGCGAGTTTGCCCCCGTAGCAAGCCGGATCGCCGTAGCCCATGTCGTCGAGATAAACGATGAGGACGTTCGGTTTGGCGGCGTGGGCGGCGCAAGCGAGCGTGGCCATGAGCCCATGGATCAATTTCGTGAGGCTGTTCATTGAAGTTCGTTTTCAGCGTCGCTGGAGGCGGTCTTTGCGTAGGCTGTGGGCAATGTCGCCTTCCAGGCTTCGAGCCTGACCGAAAGCCGCTTGACGAGGTCGGGGTGTTTGCCGCCGCGAAAAGGGCCGCTGTGGCCCATGGCATTCAAGCGGATGTTGGTTGCTGGATTCGATTCATCGGTGGCGATCAGCGGCGGCTTGCCCTGGTTTTTGCGTTTCTGTTGCTTTTTCGCCACCGCTTTCTCGCTGGGACCGGTGCCGGGCGTGAGGATGTCCGCCGGGCCTTGGTCGCTGGAAAAGACGACGATGGTTTTCTCGCGCAAGCCGAGTTCATCGAGCCGCTGGAGCAGGCGGCCGATCTCCGCGTCGATGGAGCGGATTTCCGCGAGGTAGGCGCGCAGGTGCTCGCTAACGTCACCTCCAGCCGACTTGCAGCGGGCGAACGTCTCCCGCATCTGCGGCGGGAACTTCGATTCATCCACTTGCAGCGGCCCGAATGCATCGAGCAGGGTTTGCGAGGGATTCACGGGGGCATGCGGGATGTGGTTCCAAACGTTCACAAAGAAGGGTTGGTCCTTGTGCGATTCGATGAACCGGACGGTCTCGTCGTAGAGGTGGGCATCGCGTCCGCGTTCGGTGGCGGAGGCCTTGCGCCCGCCGCCGGGTTCCTCGGGATCGGCACCGATGGCGTCGATCCCGTAGGTGCCCGCGCTCGGATCCGGCCCGATGTGCCATTTGCCGAAGTGTCCCGTGGCATAGCCTTGCTGCTTCAGGAGAGCGGTGATGGTGACGCGATCGCCAAAGTCGGCGTCGGCCGGATATTTCGCAAAGCGCGCGGGAAATTGCGAAGTCATGAAACCGGTGCGGCTGGGGCAGCACGTAACGCCGGTGGCGTAACACTGAGTGAAGCGCGTGCCTTCGGCAGCGAGCTTGTCGAGGTGGGGCGTCTGCGCATACGGATGCCCGTAAAAGCGCAGGTCGCCCCAGCCCAGGTCATCAGCGAAGAGGAAGACGATGTTCGGCTTTGGCGGCGGTGGTTCGGCGGCGGCCGATGCGACGAGCGGCGTGAGGATGAGGGTGGTGAGGAGGGAAAGACCTCGCCTCGGAGGCAGGTGTTTCATGGGAGTGGCGCTTTCGTTGTTGAACAAACGCCAGACCGATCCGTTGCGGAAGAGATTGCGGGATGTCGCCCCGGCCGAGTTTTGGGGCGGTGATCCCGGGGACCCAAAACGGCGTGACGGGCATCGGCCGAAGCAGATCCGTCTTGAGGAATGACCGCGAACCGCCCCGTGGTCACCTCACTTTCCCCACAGCTTGGCGAACTTCCCGGGCACGTGGAAGTCGTCCTGGCCGGTGTGGGAGAACGCGGTGCGTTCGGGTTGGGCATTGCAAACGCGGCTTCGGCAAAGGTTGAAGTGCCAGGGAAAGAGTTCCTTGGGCTGTTCGCCATCGATGCCCTTGGTGGGGTCGATCACAAAAGCCTCGGCGCCGACAATGGGGAGGCGCATCTCGATGCTCCAGAGTTGGTCTCCGCGATGCACAGCGACCTGCGCTCCGCTGTTCCAGTCGCTGCCTTTGCCACTCGGGGCGTGGTCGAGGTCATAGACGGCACCGGCAGGATTGATCGAGATCTCGTAGTAGCTGCGCGAGGGCGTCTCGATGAGCAAGGTGACGCAGTCGCCATCGAGGAGTTTCGGGTCGTCATTTTGGGTCGTGGTGCTCTTCAAGCTCTGCATGTCGGGTTCGTGGCACACAATGCCGATGTGCAGGGTGCTGCCATCGCGTTGAATCCGGAAGTTGGTGTCGGCCTTGGGTTGCGGCTGCTCGGGACGCACCTTGATGAGCGGGGCAATGCGCACCGTTCCCCAATACGCTTCGTCCACGTTGCCATCGAGCGGCTTGCTGCCGAGTGGTTTGGCACCGGTGTTTTCCGTGAGGAGCACGCGATAGTCGAGGTCGGTGTCGCGCTTGCGGCTGAGCTGCGCGCGCAGGGCTTCCAGCGGCTTCATCGTGTCCGCGATCTGCTGGATGCGGCGGCCGGGCTGGCTGGCGGGAACGACGGCTGCCCTGGCTTTGGCGAGCAGATCGAACGACTCGCCGATCTTGGCCGCGTTCGTGTTCATGTGCATCCAGTTCGCCTCGGCGTGGGTGATGAAGGCC
>QQNE01000156.1 GCA_003402735.1 Verrucomicrobiota bacterium
CCCCACCGCCGCATCCCTGGCGCGGCTTCCGCTACTTTGCTGGCCGGGTTCCAGATCCGGGGACCAAGGCAGGGCGGAAACCCAGGTTGTAGTACCGGTACGCGGGCTGGCCCGCGGAGCGGTAACCCGACCGGCAGATCGCGGACGGGCTGATGAACCCGCCGCCCCGGAGCACCCGGTGCGCGCCTGTGATCCCGATTGGATCCCGTTGTGGCCCCTCTGGATACGCTGCGGCCTCGACATCGAGGGAATCCCGGCACCACTCGAAAACGTTCCCGTGCATGTCCACGAAGCCCCAGGGATTCTCCCCAAAACTCCCCACCGGCGCGGTGTATCCATGACCGTCGTCGTGCTCGGTTTCGGAATTCGCATATCCCACGCCGCCGCCGGATTTGTCATTGTAATTTCCAAACCGATGCAGTTTCCCCACCTCATCCCCAAAGGAGTAGGCGGTGGTGGTCCCGGCACGGCAAGCGTATTCCCATTGCGCCTCGGTGGGGAGGCGGTATTCCCATCCCGGCGGGATGGTGCCGCGGGCGCGTTCCCAGTCGGTGAGGCGTTGGCAAAAGATCTCCGCCTCGAACCAGCTCAGGTTTTCCACGGGGCCTTGCGGTCCGGTGGCGGTGTTCGTGCTTGGGTTGGTGCCGATCACGGCTTGGTAAACGGCTTGAGTCACTTCCGTCCGTGCCAACCAATATCCTTCAGTGAGGGTGACTTGGTGTGGTTTGGCAAACGATTGCTCCGTATCGCCCATGGTGAAGGTGCCCGGCTTGCACCAGAGCATTTTGGCGCCTTCGCCATTTTCGAAGGCTTCGCCGGGTGTGACCTGAAAGGCGACTTGGGGCGCTTTGAGCCCGAGGCCGTTCATTTGCCGGGCGCGGAGCCGGGCTTCGTGGTAGCGGCCCGCCTTTTGCGCCGCTTCAAAGGCGGCGAGTAATCCCGCCTCACCCCAGGCGTCCGGCCGCAGCGGCTCGGTTCCGGAGCGCCACTGCGCCACGAGGCTCTTTTCAGGCAGGTTGAGGAAGCCGGTTCCTTGCTTCCAGAGGATCGCTTGGCCCTTGCCCAAGCTGTACCACTCCTTCTGGACGTAGTCATGCCAAGCCACGGACCGGCCGAGGTCCTCTTCCACGGCCCAGAGCCGCACCGTGCCGTCCGCGCCCCCGCTGGCCACCAGCTGACCGCCGGAAAGATAGCGCACGGCAGTGACCGGCCCTTCGTGCCCGGTGAGCGTGGCCAGGAGCAGGGGCACGTCCCGCTCGGAGTTCCAGAGCCGCAAGGTGCCGTCTTCGGAGCCGCTGATGAGGCGGCGGCCATCGGACCGGAAATCGAGAGAAACCACCGGCTTTTCATGCCGCTCCGGGGTGGCGATGGCAGCCACTTTTTGCGCGTCCGCCACGTTCCACACGGAGACCATGCCTTCCGCATCGCCCAAGGCGATCCGGTCCCGGACCGGATCATAGGCCACGGCGCGGACCGGAGCTTCCGGCTTGTGGGAGGCCCAGGCTTGGTGCGGCGCGCCCAGGGCGTGGTGGAAATAGAGGCGGCAGGTTCCATCTTCGTGAATCGCGGCGAAGGTGGCGTCGCGGGGATCGAAGCGGAGTTGCAGCGCTGGGGAAGTGGTGGGAAGAACTTGTTTGCCCACCTGGATGCCTTTGGGATCGGCGATGGCCACCGTTTCTCCCGCGGCATCCAAATCAAAGACGGCACCCGGCACCGGTTGCAACTCTCCATCCAGCTTCAGCGCATGCGGGCTCTTTTGAACGATGGGTTTTTCCGGGACCGTGAAATCCCAGCGGATCACCCCGGAAACGGTGTTCACCGCGAGATGCCGCCCAAACGGCGTGACTTGCAAATCCCGCACCGGACCGTCCACGGTTTGCACCCAAACCGGCCGATACCCGGCCTTTTCCGCGATCCATTTCGTGGCGCGCTCGAAGTCCGCCGGATGCAGATCCTTCCGGACGAAGCGATTCACTCCGGCAGGCGCGAACGGGCCTTCCGGCGCGCCTTGACCAACGTAGCCGATGGCTTCCGCCGCGTAGAGCAAGGTGTCCGGATACCGCTTGTTCCGTTCCTGCGCCACCTCGGCCCGGAGCAACAGCGCCAATCCTTCGGCGTGCCGGGATTTCACGAGCTGCACACCCGCATAGGCCAAGCCGCCCAAGGCCGCCACGGTGAGGCTGAGCAGGACCGTGGTCACGGTGGCGCGGACGCGTTGTTCGCGCCGGCGCCGCGCCGCGTGATGATCCCGGCTGGCCGCGATATACGTTCGCACGCCTTCGTATTCCGGTCCGGCGATGAGTTCCGGCGCGTCCCGGAGGAGGCTGAGGCCTTCTTCCAGGTCGAGTCCTTCCGGGAGGAGGAGATCGGTGGATTGCCCGTGGTCCCGCCAGCGTTTCAGGACGGTCTCGATCCGGGTGCGGATGCGGAGGTGTTGCCGGTTCGCCCGCACCCAGGTGACGACGCGGTCCCATTTCCGCAAGAGCGCTTCGTGAGCCAGGGTGACCTGGGCGCCTTGGCCGGTGTCATCGCTGGTGAGGAGGCGGGCGTCGATGAAGGCCTGGACGAGGGCGGCTTTGTCCGGCGTGTCCATGAGCGCGGCTTTGTTGGCGCGGCGCCGGACATCGGACTCGCCTTCCACGGTGACCAGGGCGTGGAGAATTTGCGGGCAGGTGGCTTGAGCATCCGGAGAGAGACGTTGGAAGACCGCTTCCGCCCGGGTGCTGAGGACGCCTTCCAGGCCGGTCTGCTGTTTCTCGGCATCGGCATAGGCCTCGTAAGCGGCGAAGGGGATGACGTTGTCTTGGCGATGCTGGTAGAGATCGAGGAGGAGATCGGAGAGGAGCGGAAGGAGATCCGACTGGCCCCGGGCGTCCTTGAGGATTTGGGCGACGAGGCTGGTGCCGTCTGGCCGTTTTTCAAAGCGGAGTCCGGCGAGCCGGGCGGGCTCGGTGATGATGCGTTGGAGGGCGTCCGGGCCGGGCGGGAGGAGATCGTATTGGCCGCGCTCGCCCTTGAGCCGGAGGAAGGCGGCTGAGGTCTGCGCCTGCTCATAGAAGTCGCTCCGCATGGTGACGACGACCCAGCAGAAGCCGGACAAGGCGAGGAGTTCGAGCCCTTCGAGGAAGCGTTCCCGGTTTTCCGGAGAGATCTTCTTGTCGGTGAAGATTTCCTCGAACTGATCGACCACGACGAGGAGTTTCACCACGCCATCGGCGGAGGTCGAGGCGCGGACCAGGGCCGGTTTGATCACAGTGCGGAAGGTGGCGGAGACGGATTCCTGGAGGGAGAGGCGGAGGTCTTCCTGGGTGAGTCCGCCACTGAGCAACTCCGGGAGCCCGCGCGGATCGGTGGCCAATTCCCGGACGAGTCCGCCGAAGAGATCCCCCTGCGCCTGCGCCGGAATCATGGCGATGGAGCGCCAGGCGGCCACGGATTCGTCCAGGTTTTCATTGGTCAGCACGGCCCGCAACCCGGCGCGGATCAGGGAGGATTTCCCCGACCCGGACGCGCCGATGACGGCGAGGAAAGCCGGTTCCTTGGGCGCGAGGTCCCGTTGCCGGAGACGCGTTTCCAATTCCGAAACCTCCGCTTCGCGGCCGAAGAAGATGGGGGCGTGCTCCAGCTGGAACGGTTCCAGACCGCGATACGGCTCCTCCGTCCAAGACGCGCCGCGCAGCCAGACGCGATCGG
>QQNE01000157.1 GCA_003402735.1 Verrucomicrobiota bacterium
TCAGAGTCCAGGTGCCGGTGCCGGTCTTGCTGAGACCGCCCGCGCCGTTGGCCAAGGCTCCGGCGAGGGTGCCGGTGCCGGAACCGGCCAGAGTCAGGGTCCCGGTGCCAGTGACTGCGCCGATGCTGGTGAGGCTCAAGGTGCCGCCATCCACGGAGACGGTCCCGCCGCCCGAGCCGACCCCCAAGGCTCCCGCATAGGTGTTGGTCCCGGTGCTGACCAAGGCGCCGGTGGCAAAGGCGGTCGCGCCATTCCCGTTCAAAGTGAGCGATCCCCCGGCGCCTGTGCCGCCGGTGGTGATGCCGCCAGGCAGGAGCAACGCGCCGCCGCCCTGCACCGTGACCCCGGCCGAGCCGGTTCCCAACGCCTGGTTGTTTCCGAGGCGCAGGACGCCGTTGCGCACGTTGGTGGCTCCGGTGTAGGTGTTGGCGCCGTTGAGCATGAGGAGCCCCGCGCCGGCCTTGGTGAGCCCGCCCGTGCCGCTGTTGCCCACGGCACCGGCGATGACGATCTGGTTGCCGTTGGTGTCGAAGGTGGCCCCGCCGGCATTGAAGGTGAGGGTGCGGACGCTGGGATCGAAGACGCCGCCGAACTGGATGCCGCCTCCACCGAAACCGATGGTGGTGTTGGTGCCGAGCAGGCTGTTCCCCGTGGCAGGCAAGGCATTGATGTTCACGAGACCTCCGTTGAGGTTCACCGAACCGGAGAAGGTGCTGGCTCCCGTGGTCAGGGTCGTCGTTCCGGTGCCGGTCTTGGTGATGCCGCCGGTGCCGGTGATGGTGCCGGCGTAGGTGGTGTTTTCGTTGTTGCCGCCAAAGTTGAGAGTGTTGGCCCCGAGCGTGATGGTGCCCCCGGTGCCCCCGGCGCCGGAAATGGAGCCGACCGTGTAGGTGGTGCCGGCATTGGTGAGGTTCAGGGTGACGCCGGCGACGTTGGCGAAGTTCACCGGATTGTTCGCATTGCCCAGATTGGTGTTCGCGGCCGCGGTCAAGGTGCCGCTGCTGATCTGGATGGGCCCGGTGAAGGTGTTGGTGCCGCTGAAGGTGGTGGCCGTGCCGCTGGTGTTGTTCACCAGGATGCCGCCCGTGCCGGTGATGTTCCCGGAGTAAGTCTGGGCGATGGCGGCGTTGGTGAAGCTGGCGATGGCTCCGTTGTTCAGCGTGATGGCGCGGGCAGTGGTGCCGCCGGTGGTGAGGGCTTGGAGGGTGGCGGATCCGTTGAGGGTGATGCTGTTAGAGGCGTTGCCCAGCGTCGCGGCGGTGTTGCCGGTGTATTGGAGCGTGCCGGAGTTGAGAACGATGCCGCCGCTGAAGGTGTTGGTGCCGCTCAACGTGAGCGTGCCCGCCCCGCCGAGCACCAGGGTGCTGGCGGTGGCTCCGGCACCGACGTTTTGGATCGGCGCGGAGATGGTGAGCTGGTTGGCCCCCACGTTCACGAAGAAGTTGTCACCCGCCGTAATGGCCTGGTAGGCCGTGCCGCCCGCGAGGACGTGCGCCGCGCCAGAGGAAACAATGCCCCCGATCGAGGTGGTGCCTGCGCCGGTCACGGTCAGCGCCGTGCCACCGGCAAACTTCAGTGTGCGCATGGAGCCATTGGACCCGAGGGTCACGGTGGCCGCATTGTAATCCGTGCCCACCGCCCCGACGAGGGAGGCGGTCAGGTTCGTGGTCGAGGCGGCGATCACCCCGTTGGTGGCGTTGTAAGCGGCGAAGTCGGTGCCGCCGTAGGTCATCCACGGGGCGATGCTGGCGGTGGTGGCGGACTGACCGGAGATGGTGATCACGTTCTGGGCGGCCGCACCAAGGCTCGCCCCGGTGAAGTTCAACTGCGAGGTGTTCGCGCTGCCGCCGCTGCGGGTGATGGCTCCGAGGGCGAGCGTCTGGGTGCTCGGGGAGGTGTTGGTGTTCGTCTGGGCGACCGTGAGCAAACCGCTGCCGAGGGTGAGCGCCCCGAGGGTTTCCGAGTAGTTGACATTGGCATTGGCCGTGTTGGTGACGGTGATCGTGCCACCGTTGGAGGTGATGCCGGCGCTGTTATTGACGCGGTTGAAGCTGTCGAAGAAATTGACGGCCGCTCCGTTCGCCAAGGTCTGGGCGCTGCTCACCGTAATATTTGTGCCGCTGATGGCGGTGACCGTCGGCGTGCCGACAATGCCGGCGCCGGAAACCGTCATGCCCACGTTGATGCCGGTAGCGCTGGCCACCGGGATCGTAACGCTGCTCGTCGTGGCCGACGATGCAGTGGTTGAAGCCGCGGTGTTCGTCAGCGTCAGGGCACCGCCATTCAGGTTGATCGACGAGGTGTTTAGCAACGCTTGATTGGACTGCGCAAGCGACATCGTCTGGCCCACGCCCAGGGTCGTCGCTCCGCTCCATCCCCCGGTGGAAATGCCATTCAAGGTGAGGGTGTTCGACACCAAACCCGCCGCGAGACCACCGCTCAGACTGACGTTGCCCGAGCCAGCCAGGGCCCCGGTCAAGGTGGCCCCAACCGTGGAGGTGGCGTTGGCGTTGGCCAAGGAATTGAGAACGATGGAGTTGCTCGCGCCGCCGAAGGTCAGGGTATCGACTCCGGTGCTGATGACGTAGCCGTTGGCATCGAACCGCAACCCACCGAGCGTGATCCCGCTGCCGAGGGTGACCGTTCCCGCAGTGCCCCGGAAGATCGCGGTGTCGTTCCCCGCGTTGTTCCAAACCGACATCCCCGAAAGAGTCGATCCATCCCAGAAAGTCCCGAACGAAGTGTTCCACACCCCCGCGCCTCCCAGGCCTGAACCGGAGGACAGGATGTTGTTCACCCCCAGCTGGTCCCCATCCCAGAAGTAGTCGGCGGCCGAAACCGGTCCGGACGTCACGGTCATCAAGACGATGACAAGTCCGGAAATAGCCTGTTTGATTGCCATGGGCATCCCCAAGCATTGAAGGCGGTGGGTTTTCATAATTTGGCGTAGCAGAGGGACTTCCCGCCGCGCGTCGATGAAACGACCACGATGCGCGTAGGCGCGAAATCCCAGCTGCCGTCTTTCCAGAATCCTCAAAGAGAGGCAAGAAAAAAACTCCGGTTTTCTTAGTTCGGGCCCGAATTTTTTTTAAGGCTTTCAGGTCGAGAGTCGACTGCACTGACCGCCTCACAAAGACCCGAGCAACCATTCACCCTGCAACGGGGGAAGCCACCGCCCACCTGAGAACCTAACGGAAGCCACCAAAATCAAGGAGAGAGCCCCGTGGAACAACGCTCCGCCCCCCTCCCAGAAACCGCCGATGAATCCCCCGAATCCTCCCGGTCCCGACGGGAAAATCGAGACACCTGAGACTTGCGCCGTTTCGCCAGCCACCCAGCAAACGGGTAGCTCCCCCGGATCGAAAACGACGCCGGAAGAAACAACCATTCCGCTAAGCGAACTCAGGGCGGAAATGAACCGGGCCGCATCACCGCCGAAACCCGTTGCGGGACACCGAACGCTCGGGGTCCAACTCCCCTCCTCGGAAGTCCAAAATATTAAGTCTTTTAAAATTTCAAGGACAAAGCACCCTCCCGCTTGTCCGTCTCTTCCGGAACCGAATCCCCGCCCGCCGCCCAGAAGAGACCGCGCGGGATGAGAAACTTCAGGCCCGGCGTGTTTTCCGGGTGCGGACTGGAAACGAA
>QQNE01000158.1 GCA_003402735.1 Verrucomicrobiota bacterium
GATTACGTTCACCTTCGGTTAGCTGGGTGAATACTGGCATCGTACAACGGGAATTGTTTCGGCAGCCAGAATAACCCAGCTAACCTTATTTTCCATAGCTCCGTTGCACTTCAGCGTTGAATCAAGGTTCCAATAACACACGAACAAACATGAAAAATATTACCTTGCGTAACACGGGCTCCGGCTTCTCTCTTGTTGAGATGTTGGTTGTCATTGCGGTGATCGGTATCCTTGCGGCGATTGCCGTTCCGAATATCGGTCGGATCAACAACGCGGCAGAACTCTCCAAGGATCGTCGGAATGCTCAGCAATTGGCTTCTGTTTACAGTGCTGCCTCTGCTGCTGGCTATGACTTCGTTACCACTCCGACGACGGCTGCGACTGCTGCTGCAGTTGTGACGAGGATCGTGACTGGTGCCACGGTGACCGATTCCACGAGTCCGTTCTACAACCAGTATTTCGGTGTTCCGAACATCTCTGCGACTGAGCAGGCTTCGGCGGTGCCTTATTTGTCGCTGACCAACAGCATGTTGGTTTACAACTCTGGGTTGTAAGTTTTCTTTTCTGGTAGGGCGCCCCGCTTTTGGGGTGCCCTATCTTTGTGTTTAGGGGGTGGGCTTATGAAGAATTCTTTTCGTTTTCCCGAGCGGTTTCGTGGGTTTACCTTCCTTGAGGTGATTATCGTGGTTGCGGTGATTGGGATCATGTCGGCGTTGGCGATCAGTGCGTTCTCCAATGGTGCGGCGGATGCCCGGGAGATTGTGGCCAGGCAGCAACAGGCCACGGTTCAGAGTGCGGTGAATGCCTGGGTCTGTGGAAGGCTGACAGGCAACTTGACGGTCGAGGAGGTTCGTTCTGCTTACAATGCGGTGAATGGCAGTGAGGCGCGCTTGACGTTGATTCGGGATTATCTGGATGATGTGAGTTACGGTCACTTTGTCTCTGAGAGCACGTCTGCGCAGGATCGGGTGGAGTCGGCGGCGACGCGTCGGCTGGGTTGGTATATTTCGATGCCGAATTGGACCAGCGGATCGTATCCCAAGGTGGAGTTGGTCCGGTCGTAGGGTGGGAGTTGGTATGAGCAAGAGTCGGTTTTCGTTCAGGCTTGGTGGGTTCTCCCTGGTGGAGGTGCTGACGGCTGTCGTGCTTCTCGGCATCCTGTCCTTCATCGCGATGCCGAACATCGTGCGCATGAAGAGCGACAGTGAGGTGAATCTTGCGGTGGCGCGCGCGGAGGCGGTCAACATGGCGATTGCCTCCCTAGTGCAGGCGCAGGGGCGGACCGCTGCGGTGACGGCCTGGACGAACGCGTCAAATACGACGGGTCGTTATGCTTTGCTCAAACCATACTTGGCCTTCGCGCCCAATGCCTTTGATGATTACATGCCTGGCAGTTACGCGATCGTTCTGCCGACGTCGATCGCCAACCTCGCCAAGGTTGACTTGTATTCTCCACCTGGAGTGACTGCTGACAATGCCAATCGAATTGTCTACTGATCGGTTTCGTGGGTCGTGGACCAGCGTCGTCAGGGGGGTGTCCCTGGTCGAGATGCTGGTGGCGATTGCGGTGGTGGGGATTCTGGCGGCCGTCGCCCTCCCGTCTCTCGGGCGGGTTGTTCCGGGTTCCAAGGCGGCAATTGCCCGGGAGGTGGTGGAGACTTTGAACACGGCGGTCAACAAGTATAGCCAGATCCACGGTGGGGAGATCAGGAGGGTGGCGGCGAACGGCGCGAGCGGAGCGGAGGAGTTGGCGATAGTCCGTGCGATGCAGTGGGATTCACCGACCGATCCCGAGCCCGGCGCCCCCTACATGAGGACGGATTACAATCCGGCGACGGCCACCAGCACTTCGGAATATCGGGCGGTTTGGAACGGAGTCTTTTTCGAGTTGAAGGGGCCCGGTGAGGCAGGTGGCGGGTTGGTGGTGGATTTTGACGGTTCTGATGTGGGTCGGGCTGTGACCTTTCCTGCAGGGTTTGTCCCTCTCAGCGGATTTTAGCTTTCAATCATCATGAGTTCTGGTCCCGTCGTTCTTCCTTCTTCCCGCAGTGGGGTGACCGCGCCAGGTGGCGGCGTGTATCTGGCCCCGGACGATCCCTTTGGTGATTCGCTGGTCTCGATTGAGGGGACTGCGGTGCAGTTCGGAATCCTTCCGGTGGATTTGCCTCGGCTGACTTGCACGGCGGACGCGGAGAACATGGTTCGGTTGCTGGGGCGGGCGCCGCACACGGCCTCGCCATGGTTGCCGGTTTCCACGTTGGGACCGCTAGTGATTTTGGCGCATCACAATCCGCGGTGTGAAGACAATTGGGGAGTCCCGGATTTTCTGTCGGTGAAGGTGGTGATTTCTGCGGATCAGTATGAGGCGATTCGCCAGGATCTGGTGATGCGGGTTTCCTCGCGGCCGATTCGGGAGATGAGTCCCTATGAATCGATGTTGCGTCCGCCGATCGCCTCAGGGGATTTGAAGGGAGCCTTTGAGTGGCTGGTCAGGGAGTATCCGTTTTCCGACAGTCAGCGTTCCAGCCTGGAGCGGGCCTACAAGGAACTCGTCAACCGGGATTCCGACCCCGGGGTGAGCGCGTTCAACGCCCTGCAGCAGCACCTCGGCGTGGCCTTGAAGGTGTTGTCCTCATCGGGCCCAATTCTGGCCTTCAATCCGGATGAGGCCCCGGCCCAGGATATGTTTCCTCCGGCCCTGCTGGAGAAGCACGGGGTCTATCCGGTTCACTGCGGAAAGCAGAGGGTTTACCTGCTGGCTGCCGACCCTGACATCTACCTGTTCGAGGATGAGTGGTTGTCTTCCGGCAACGATCCCTTGGATGTGGTGACCGTGCTCGCCGACCAGGCGGTGATTCGGAAGGCGCTGAACCGTTACTCTGCGGCGAGTCATTCGTTCACGGTCGAGGTGGGCGAGGGCGGGTATGAGGTTTCCGATGATGCGACCCTGGTGGAGATCCTCCCGGAGGACGTGTTGATGATCGATCCACGGAACGTCAACAATCCTCCCGAGATGATGTTGAAGTGGGTGTTGTATCACGCCCTGCAGATGCGGGCCAGCGACCTGCACCTGGAGAAATATTACAACACGGTGCGGTTCCGCGCCCGGATTGACGGGGAGCTTCGGGTGATTTATTCCGCTTCCGAGGAGTTGCTGATGCGCTATGTTGCGATCATCAAGAATTTCGCCAACCTGGGCCAAAGTCGGCAGGAGGCGCAGGATGGCCGGTTTGGGATGGCCATCGGTAAGCGCCGGATCGATGTGCGGGTCGCGGCGGTGCCTTGTCGGAGGGA
>QQNE01000159.1 GCA_003402735.1 Verrucomicrobiota bacterium
CCTCGATGGCCTTGCCCGTTGCCCAAGATCGCAGCTGGGCAACGGCCTTGGTTTCAGAAGCCTCCGAACGTTCGCCCGTAAAGCGGAGGACTGCAAAACGGCCTCCACTGAACGCGGTCAGGGAGACCCCGGAATCGGTCGGGGCCGGTGCCCCGGATTCTGCGATTTTCCCGGGCAGGACAAAGCTCATCTGCCCCGAGTTCATGAACACGGGGGTGGTCATCGCGATTTTCGTGGAGGTCTCGTTCTTGCCGGAGATGTAGCCAAACAGGGAGCCAAAACTTTGGTTGGGGCCGTTGCTCCCCGCGTTTTCCATTTTGGCGGTGGCAAGTTTCAAAGCGGGATAGTCTCGGATTTCGATGGGGCCATCGACCGAGACCACCTTGTAGGGAGCGGTTTCATATCGATCGCGATGGGAACCGAAGCAAGACCAAGCGGCCGTTGCGGATAGGATGAGCACAACCAGCAGAGTGAAACGTAAGGTCATCACGGGAATTTGCGTGGGAAGAATTGGAATGGGATACGCCGCATGCATCGATCTTGGTTGCCGCCCGGCCCTGCTTTCGCGGATAGTTCCGCTCATGAACGGGTGCTTCCTGGTTTTCATGATGGCGGGGGTCGGCCTGGGGGCGGTCTCATTCGCGGCGGAACCGGACGTTCCGGTGGATTTTGAAGGGCCGGAGCATGCCTACTTTGAAACAGTGCCGCGGGATCCGTTTTCCGGGTTCATCAAGTCGATTGAGCAGAACAGCCTGGGGCTCGATGTTTCCAGTGAGAGCGCCTATCTGCGCGGTCTGCTCAAGGTCCTGGAGATTCCCGAATCCTCCCAGACCCTCGTCTATTCCGCGACCAGCCTCCAGCTCGCGAACATCTCGGTGCGCAAGCCGCGCGCCATTTATTTCAAGGATGACGTCTACGTCGGGCATGTCCGGGGTGGCCGGATCGAAGTCATTTCGATGGACCCGAATCTCGGAGCGGTCTTTTTCATCTTCGACATTCCGCAGCGGACAGGGCAAGCGACGGTGGTGGAGCGTTCGGGACGTTGCATGAATTGCCACGCCAACCTCTCCACGGGCAAGGTCCCCGGGGTGGTCATCAAGTCGGTGATGCCAGGTCCAAACAATGGTTCCCTGGATGCGTTTCGGCGCGATCAATTGGGCCATCAGGTGCCGCTTTCGGAGCGGTTCGGGGGCTGGCATGTGACCGGCTCTGGTGAATTCACCGCGCACCGCGGCAACCTCTTGGGCCGATATGTGGAAGGGAAGATCGAGACCAGTCCCGCAGAGGTCGGGCAATTTGCCGATCTCTCGGATTACCTGAGAACCACGAGCGACATCCTGCCTCTGTTGGTGATGGAGCATCAGGCCGGTTTCAGCAACAAACTCACCGAGTTGGTCTATCGGTGGCGCGAGGCCCGAGGCGCTGAGGGGGACCGATTGCTCGTAGAGCGGATCGATCAATTCTTGCGGTATGCCCTGTTTGCGGATGAGGCCAAACTTCCTCCCGGCGGTTTTTCGGGAGATGCCGATTTCCGGCGGGATTTTGGGGCTGCGGGACGGACGGATCCGCGCGGGCGCTCCCTCCGTGATTTTGATTTGAAGACCCGGCTTTTCAAATACCGGTGCAGCTACATGATCGACAGCGATGAGTTCCGGGGCATTCCGCAGGCGTTGAGGGAGCGCATTTTTGGGCGGATGCGTCAAGCTCTTGATCCGACGGTTCCGGATCCGGCTTTCGCCTATCTTCCGGCGGAGGAAAAAGCGGTGATCGTGGAAATTCTCCGGGGGACGATGTTTGCCAAGGCGTCGAGCGGTTGACCTCGCCAAATCCACTTTTCCCGCTTGCGGCTGACCGGGACAGTTCTACATTCCACGCCCGCGTTCGTTTCGGGCCCGTTGGTGCCTCGCTTGGCCCAGTTGGAACGGCGCGGCTCAATCATCCTCACAAGACAGCGCGGGGCGGCGTCGGCAGGCTGAACGAACCAAACAACTCAACTCTAACCATACATCATGGCGGCGATTGCCTCTTCAAACCCCGAGCTTTCCAAGCTCATCTCCCAAAATTTCCGGACGTTCCGGGAAAACTCCATCGTCAACGGGCGCATCCTGGAGATCAAACAGCAGGTCGTTCTGGTCGACATCGGCTACAAGTCCGAGGGCGCCATTCCAATCTCTGAATTCGAGGACGAGGAATTTGAGGTCGGGGACGAAATCGAGGTTTTGCTCGAGCGACTGGAGAACGACGAGGGGATGGTTGTTCTCTCCAAGGAGAAGGCGGCCCACAAACAGAACTGGGACAAGATCGTCAAGGTTTACGAAGAGGGCGGTCTCGTGAAGGGCAAGGTCAAGGGCGTGGTCAAGGGCGGTCTCACGGTCAATGTCGGAGTGGAAGCTTTCCTGCCCGGTTCGCAGATCGACATCATCCCGCCGAAAGACCTCAACGAGTATGTCGGCAATGTTTATGAGTTCAAGATCGTCAAGGTCAACGACGACCGGAAGAACATCGTTCTCTCCCGGCGCGAGGTGATCGAGGCGGAGCGCGCGGAGCAGCGTTCCCAATTCCTCGACACGGTCCGCATCGGCGATCAGGTCGAAGGCGTGGTCAAGAACCTCACCGATTTCGGCGCCTTCATCGATTTGGCGGGTATGGACGGTCTGCTGCACATCACCGACATGAGCTGGGGCCGCATCAATCACCCGAGCGAGATGCTGACCATCGGTCAGACCATCGGAGTGCAGATTTTGGATGTCGACAAGCAGAAGGAGCGGGTCTCTCTCGGGCTTAAGCAGCTGCAAAACAATCCCTGGGAGAACATCGAAGCGCGGTTCCCGGCGGGGCACCGGGTTCGTGGGAAGATCACCAAGCTGGTTCCTTACGGTGCGTTTGTGGAGATCGAGCCCGGGGTGGAGGGTCTCATTCACGTTTCCGAGCTCTCCTGGACCAAGCGCATCACCCGCCCGAGCGACGTGCTCGATCTCGATCAGGTGATCGATGCCGTGGTTTTGAGCGTGAACACCGAAGAGCAGAAGATCAGCCTCGGCGTTCGACAGCTTGAAGCCAATCCCTGGGATATCATCGACGACAAGTATCCCCGCGGCAGCAAGATCAAGGGCAAGATTCGCAACCTCACCGCCTACGGGGCTTTCGTGGAGTTGGAGGACGGGATTGATGGCATGATTCACGTCTCCGACATGAGTTGGACGCGCAAGATCAATCACCCAAGCGAAGTGCTCAAGAAGGGCGATGAGGTCGAGGCTCAGGTCATCGAGATCGACAAG
>QQNE01000160.1 GCA_003402735.1 Verrucomicrobiota bacterium
ACCGTCGATTTGGCGCTCAAGCGTTACGATGCCGGTTTGGTCCCGTTCTTTGAGGTCCTGGACGCGCAACGGTCCTTGCTTCGTGCGGAGCAAGAGTTGAACCGGATCCAAGGGGAACGGTTTGCCGCCGCCGTGATTTTGGTCAAGGCGCTGGGCGGATCTTGGGACTGAGACCTTTACGATAGGCCGGGGAGATCCCAGGCCATGCCGACGATCGCGAGGCTGTTGTTCGCGGCGTGCATGAGGATCGGCGTCCAGATGGATCCGGATCTCGTCCGGGCCATGGTCAGCAGGATGCCGAAGAAGAAGATGTAGAGCAGTTCGTAGCTCACATACTGAATATGCAGCGAGGTCCAGAGCAGGGAGGTCAGGATCCCGGTGCCCAGCATGCCGAGGCGAGTGCCTCTCCAGCCGGCATGGAGGAAGCCTCGGAAAAACGTCTCCTCGGCCAGCGGGGCCATCAGTCCGATCCCGACGATGAGGAGAGGCAGCGAGTCCGTGGTTGACCAGGTCTTGACCATGAACTCTGGGGGAGATTTGACCCCGGCCATGGGGGCAAAGAGGGAATGAATCCAGCCCAAGATCAGGGTCACGGCGATCCACCCGGCCGTGGAGAGGAGCCCTGCGGGACGTTGAAAGCCCAAATACTTTGCGGGCTGCCAACCCCTCCACTTGGCCAGAAGGGCGATGAGGATCAGTTCCACAACGCCTGAGAAGATGGTGATGAAGCTGAGGACATCCCCGTCCGCAAGGTGAGTGGGAAAGTCCTCAGGGCCATGAGGCAGGAGGAACCAAGAAATCGCGATCGCGACCGCCTGCGCGACCGTGAATCCGATGGCGATGGCCAGACCCAGCAGTGCGGTGGCCCAAAATCCCCAGGGCTCCAGCTGGATTGGGGCCGTCGGCGAATCGGGGGCTGGGGACGAATCGGGAGCTTCTACCGGGTCAGTTTCCGTTGGCATCGGCCTGTCCGCGGAGGAGGAGGTGCGTGCGGGCGACGTCACCCATGTAGTGAGTCGCGGTCGGATTGGAGGCCGCGCGGGCGATGAAGGGGAGCGATTTTTCCTTGTCCCCGATCATCTCATAATACAGGCCCAAATAGAGATCCGTGTAGAACCGGGCATCTTCGCTGGCGGACGACGCGGCGGTGATGACGTCTTCTTCGGTGCCCTTGCCTGTATAGAGATTTTGCAGCTGCGTCATGGGGATGCGGCGATCCCGGGTGACTTGAAGGTACTGCTCCCGAGTGTTCTCAACGGTGGCGCCCGGGAGGCGCATGAGGCAGAGGAGATGCCAAAGTGAGTTCTCCACGTCATCCGGATTGACCGTGCGATGGAGCTCAAACTGGTTGACGCCGTCTTGGAACTTGCCCGCATAATAGAGGGCGATGCCCCGTTGCCAATGGCCGGCCGCCTCTTCCGGGAGAAGCGCGATGAACGCATCGAAATCCGCGAGTGCCTCTTTGATCCGCGCGTTGCGGAAGTGATCCTCCCCGCGGAGCTGATGGGCGGAAGCCGCGATCTCTTTGGCGAGCTGGGTTTGCTCCGTGGCCTCGCCGACGGGGCGATCAATGACCGGCTTGAGCAGATCGACGACCTCCGTGAAATCGCGCTTCGCGAAGGCTTCCTTGGCGGACTCGATCGCTTCCGTGTCTCCGGCGGTGAGGGATCCGCAAAGGGCCAAGGCCAGGATGAGGGAGCGGCCGAGGAGGCACAAATATTGGTTCATGGGGCGAATTGTTTGCAACTAATCGGCCGATCGCTGGTTGATCCCGGGGTAACCGACTTTCCGGCCGGTTTCAATGAATCACAATCCCACCATCTATCCCAAATGAAAAAGCAAATCATCCTCGCGGCGGTCACGGCGCTCGCGTTTACGTCCATCGGCTTTGCGGCGGAAGGCGAAGGCAAACCCAAAGGTGGCAAGAAGCCTCCGATGACCCCCGAGCTGCGTGCCGAAGGCATGATCAAGAATCTCGACAAGGACGCGGACGGCAAGTTGGACAAGGCCGAATTGGCCGCCCAACCGGCTCACAAGCCAAAGCCGGATGCTCCCGCTCCCACCAAGCCCGCTCCTTCCCCGGAAGAACGCGCCGCGAAGATGATCGAGAAGGGCGACAAGGACGCGGACGGCAAGCTTGACAAGGCCGAACTCGTGGCCGTGCTCACTGCTACGCCGAAGAAGCCGAAGGCCCAATGATCGGTTTGAATTGGATTTTCCCTTGAACCACTCACGGTAGCGGAGCGGCTTGTCCGGTTCTGCCTCCAGTTTGTCCTGGTCCCGGTAGCGTTCGTCGCGCCGGGACCTTTTTCGTTATCGGGAGCGTCCCTGGTGAAAGGGGGATTGTGTCGCCACAAGGCCATGCTACCATCGCCGGAATGTTCCTGCCTCTCAGCGATGACGATCGCCATCTGCATCGGGTCACTTGGCTGACCAACACGTTTATTGTTCTCAACGTGGTGATCTTCATCGTCCAGATGTATGTCATCCCGGACTTCACTTCGCGGTTCAGCGCCGTGCCTCAGGAAATTTCTACGGGGCAAGATTTGGTGGGAACCTCCATTGTCCCTGGGACGGATGGGGAGCCGATCGAGATCCCGCAGGGGCCGGGTCCCAAGCCGATCTACCTCACCCTCCTCACTTCCATGTTTATGCATGGCAGCTGGATGCACCTTTTGGGGAACATGCTCTTCCTCTGGATTTTCGGGAACAACGTGGAGCACCGGTTTGGCTCCAAACGCTTTGTAGCCTTTTACCTCGGCAGTGGACTGGCCGCCGCCTTGGCCCATGCCTTGATCGAACCCACCAGTGTGGTCCCGATGTTGGGAGCCTCAGGCGCGATTGCGGGCGTGTTGGGCGCCTATCTCGTGCTGTTCCCGCGCAACACCGTGCGGGTGTTTTGCTTCGTCTGGATCTTCTCCATGCCGGCGTTTGTCGTGATCGGCCTTTGGATGCTCAACCAAGTGATCGGCGGTGCGAGCATGCTGGCGGAAATGCTGAATCAGCGGATGCCCTCGGAAGGGGTTTCTTACAGTGCACACCTCGGCGGACTGATCGCCGGGCTGACTCTGGGGCTGATCTTCCGGCTCCGGATGAAGGAAGAACCAGACAACGTCTTCGTTCGTCGTTTCCCGCCGCCGCTGCCGAAGGTCTAGATCGGGCCAACAAAAAACCC
>QQNE01000161.1 GCA_003402735.1 Verrucomicrobiota bacterium
CAAGCGCACCCAGGCCAGCGAGATGTGGATCGAGGCGAGCCGGGCGGAAGTGGAGGCCCTGCGCTCCCGCAGCCTGGTCGCGGAAGACTGGCTGGCGCTGTGGATCGATGGTGTCCACCTCGGCTCCGAACCGCGCTTGGTGTCAGGCTCGATCTGAACCGAAATTTCACCTATCCAAATCGTCTGCGGCATTTTCCTGGAGTCATTTCCTGTCGAGTAGCCCGGGGGAATCTCACCCCCAGGCTCTCACGGAACCATACGTGAACCTCTCGGTTCATACGGCTCTTCTTCCTTGATCCAGCGGACAAAGACGCTCCCCTCACCCATACATTCCCACTCCGTGTTTCCAGTGAGCCCAAAGCCTGGATTCTCTTCGAAAGACCCCGTGCAACCATAATCGCGCTTGGTGTCAGGCTCGATCTGAACCACGTGCAACCATAATCGCGCTTGGTGTCAGGCTCGATCTGAACCGTTCTCGAGCTGACCCGCCCAACCGAACTTCACCAAAGGGTCTTCGATCTGCTTGGCGTGAAGCTGCCTGACCGAGCCGTGTAGACTGAAAATTTTGCATACCCTGTAAACTAGATCTCGAGCAAATCCCATTGAGAATCATGATTACGCGCCTCCCTTGTCTTGGAAGTTCCGGCTAGTGGTCAGCCCAGCCCGCTCCTGTTCTTCCGGGGGTTGGGTTCGGGCTTAATCTTGACTTGACGAATCAACTTAAATTAAATAGGATTACTTCGTTCTTATGAGCAAGACGTTCCTTCATCCTGAATACCGCTCGCGGATGCGCGACCTGATCCAAGGCTTCATCGAGCATTGCGAATTTTCCGACTCCTTGGTCGGGCAGATCGAGCGGTTCTTCTACTTCCAGGGCCGCAAGTATGGGTTCCCCACCTTCACCATCTCGGGACAACGGCAGCCGGGGAGTGGAGCCCGCTTCGTCAATCTGGTCGGGGTCAACGACGGTGATGGGAAGACCGCTGCGGAGACGTTGCTGCAGCTCATCGAACGGCTGGCAATTCAACCCCACATCGCGGCTGGGCACATCCTTCGGGTCCTACCCGTCAGCGACCCACTTGGCCTCGAACTGGGCGAGAGCGGCGTTCCCGCCGAGGTGCTTCAGATTCTAGAGACCCAGGTCGATGCGTTTCGGAACGAACCAGCGGAAGGCTTGATCGAAGTCCACGTTACCGGTGATGACACAATGCGGATTCACGCTCAGGGTCCTGCGACCATGCTGGGAGCCTCCAGCGCTGCCACGGAAGCGCTCCAGATGCTTCAGGACGAAGATTTTCAGCAGTCCGTCGCGGCGCGCCTTTGACAAACCGAAGAGAGTGGGCCGTGGATTCTGAATCTGGCGATTCCTCGGTCTTGGCCTTCCTCCTTGGCCGTTCATTGGACCAGCCAATTCCTCGTCGTCTTTTTGCGGGCGCATGCCACTGCGCTCCGAAGGACGAGATCCGTCGTGGCCCAATAACGAACGTTGCCTCCGAACCGATGAACCGAATCGATCAAGCTCCTTTCGTCATCCTTCACGGATTGGATGGATCTCCGCGGGGGCACTGGCAACCCTGGTTAGCGGACGCTTTGGCTACGGAAGGGCAGGACGTGCGCGTCCCGGAGTTCCCTTCGCCGAATCGTCCAGACATCGTGGAATGGGTTCTCCATCTTCACGATCAGCTCAGAGATGCCGGGCCGGGGGCCACGGTGATTGCCCATTCGTTGGGCGCCTACCTCTGGCTCCACTACGCGAGTCGGCCGGGAGCGATCCGCTCCGGGCGCGTCCTCTTGGTGGCACCTCCAGGCATACCCGAAGTCCGGAACAGCCGTCGAATCATTCACGGCTTCCAAACGTCCTTGTCGCCCGAACGAGTCCGGTCGTCCGCCAGTGAGATCCTCTTGGTGGGAACGCATCGTGATCCATACTGCAAGCGTGGCTTCGTCCAGACCTACGCCCAACCGCTCCGGCTCCCGTTTGTCCCATTGGAAGATACCGCTGGTCACATCAACATGGACAGTGGTTACGGAGCCTGGCCCTTCGCCCTCGACTGGGCGCTCGAACGAGTCCATGACGATGGCATGGCGCTCTTGTGCCGCTAACAGGCCAAATGGTAGTTACCAATGAGGGTTTAGGGATCGCTCCACTCAACCCTCACCAATCAACTCTCAACTAAGTCCAGCTTGTAAAGGCTGGTTCCGGCGATCGCCCCGATGATCGTTGCCACAATCAACGATATCAAGGGCCAGGCGATTTACGTGTTCGTCACGCTGAAGACGCGCCATGCGGTGACGCCGGGCACGTCCCAGGAAATTGTGTAAACGGGCGCACGGGGTCAGGCTCCATTGAGGCGAATATCCAACCCGCTTGGTGTCAGGCTCAATCTGAACCGAAATTTCACCTACCCAAATCGTCTGCAGCAGCGAAGCCTTGGAATTTTTGTTGATCTTTCGAACATTTGAGTTCATGTGAACTCTTGTCATGAGACCGCTCCGCATCTTCCAACCCGTCAACTCTTCGCTCATCAACGCGCACCTAATTTCCCGGGCGCTGGACCGGAAGATGATCTTTGATGACGTTGCCAAGGAACAGTTCCGCCACTTCCTCGCTCAGCATCTCGCCTTTTCTCAGATCCAACTGGTGACCTATTGCGTCATGG
>QQNE01000162.1 GCA_003402735.1 Verrucomicrobiota bacterium
AATCCTGGCTCGATTGCCGGGCGGAGTGATTCACCAACTCCCGCCCCAGTCGCTTCCTCCTCCACCGCCGCCGCCCCCACCTCCTCCACAGGGCTTGCCGCAGTCCGGATCCTTCTGGCAGTAGTCTGGCATCGTCACCGAGTCGGTGGCCGATACCGTGTCACTTCCGCGGCCGAACTCCACCCGGCCCGAATGGCTCGCGCCCAGAGCGAGGTCGAACTTCCGCACGCCGCCGTCCACGTCCTTGCTCGATCCGGGCGAAATGGTGCCCGTCTCGCGCAGCTCGCCCTTGTAGTAGTAGCGATAGAACCACACGCTACCCGGCTGATCCTGGTCGGCCCCGAGGCTGATCGTGGCGCCCAAGTATTCGTAGGCCAAGCCAGCTCCCCGGATGTCATAGACCGGGTCCGGAGCGTCCCGGCACCGGCGTCCACAGCTGTCCTTGGCGCGTTGGATGCAGCCCTGGCCGATAGGGGAACCGGTGTGAATGCTCAGGCTGGCAGTGGGCAGTGAAGGCGGCGTTGGATCGGAAGGCCGAGGCCGACGTCGCCTGCCCCCACTTCTTCCACCTGAGCCACTTGCGCCTCCACCAGAACCATCCCCAGGAATATTCGGCAGGGGAGGCGTGGAGGGGCTCCTGCTTCCTCCAGCCGTGGTGCCGGTATTCTCTTCACCGGTTCCAGATCCGTTTCCAGGCCTACCGCTGGGCCCACCTCCAGGCGGCGAGACAACGACGGGCGGCCTCGGCGGTGCGATCGTGGGAGGCTCGCAGCGGGTGGCACCGAGTTCCGCGTTCGGATTGGCCAGATCGCGAAGCCCGGTTTCCGCTCCCACATCCTCCCACAAATCATAGGTCCGGATTCCAAAGATCGTGGCATCGGCGGGCAATCCCGCGTCCTGATGCTCGGAGGGATCACAGTCCGGTGCTAGCGTGGTCCAGTCCAGCGCGAGGAAGTCGTGCTCATCCACGTCCCCGGATTCGGCCACTCGTTCCCCGGCGGCGTTCTGATACCACCAAAGTCCGCCCCGGTAGCAGATCCAGGCCAGTTCGTGAGCGCCAGGTTTGCCGGTCCAACCAACTCGGCGGATCGAACTTCCCTGAGTCGTGGCCAAGTGCTTGGCCAACGGGAAGTGCATCAGGGGCGGCAGCTTCTGGGACGTGGTGGTGGCGGAGTCGGGCATGGGGCGAGAAGTTTGGGATCAGCGCACGAGATCGCGAGTCACCATGAAGACAAACGTGGCCGACGTCCTCACGGCGGCGAGCGGAGCCAGGCCCGCGCCCCGGTCCACCCGGTAGCTCACCTCCACCTCGGCCAGGGCGGGAAAGACGGTGTCGGAATCGTCCTCGTAGTTCCCCAGCACGGTGGCGATGGCGGGATCGCTGAAGTCGAGAAACGTTAGCCAGCGCGTCGTGTCCTCCATGCCCTGCCTTTCCAGATGGCCGGAGGGATTGAGTATGGTGCGGGCTTCGGGCTCGAATTCCTTGAGCACCACCGCGAGGTTGGTCACGGGCAGGTCGATCACCTCGATGCCCTTCAGGAAGCTGATGGAGAACGGAAACCGGTCGCCGCGTTTCACATGCACCACGGCCCGGCCCGCCTCGTCGGTTTCCTCATGGCCCCGGAACCCGATCCCCGTGGTGGAGAGATCCATGAACGCCTCCAGCGATCCGTCCGGCTCCACTCTGGCGTGCTCGATGCCGAACACTAGCTTCAGGGGGGCGCTGGGGCCGCTGGCGTTGTTGGCCGTGACCATCGCCACAAACACGCTGCCCTCCGATTCCCGGGAAGGCGTGCCCGAGATGCGCCCGGTGGTCGGGTTCAACGTGAGGCCCTCCGGGAACCCTCCGCTGGCGAGCGCCCAGGAAGTGGCCGCTGCGGAACCGGCGGCCAAAGCGAGTTGCACGGAGTAGACCCGGCCCCGGGTGAGGGCGAGGATGCTGGTGGTGGGGTCGATGACTGGGGCGCTCATCTGCTCGGGGCAGAGCGCCTTGTCAACGGGGCGAGTCAAGGACGGGCCCCCGGGGCAGTCCCACCAAGCACAAGCTCCCCCGCGAACTCAGAACTTGCAGAAAAGTGTTCTTACGACCATTTTTCCTGGAAACGCATCCCGGGGTTGCAACTTTCCGCAATAAATGTTCACAAGAACATTTACGCCGTCCATCTACCGCCCGCGCCGCGCCCGAGCCTCACCCCTCTGGCAAATCGTCCACCACGGCTGGGCTGCGTTCCTCGCCGAGTACGAAACCGTCCACCGCAAAACCTA
>QQNE01000163.1 GCA_003402735.1 Verrucomicrobiota bacterium
AATCCGAACCCTCTGGAGCACAATACGGACATTTTGGGACATCAATCCGAAAAATCCCCTCCACGGTAAGCTAAGTTCAACTGGGTTCGGACCGCTCGCCTTGAGCGTTCCCTATAATAAAATGAACCGTTTTTCAACAGGCTGTTAGGTCTTCCTAAGGCACTGGCTTGACCTTCCCCTGGACCCGGCGATCGATCAACGCCCTGGTTTCCTTGAGGTCGAAGATGTTCTCCTTGGCAAACCAGGCCTCAAAAGGTGGCTTCGTTGCCGTTCGCAAGGCGCCCTCCATCGCCCCAGCTTCCTTTTGGGCCATTTTCATGCAACGAAGAAAGTCTTCGCGGTCGTTGCGCACCTGATAACCCTCTGCGGCGGCGGCCAAACATCGTGAGGCGGCTTCCATGAAGGCGGCCTGCATCCGCAAGCTTTCATCGAAGAGCGGCCGACCCTGCTCATCAAGGTGAGCCGAAAGTTCTGCGCACCGTTTGGATACTTGCGCAAAACGCTCCGCGGATCGGCTCATCCCGGCGCGGATGGCATCGACCTTGGTCTCACCGTTCGCGGGAATGATCCGGAAATATCCGGTGTCTCGCTCGTCCAGCAATTTGGCGTCCGCTTCCTTGTCGGTGGCCGCGTGGAGGAGATCTCGGGTCGCTCGGGCGATCCGTAGATCATGGAAGATATATTGCCGTGGAAAATCGGGAAGATTCGGTTCGCGTTGCTGCCAATAGGAATCAAAAAAGTCCTGATAGAGCTCGGCCACGGCGGGGCCGTGAATCGGGCCCCAATAGCGGCGGCAGAAATCTTTGGTGAAGGCGTCGGTATCATAGTCCGAGAAGCTCCATATCATCCGGGCGTGGGCGGCGAGGCTGAGCGGGAATTCGCGGGTGTTTCCTGAGTTCACCACGGATAGCGCCAAGCTCGGGCCGGACTCCAACACCATGCGATGGTTCCTCTCCATCTTCCATGGGCCTTCGCCATCGGCCAAATGGGAGCCGGTGCTGGTGAATTGAATGTTAAAGTAGTAGCCCAACTGCCGCCCTGGAGGTGCGTGAAAATTTCGGAGATCCGCTGCCGGGAAGTGGTCGCGCCGTGCAGCGGTGAAATTCCAGATTAGGCTCGGATCCTCCGGCGGATGCAGCAGGCCCGCCGCCACGTAATCCGAGCATTCATCGTAAATCACGGTGCGCATCGGCGGAGCCTCATCGCCGGTGACGCGCTTGAGCAACGCCACCTGACGGCGCAACATGTTTTCGACGACGTTTGCACGGGCGGCATCGTCGGTCGGGGCGTCTGCAAACGTGCGGTAGAAACCTTTGTCGCCATCGCCCCGGAAGCCGATCATCCAGAGCATCTCCACATTTTCCTTTTGGATCAGGCGGATGTGCTCTTCCCAAAACTGCTCCAAATCCTTGGTGTTCGCGAGGAGCAGCGGAGGAACGGGCTCCCGTTTCCGCACGGTCCAGAACTTCTCCCAATTCCGCAACGACGCGCCAAAGGGAGCGAGATGCGTGGTGGTGACGGCCACCCCGCGATCGCGCGGGAGCCGGATCTTGCGCAAGGTTTCCTCGGACAGCTCGCCTACATCGATCAGGTTGAGCTTCAGACGAAGCATCGTTTCGAGAACGAGATTCCAGCGGGCGTTGTAATCCTCGGAAATCCAGGGTGAGAGCAGGTCGGTGTCATTGGGGAACCACGCTCGCCACTTCACCTGTGGACTCTGCCAGCTTCGATTCGTCGCGGCGGGAATCTCCACCTTCGACCGGGTCGTGGGCTTCCACCCAGCCCAATACCACCAGGGCGGGACGTCGAGAAACTCGTCGCTGAAACTGTATATGGCATAGATCGCGCCCCGGGCGTCGCCTCCTTGCAGCCAAACTTGGTTTCCCTGCACAGCGATCCGGTGGGCTTCCGCCCCTGAGGAATGACCGAGGTTAGGTTGGCTAGAAATGACAATCGCTGGACCAGACTTCGGTGGTTCTTCAAAAAGCGGGGAGGGAGTTTCCAGAACCCATCCGAGATCTCGGCAAAGATCCTGGGCCGCTCGCTTTACCTGGGGAGGCTCACTGGCGGCAACCACGACGGGAACGCCGGGCAAGAGGCGAAGGGGTTCTTCCGCCGGAGAGCGGTCCGCCCCGATCCAAACCAGGAGGAGCGCGAGTGCCGTGCGAAACGTG
>QQNE01000164.1 GCA_003402735.1 Verrucomicrobiota bacterium
AGCTCGAGGTGTTCTGGGTCAAGCCTGTCGCGGAGACCCGCCGCGAGGAATACGGATTTGTCTCCTTCGAAGGCGAGGTGGTCTACACCCGAATGGCCGCCAAAAGCTCCGGAGGTGCCGTTCCCGTCCTTCTAGCCCGGTACTGCGACCGGGGACAGGTGCTCATCGATACCGTCAGTCAAAGTTTCAACGGGGGATGTCCTGCTGATTCCAAGGTCTTGGAGCTGGTTCGGGTCCAGCCGAAGAAATAACTTCTGAAGACTCATCAGAATTCCGATCCGGAGGCTTGAGGGCACTCATGTCTCCGGATCGTCTTTTGGAACTCCTGATTTCGGATTCACCTCGATGGCTCGGCGAAGCCAGCCATCACTTGGCAGCCGCTGAGTCCTGGGTCGCGGAAGGCCGCGATCTTTCCGCTCCGGACTCTCCGTTGCTCGACTTTTATCGCTGCATCCATGCCTTCAAGCGGGCTTGCAGCCTCATGGCTTCGCGCCTCGACATCGCGGCCAGGATCACGCCCCGACTTCACGGCATGGAGGGCAAGCTTGCCATTAAAGACCGCTGGGTTCAGGCGGCGAGCTGGCTTCCGGTGTTTCGTGCCGAGCTGATGGGCATTCGCCAGGACCTTCAGGAAGCCTGGCAGAAATCCTGCGAGCAGGCTTGCGATCAAAGGCTGGACGAGGCCTCTCTCGATGCCTTCCCGCAGGCAGTCCGGGCACGATCCGGGGGGCGTGAACTGAAATTCCCGTGGTCGTCGATTCTGGAGTTCATTCCGGGAGTTCAGGTCCAGAATCGTCCTCTGGTTGCCGTGAAAGGCGAGCTTCTGGCCGTGATTCCCGCACAGGGGCCCGCACATGACGAAGTCCGGTTCGGCATCGCCGTGAAGACCCAAACGGGCCAGAGAATTGTCGTTCCTGTTCAGGAGCTGGAGCTCGTCTTCGAGACAAAAGTTCAACAGGTCGATCCCGCTCGGGATCGCCAGGTTTCTTAACCCCCGAATCTACTGAAGTTATTGACCCGACTTCTTGAGTCGGGCGTCCCAAACGGCTATAATGGGGCCATCACCCCAATTTGAGGATCACCGTTATGGCGATGGCATCGTGGAAGGCCTACCTGGGCTCCAGCATCGGTAAGAAGAAACTGGTCGGACTGACGGGACTCGCGATCTCGCTGTTCACCCTGTCTCACATGGCGGGCAACCTGCTCATGTTCGTGAGCGCGGACGCCTACAACCTGTACAGCCACGCACTGGTGTCGAATCCGGCCATTTATCTTGCTGAGGCGGGGCTCGTGGCCTTCTTTCTGATTCACGTCCTTCTTACGGTAAAGCTCACGATGGATAATCGTGCTGCACGTCCCGCCGGCTACCAGCACGCTGCACACGGGGGCAAGAAGACGAGCTTTGCGGCGAAGACCGCGATTCTTACCGGTTTGCTGCTCCTCGCTTTCGTGGTGCTTCACCTGCAGACCTTCAAGTTCGGACCGGTCTACATGACGACCGTAGACGGAGTGGAGATGCGTGACATCTACACGCTGGTCATCGAGAAGTTTCGTGAGCCCGGATACGTGGCCTGGTACCTGCTTTCGCTCGTGCTTCTGGGCATGCACTTGAGCCACGGTTTCAAGGCCTCGTTCCAGTCGCTGGGGCTCTTCGCTTCGAACCATCCGACTCTCGCGAAGCTCGGCTGGGCATTTGCCATCATCGTCGCCGGCGGATTCATCACGCAGCCACTGGCGGTTTACTTCTTCGGACTCGGAGGTTGATCATGAGCACGCATCCCAAGCTGGATTCCAAAGTTCCTTCGGGCTCGGTGGAGCAAAAGTGGTCGAACCGCAAGTTCGAGAACAAGCTCGTCAACCCGGCCAACCGCCGCAAGCACACGGTCATCGTCGTGGGTGCGGGCCTCGCCGGCGGATCGGCTGCCGCATCGCTGGGTGAAGCCGGATATCGCGTGAAGCTTTTCGTGTACCACGATAGTCCGCGCCGCGCACACTCGATCGCCGCCCAGGGGGGCATCAACGCCGCGAAGAACTACCAGAACGA